>NZ_JBFAJW010000008.1:0-479856 GCF_040655395.1 Nocardia sp. NPDC050435
CGCAGGCGCCGCAGGTGGTGCACGACCACAGGACTTCGGGGTCGATGATGCCGTTGACGTCCTCGCCACCGACCAGCGGACGCTCCGCCTCGGCCCGCTCCGCCTCCGAAAGGTGCTGCGGCGCATCGCCCCGGGCCAGCAGATACGGCGCCTTGGCATAGGTGTGGTCGCGCAGCGACATGATGAGCAGCTTGGGGGACAAGGGTTTTCCGGTGTTCCAGGCCGGGCACTGGGACTGGCAGCGGCCGCACTCGGTACAGGTGGTGAAGTCCAGCAACCCCTTCCAGGTGAAGTCCTCCACCTTCCCGACACCGAACGCGTCGGTATCCGGGTCGGCAGTCTCCATATCGAGGATCTTGCCGCCGGACCACATGGGTTTGGCCGCGCCCAGCGCGACGCCGCCGTCGCCCTCACGCTTGAAGTAGATGTTGAAGAACGCCGAAATCCGGTGCCACGCAATGCCCCAGGTGAGCTTGCGGCCGATGACATACAGGAAGGCCGCGCCCGCGACCATCTTCACGAACGCGAAGATCGAGATCATCAGTGGGCTGGCCGGCAGCACCCGCGCCACCTGTGAGGTGAGGGGATCGCTCGCGACGTGCCCGCCGCCGTAGGTGGCGATCTTGCCCGCCTTGACCAGTACGTCGCCGACGCCGTGGATGAGCACGATGAGTTCGATGAGATAGGCGGCCCGGAAGTTCGACCCCGAGAACCGGGATACCCGGTCCGGCCGGCGCGGATGGTTCCGCTGCCGGATGACGATCAGCGTCACGATCCCGATGATGGTGGCGAAGCCGAGGATCTCTTCGAGCAGGTGATAGGCGAACAGCTCGCCGAGGATCGGCCAGTGGAACGCCGGGTCGAAGGTCTGTCCGTAGGACTCGAAGTAGAAGACCATGCCGAGCAGGAACCCGGCCATCACCAGCCAGTGCGCCCAGCCCACCGTGCGGAACCGGTTCATCCGCGAGTGTGCGACGACCTCCACGACGACCGTCCGGAGTCGCGGGAGCACCGGCCGCCAGCGTGACCCGTCCGGTTGCCCCGCCCGCAGCACCCGCACCATCCGCCCCACCCCGGCGAACAGCAGCCCCCAGCACGCCGCGGTGATGATGCCGCCGATGATCCCCAGTGTGATCGTCACCGAATTCACTACGCCCAACCCCCGATTCGCGATGCCGAGCCCGGCCATCGCACTTGTTACCGACCGGTAACTTAGTCTGTTCTCGCCATCATTACATCCCGTCGGGGCCGCCGTCCAGATCGGATCGGCGGGTGGGTGGGGAGCGGGCTCAGTGCCAGAGGCTGCGGCAGGGGAGGGGGCGCAGGCCGGTGCGGACGGCGTGGTCTACGGTGACGGTGAGGCCGATGCGGCTTGCGGCGCAGGCGAATTCGTCGGCTTCGCCGGGGGTCGCGGCGAATTCGAGGACCAGGCCCGGTGCGGAGCCGAGGGTGGGGAAGGCGACGACGACGCGGCGGGTGAGGTCGACGTGGTGTGCGCCGAGTGCGTAAGAGACGGCAGTCATGCGCATGCTCCCTTGCATGGATTGCGACCCCGGTCCGGCCTGTCGGGGTCAGATCAACGCTAGCGGAGGGGAGGGGGAACGGCCGCGCATCTTTACAGCTCTTTGACCATTGACAACAGTGCAGCGGCGAACGTTGTGTGGATGCACAGTCCGAATCGCGGGCGTTGCCGCCTCAGCTGGCGCGATAAGGCCGTGTGACGGCGGCGGAATGTCGCTACCACAGTCTTCTGTGGCCTCGGTCACATGCGCAACGCGGGCACGGTCAGCGCGAACGGATGCCCAGCCGGATCCAGTAGCACCCGCCGGTGCTCCGGTTCGGGCTGCCGCTCGGCGCGGACGGCCCCGAGCTCCACGGCCCGGCCCTCCGCCTCGTCCAGATCCGCGACATGAAGCTCCAGATGGGCGAGCTGCGGCTCGTCCGTCGCAGCCCACTCCGGCGGACGATGATCCTTCACGCGCCCGATGGTCAGCGTGACCCCGTCCCCACGCAGCACCATCAACTCCGGCGATTCGAAGAGCACCGCGCTGTCCAGCAACTCCCGATAGAAACGCCCCAACTCGATCGGATCCCGGCCGACCAGCGAGACGGCGCCGATTCTGGCGATTGCGCCCATGAACTACTCCCACCCTGTGGTCCCGCCGGTCAGCCTACCGACCCCCGCCCAATTCCTCAGCGCGAAAACCGCTTTCACCGGGCTCCGCGATCGGGCCTGTGGTGGGTATAGTCCCTGATCGGGCTGGTTCGGCCCGGGGGAGCATCGGCCGAGGTTCGGCCCGGAATCTAGGAGTAACGCGATGCCGTACGCGGCTGTCGGTTTGATCACGCTGGCCCTGTGGGTGTACTGCCTGATCGACATTATTACCGCGCCGGAGGCGGGGATTCGTCATCTGCCGAAGGGTGGGTGGCTGGTGATCGTGATTCTGGTTCCGACGATCGGGGCGCTGCTCTGGTTGTTCATGGGGCGGCCGGTGGACGAGTCGCGGAGGTCGGGGTCGGCGGGGCGGTATGCGGAGTACGACCGGCCGGGGCGGTATGTCGCGCAGGATCCGGTGGCCGATGAGGAGTTTCTGCGCGGGTTGCGGGAGCGGGCCGAGCAGCAGCGGGCCGAGGCGCGGCGGCAGGAGCAGGAGCGGCAGCGGGAGCTGGATCGGCGGCGGGAGCAGGGCGAGCAGGTGTAGGTATCGGCCTCGGCGCGGGCCGAAATAGGGGCCGGGGAACCGGGTTCCGCAAAACTGGCCAAGTTTCTGGATAAGTGTCCAGAATGTGGTCCAGGTCATGCTACGGTCGCTCGGACGGCACGGGTGGAGCGGCCGTGTAGTGCGGACATGGAGGTCGGATGCGGGGAACCGGTCTTACCGACACGGACGGCGAATCCGCGGTCCGGATCCTGCGCCGGAACTTCACCGAGACGGTGCTGCTGAGCCTGGCCACGCTGGGCCGGGCCTTGCGCATGGGTGTCGCGGCGAGTTGCGCCGGGGCGGTCGCGGCGGTCCGGCTGCGCTTCCAGGTGCACGAAACCCTCGCGCAGGCTTGGTTTCTCATCAAGGTCACCGCGATTCCTGCGGTGCTGATGGCGATTCCGTTCGGCGTCATCGTGTCCGCGCAGGTCGGAAACATCGTGTCCCAGCTGGGCGCCGAGTCGATGATCGGCGCGGCGGGCGGGCTCGGCGTCATCAAGCAGGGCGCTCCGATGGCGACGGCGATGCTGCTCGGCGGCGCCGGCGCGGCCGCCATCGCCGCCGACCTCGGCGCCCGGACCATTCGTGAAGAGGTCGACGCCATGCGGGTGATGGGCGTCGACCCGATCCAGCGGCTGGTCGTCCCGCGGATCGCGGCGATGATGCTGGTGGCCCCGCTGCTCAATATCCTGATCATCTTCGTCGGCATCGCCTCCGGCTTCGCCGTGGCCGTCACCGCGCTGGATGTCACGCCCGGCAGCTACTGGCAGTCCTTCGGTTCCTTCACCACACCGCTCGACATCTGGGTGTCGCTGCTCAAATCGCTGATCTTCGGCTTCCTGGTCGTGATCATCGCCTGCCAGCGCGGCCTGGAGGCCAAGGGCGGCCCGCGCGGTGTGGCGGACGGGGTGAATGCCGCGGTGGTGCTGTCGGTCGCGGCCGTGGCCGTGCTGAACACCGCCATCACCCAGGTCGTGACCATGTTCATTCCGGTGCGGATGGCGTGATGACGGCGACCTCCTACCTTCCGCCCGGCCTGCGCCGCGCGCGCCGGGTGTGGCGGCGCCTCGGGCCGCAGCGCGCGGTCGAATCCCTCGGCTTCGTTCTGGGATTCGTCTGGCAGGTGCTGTCCTCGCTGCCGTACACGCTGGTGCACTACCGGCGGCAGACGGTCGAGGTGGTCACCGACATGACGTGGGGGCGCGGCTCGGTGATCGTGGGCGGCGGGGTGGTCCCGCTCATGCTGCTGCTCGGCGCGGCGATGGGCGCGTCCATCGGTATCGAGGCCTACAGTGCGCTGAACCTGCTGTCGCTGGGGCAGCTCAGCGGGCTCATCTCGGCGTTCGGGGTGACGCGCGAGCTGGCCCCGATCGCGGCCGGCGTCGGGTTCGCCGCGCAGGCCGGGTGCCGGATGACCGCCGAGATCGGGTCCATGCGGATCTCCGAGGAGATCGACGCGCTCGAATCGCTGGGCATCCGGTCGGTGCCGTTCGTGGTGACCACCCGCGTGATCGCCGGAATCATCGCTGTCGCACCGGCGTTCGTGGTCGCGCTGATCCTGAGCTACTTCTCCTGCGAGGTGATCGTGACGACGATCCACGGCACGCCCACCGGCACCTACGACCACTATTTCGATCAGTTCATCGTGCTCTGGGACGTGATCGCCGCGACCGTGAAGGTCATGCTGTTCGCGGTGGCGGTGGTGCTGATCCACTGCTATCAGGGCTATTTCGCCACCGGCGGTCCCGAAGGGGTCGGCATCGGATCGGGCCGGGCCATCCGGGCCAGTCTGGTCTCGATCATCGCCCTGGACATGGTCGCCACCATCGTGCTGTGGGGATTCCAATCTCCCATCTCTTTCACCGGGTGATCGCATGCCTGCTTACGACCTGCCGGGCACCGAAGTCGGGCCCCGCCGCGCCCGCGGCCTGGGCGCCTGCGCGCTGGTGCTGACGGCGCTGCTCACACTGGCCTGGCGGATGTCACCGGACACCGAGCCGCCGGGCGAGATCCGGTTGGCCTTGCTGGTGGGTCAGGTGGGCGCGGGCGTCGAAGCGGGTACCGACGTCCGCCTGGACGGTGTGCGGATCGGCGAGGTCCGCGCGATCCGCGCCGCGGCCCCGGGACGGCAGCGCCTCGAGCTGACACTGAACCGATCCCAGCTCTACGGCCTGACCGACGCGCTGTCGCTGGACTACGCGCCCGGCAACCTGTTCGGCATCAGCACGCTCGAATTACGTTCCGGCCGTGGCGGTGCGGAGCTCACCGAGGGGTCGACGGTGGATCTGACCGAGGGCGGCGACCGGGTCCGCGACGCCACGCTCGCGGCCCTGCTGAAGTCGACGGGCGCGCTCACCGGCGACGTGCTGACGCCGGATCTCGTGGCGCTGCTGAGCAAGTCGGCCCGGTACCTCGACGGTTTCACGCCGCTGCTCCAGGCCCTCGGCGCGACGCTGCGCGCCTTCGCCGAGACCCAGCAGTTGCCGCCCTCGGTGCTGCTGCACCGATTCGGGTCGGCCCTGGCCGGACTGCCGCCCATGCTGACGGGTGGTCTGGCCGTGCTGGAGGCGACCTACACCAACAGCTATCTGGCCTCGCCCGAGCGGCTCGCGCGCTTCTCCGAGATGTTCACCCGCGTCCGGACGGAACTGCTGCCCGTGGTCACGACCCTGCTCGGCACCTCGCAGCAGCACTTCGCCGGACTCCTGCCCCTGGCCACCCTCATTCTGGATCAGGTGTCGGGCTCGATCAGCGCACCGGAGCGCTCGGCGGCCGAGCTGAGCGAGCTGCTGCGCCGGATCGGCGCCGCGTTCCACGACAGCCCGGACGGGCCGGTCCTGGATGTCGCGATCGACCTGGATATCGTTCCGGGACTGGTGGTTCCGCTGACGACGCTGCTCGCTACGGAGGGCCGCTGATGTCCACCCGTGCTCTGCTGCTGCGCGTCGTGCTGGCGACGGCGCTGATGAGTGTGGTGCTGACCGGTGTCTTCCGGGTGCTGGAGCGACCGGTCGACGGCGAAACCGTCACGTACACAGCGTTGTTCACCGACGCGAACGGCTTGCGCACCGGCGACGACGTGCGCCTGTACGGGGTCCAGGTCGGCAAGGTGGGCGCGGTGCGCCTGGCGGGCGCCCAGGCCCACGTGCGCTTCACCGTCGTGCGTGATCATCCGCTGTTCGCCGACAGCAAGATCGCGATCCGGTTCCAGAACCTCACCGGTTTCCGGTATCTCGACATCCAGCAGCCCGAACAGCCGGGCGCCGTGCGTGATCCGGCCGCGCGTTTCGAGATCTCCGAGACCGTACCCGCGTTCGACATCACGACGCTGTTCAAGGGCCTGCAACCGGTGCTCGCACAGCTGGAACCCGAAGACCTGAACCAGTTCGCGACGAGTCTGCTGGCCTTCATCCAGGGTGAGGGCACCGGGTTGGGGCCCGCGCTGGGCGCGATCGAGAAGCTGAGCCGGCACACCACCGATCGGCAGGCCCTGGTCTCGACGCTGGTGCGCAACCTCGCCGAGATCGCCGAGCACCTCGGCGGCAAATCCGGCAACGCGATGAAACTGCTGACCAACCTGACCGGCCTGTTCGTCACCATCAGCGAGAAGCTGCCCGGCCTGGTCGACTTCGCGAACGAGATTCCGCCGGTGCTGCAACCACTTCGGAGCATGCTGACCGTGTTCGGCGTCACCGGCGCGCACGATCGCGATCTGGACGCGGCGCTGAAACAGGCGTTCCCCGATCCGGGTGCGGCCGTGCAGGTCTTCCAGCGGCTGCCGGGCCTGATCCAGGCGCTGACCGCGGCCCTCCCGCCCGCGGACCCGGACCTCGACCGCACCTGCGCGCACGGGGCGGCCCCCGCACCGGAACCCCTGCGGGTCCTGATCGCCGGACAAAGGATCGTGCTGTGTCATCGATGAGTTCGCGACGAAGCGACCTGCGCTGGGGGATGGCCGGATTGGGTGCCGCCCTACTCCTGGTCATCGCCATCGGCGCGGTGTATGTGACCGGGACCTCGCCCGAGCGCACCTATGCCGCGGATCTGGCGCAGGCCGGCGCGGTGCGGCCCGGTGACGACGTCCGGATCGCCGGGATTCCCGTCGGCAAGGTGGAATCGCTGACACTGCTGGCCGACCGGGTGCGGATGCGGTTCACCGTCGCCGAGGAGGTCGCCCTCGGCGATCGGACGACGCTGGACATCCGCATGCTGACCGTCGTCGGCGGGTACTACGTCGCGGTCGAGCCCGCCGGAACGGAACCGCTGGGCGACGCGGTCATCCCGCAGCAGCGAGTTCGCCTCCCGTACAACCTCACCCAGACTTTCCAGGACGCGATCGAGCCGGTGCGGCGCATCGAAGGGCAGACGCTGCGCCAGGACCTGGCGGCGGTGGCGCGGTCGCTGTCGGACAGTCCGGATTCGGTGCGCGCCGCGATCCGCGCCGCCGAAAGCCTGGTCGGCGTCCTGGACCAGCAGAACTCCGACATCTCGCGCACGCTCGCGCTCGCGGACGAATACCTGACGGCCCTGAACGAGAACTCCGATGTGCTGGCGCGGCTGCTGATCACCCTGGGGACGCTGGAGAACATCGTCCAGACCAACAAGGCCCAGGTCGCCCAGGCGCTCGACGATCTCGCGGTCGTGCTGCGCGACCTGACGCCGCTGGGGCGCGCCTGGGACCGATCGCTGAAGGAGCGCGCGCAGCCGCTCGCGGACGCGATCCCGAAGCTCACCGAACTCGGCGCCCGCCTGGGCGGTCTGCTCGATGCGCTGCGCGGTCTGCAGCAGCGCCTGCTGCCGCTCATGCCCGCCGGAGGCGGGCTGAGCCTCGATCACTCCGCCGCCACCGTCGCGGTGTGCGTGCCCGTTCCCGGGGGAGGGTGCTGACGTGCGGAAACTGCTCGGATCGCGGGGGCTGATGTCGGCCGCCGTGGTGCTCACGCTCGTGCTGGCCGGTGGGTTCGGCCTGACATTGAGCAGACCGAACCCGCCGGTGACCGCCTACTGCGCGGACATGCCCGACGGGATCGGGCTCTACGAGGGCAGCGCGGTCACGGTGCTGGGCGTCCCGGTCGGCAAGGTCACCGAGGTGCGGCCCGACGGCGCGGTCGCCCGGGTGCGCTTCACGGTGCGGGCCGACCGCAAGCTGGCGCCGGAGGTCGGGGCCGTGACGGTGAGCGACACCCTGGTCGCCGACCGGAAATTGGCGCTGATCGGAGCCGAACCGGACGGTCCCGGTTGGGATCCCGCTCGCTGCATCACGAAAACACTGACGCCGAAGAGCCTTTCGGAGACCTTCGAGGCGCTCTCCGGGCTCGTCGAAGAACTCGACGGAGAGGCGAGCCCCGGCCTGGGCGACGGGTTGACCGCGCTCGACGCCGCGACCGCGGGCTCCGGCGAGCAGATCAACACGCTCATCCAGCGCCTGTCCCACGCCCTCGCCGCGCCCGACGCCGCGATCGGGCACCTCGGCGAACTGCTCGACGCGCTCACCGAACTCGCGCATCGGGCCCGTGCCGGATGGCCGCAGGTGCGGACCACCGTGACCGGACTGCCGCAGACCTTCGGTGACATCGTCACCATCGCCTTTCCGCCCATCATCGACCTGGTGGCCGCCCTGTCGGAGGTGCTGCCGCAGGTCAACGACGCGATCATGATGTTCGGCACGCCGGCGGTCCGGGCGCTGGACGCGACGCCGGGGCTGGCCCGGCTGATCGCCGGCGGGATCGGCTCGCTGGCGGAGGTGCTCCGGCTGGCTCCGGCCGTGGCGAGCGGCTTCGCGGCGAGCATGGATCCGGTCTCGGGCCGGCCGTCGATCGGCTACGCGCCGCCCCGGCTCGCGCTGGAACAGCCGGACGCCGAGCGGGTCTGCGCGGCGCTGGCGGCGGTCGGTGCGCCCGGCTGCGCCCGGTCCGCAGGCGGTGCGGTCACGATCCCGGCGCTGCCGGTGCTGCTCGGGGCGGTGAGTGCGCGATGAACCGCCTCGGAGCCGTGATCACCTGTCTCGCAGTCGTTTTCGCCACGATGAGTTGCGGATTCCAGCCCGCCGACGTGCCGGTTCCGGGATCCGGGGTCGACGGGCCGACCTACCCGCTGCGGATCGAATTCGCCGACGTGCTGAATCTGCCGCAGGGCGCGAAGGTCATCGCGGCCGGAGTGCGGGTGGGGCAGCTGACCCGGGTCACGCTCGTGGACCCGGTCGTGGCCGCGCCCGGCCGGGCCGCGCGCCCCGGGTACGCGGTCGCCGATGTCGAGATCCGCGAGTCGGTGCGCCTGTCCCGGGGCACCACCGCGGAACTGCGGCAGGACACCCCCCTGGGCGACGTGCACATCGCCCTCACCGAACCGGCGGAACCCGCTGCGGGACAGCTGGAATCGGGGGCGACCATCGCGCTGGCGGATTCGGCGCGCTCACCCTCGATCGAGGACATCCTGGCGGGGCTGGCCGCCTTCGTCGGCAGCGGCGCGGTCGCCGATTTCCAGAGCATCGTGCGCACGATGAACTCGGTGCTGCCCGCGGATCCGGCCGACACCGCGCGGATCGCGCAGGTGCTGGGCACGGATCTGGTCGACCTGGGCGGTGATCTGGGCTCGGTCGACGCGCTGCTCGACGGGTTGCGGGCCACCGTGGACGACGGCGTCCGGCAGAACCTGCCCGTGCTCGACGATCTGCTCACGCCCTACGGCGTCCAGCACACCACCGAAGCGACCGACGCGCAGATCGGCGTGATCTTCGTGCTGACCGCGCTGGGGCCGGTGGGGCCCGCCGCGAAATGGCTGGGCCCACTGCTGGAATCGCTCGACGCGACCACCCGGGCGGTGGTGCCGATGCTGCTCGGGCGCCATCCGCTCGACACCGCGGCGCCGTCGAACCTGAAGCACCTGGTCGACCTCATCCAGCGCCGGATCATCCCGTTCGTCGACCACGGCCCCAAGGTGAACCTGGTCGAGGTCACCGCCGGGTCGATGTCCGCCGGGGACCAGACCGCGCGCATCATCGACACGCTGCGGATGATCGGCGCGGTGCGATGAGGCTGCGCGCGACCACCTCGCTCGTGGCGATCGCGGCGGTGCTGGTTCTCGGTGTCGCCTACATGGCGATCGGGGTGCTGCACCTGGACCCGCGCCGCGCCTTTCTCACCGCCGAGCTCCGGCTACCGAATTCCGGTGGCCTGGCCCGGAATTCGCCGGTGCTGCTGTCCGGTGTCCAGGTCGGGCGCACCGAATCGGTGGACAAGCGGCCCGACGGGGTCCTGGTGCGCCTGCGCATCGATGACCGCTATCGGATACCGCTGTCCAGCGATGTCCGCATCGAGCAGCTCTCCGCGCTCGGCGAGCCCTATATCGCGTTCGCGCCGCGCAGCGGGACCGGTCCGTTCCTGGCGGACGGACAGCGGATCGCGGCCGAGCGCGTCCGGACGCCCACCACCATCACCACGCTGTCGGCCCGCGTGGTCGACCTGCTGCGGCAACTGCGGCCCGAGACCATCGCGCGCCTGGTCACAACCTTCAATCATGCGCTGTCCGGAACGGATACGGCGATGCAGACCTTGCAGCGCTCGACCGATCTGCTGGCCGCCGCGCTGCTCAGCCGCACCGCCTCGATGCGCCAGCTGTTCGGTGACGTGCAGGCCCTGGGCGGCGACCTGGACTGGTTCGGCCCGGCGCTCACCGACGCCGGCCCGAAATTCGGCGCCTTCGGCGTGACCCTGAACCGGATCGTGGAATCCGGTGCGGCGCTGTCGGAGAGCCGCCCGGTGCCGGGCTATTTCACCGGCGACGGGCTGGTGCCCTTCCTACAGCACCTGACCGCGCTGCTCGAGAAGATCGGCCCCGAGATCGCGCCGCTGGGTCCGATGCTGGAACCGATCGTGCGGGACGCGGTGCGCCGCACACCCGCCTTGGACATCAGCGCCTTGATCGAGCAGGCCCTGCGCGGCACGAGCGAGGACGGCACGCTGCGCCTGCGGGTGGGCGTGCGCTAGGCGGCCGGCCGGTAGCGGTCCGCGCGGGTACCGGCGCCGACGACGCGCAGCGCGGTGCGCAGCGTCCAGTGATTGAGGCGATCGGGGACCAGGCGGGGCGCGTGGGTGAGGGTGGTGGCCATGGCGGTGAAGGTCGCGGCGTCGGCGTGGGTCCAGGGGATGGCGAAGCGGTCGCGGACGACCTCGGGCAGGCAGCCGAAGGTGAGCACGCGCAACGGCGGTGAGAGGAAGTACCCGGCGGCGCGGCCTAGGCGATCCGGGGCCATGGGCACGACATTGACGGTGCCGCCGCCGTGCTGGGCGATGTGCAGGGCCCGGGCGGCGGAGGGTGTCAGCTCGAGTTCCTCGGCGCAGACCCGGCGGAACTCGGCTTGAAAGGCGGGGTAATCCGCGGGGACGGGGCGGGTGCTGAGGCCGTAGCGCCCGTACCAGTCGACGGTCTCGGCGTAGAGCCGCTCCTGCTCGTCGCGGGTCAGGGTCTCGGGGTGGAAGAACTGGATCGAGCGGAAGATCTCCCAGGTGAACGTGGCGTGTGCCCACCAGAAGGTGGCCGGGTGCAGCGCGTGGTAACGGCGGCCGCGGGCGTCGATGCCGCCGATACCGCGGTGCAGATCGCGGATGTCGCGGGCCCGGGCGGCGGCGTCGGGCGCGAGGATCGTCGCCCAGATCTGCGGCACCGAGCGGGTGATCCGTTCGAAGGGTTCGGCGAAGAAATCGGAGTGCTCCTCGACGCCGGCGCCGAGGGCGGGATACATCAACTGCATGACCCCCGCGGCCGTGCCCGGCAGGAGGGAGCGCACGTCGGCGGCATAGCGCCGGAGCAGGGAATCGGTGGACATCGCCGAAGCCTTTCGCGAACCACGGTGTTCCCCTTCACGGTAAGGCGACTGAGACAGTGCGGCAACGACTGTCTCGGACTTGTTGGCGACTCGTTAGCGCGTCTTCGCCGAGAGCAGAACTCCGGCCGCGGTGCGGCCCGGCGAACTACCGTGTGCCGCAAGGGAAGGGAGCTGCTCATGGTGGGCACAGTGCGCTTTTCGATCCAGGAGAACATGGCCCGGCCCGAGTCCTGGCCGGAGTTCGCCCGCGCCTGCGAGCAGGACGGTTTCGAGGCGCTGCTGGTCCCGGACCATCCGGGCGCGTGCGCGGAGCCGTTCGCCACGCTGGCGGCCGCCGCGGCGGTCACCGAGCGAATTCGGCTGGGCACCAACGTGATCAACGGCGGGTTGTGGGAACCGCTGCCGCTGGCCGTGGCCACCGCGACGCTGGATCTGTTGTCGGCGGGCCGGTTCGATCTCGGGGTCGGCGCGGGCCACAATCCCTTCGAATGGAGTATGCGGGGCGCCGAACGTCCCGCGCCCGGCGCGCGCGTCGAGCGGATGATCGAGTTGACCGCGCACACCCGCGCGCTGCTGGCGGGGGAGACGGTGTCGGCCGCGGGCGGGCACTTCACGTTGCGCGACGCGGTCCTCACCAGCCCGCGCCCGGTGCAGCCGCGGGTCCCGCTGCGGGTGGGCGGCAACAACACCCGCCTGCTGCGCTATGCCGCCGCGCACGCCGACATCATCGACTTCACCGGCCTCGGCCGCACCCTGGCCGACGGCCGGGACCACGAAACCCGCTGGCGCGCGGCGCACATCGACGAGCAGGTGGAGCGGGTCCGCACCGCGGTGGACGCGGCCGGTCGGCGCCCGGTGTTCGAGGCGCTGGTCCAGTACCTGGAGATCACCGACGACGCCGAGGCGGTGGCCGCCCGGATGGCCGCCGAGGTCACCGGCGCGACCGCGCGGGATCTGCTGGACGCGCCCTATGTCCTGATCGGCACCCTGGACGAGCTCCGGGCCGAGGTGCTGGCGCATCGGAAGCGCTGGGGATTCGCCAGTTTCGTCATCCGGGGTGCGCACCGGGCCGAAGCGGCGCGCCTGCTGGCCGCCCTGCCCGGCTGAAATAGCGTCGTTCCAATACCGGGATCGGCGCAGGTCCTTGCTTATGGTGATCGTGCAGTGCGCAACCCAGCGCGAGCGCGGACGGCCGGAACTTCGGACTGGTCATCCGCGTTGTAGCCGGTAAGACGCCATCGCGGCGATCACTAAGGAGTCACCAATGGCCTTCCTGGGTACCCTGCTCGGCTTCGTGACCACCGTCTTCATCGTCCTGCTGCTCGCCCGGATGGTGCTGGACTGGGTCATGATCCTGGCGGACCGGCCGCAGTGGGCGGAAAAGCCCCGTCAGCTGGTCACCACGCTGACCGAACCGGTGCTGGCGCCGGTCCGCAAGATCATCCCGCCGATCCGCTTCGGCGGTACCGGCATCGACTTGGCGTTCACCGTGGTGTTCATCGTCGCGCTGATCCTGCGCGCGTTCTTCTTCAGCTGGGGCTGAGCGCTCAGACGCCCGCGGGCGCGCGGTCGGGATCGTCGGCCGATTCCACCACCGTCACCGCGCGCCGGCCCCTGCGGCCCGGCAGCCACCAGTTCGCCGGGCCCATCAGCTGCACGAGTGCCGGGACCAGCAGCATCCGCACCAGCGTCGCGTCCACGATCAGCGCGATGATCATGCCGATCCCGAGGAACCGCATGGGGGTGAGCGGGGACAACGTGAAGGCGCCTGTCACGAACACCAGCAGCACCGCGGCCGCGGTGATCACCCGGGCGGTCTTGACCGTGCCGATGCGCACCGATTCGGCGGTGTTCGCACCCGCCTGATGCGCCTCCGACATCCGCGACAGTAGGAACACCTCGTAGTCGGTGGACAACCCGAAGACCACCGCGATGATCAGCACCAGCATGCCGGTATCGATCGGCCCGACGTGCACGCCGAGCGCACCGGCCAGATGACCGTCGTTGAAGATCCAGGTCAGCACGCCGAAGGTGGCGGCGAGACTGAGTGCGGCCATCGCAACCGCCTTGAGCGGCAACACGATCGAGCGGAAGGCCACCAGCAGGAGCAGCACCGTGGCCACCACCATGGCCGCGAGCATCAGCGGCAGCCGGGACTTGATGGCGGTGACGCCGTCCAGGGCCGCGCCGGTGTCGCCGCCGACCCGGATCTCGGTGCCGCCGGGCGCGGGCGCGTCCCGCATGGCCCGCACGGTGTCCTGGGCGGCGGGGCTGCGATCGCCGGCCTCCAGGAAGGCGTGCAGCACCACGAAGTCCCCGGCCCGGCCGACCTGGGCCACCGAGCGCACCCCGGGCACCGCGTCCAGCGCCCGGATCGCGGACTCGACCTGCGCCGACTGCGGCACCGCGCCCCGCACGCCCTGCAGCACCGCGGTCGCGCCGCTGCTGGCGCCCGGGAAGTTCGCGGCGAGCTCGTCCACGGTCTGGCGCATCGCGTTGTCCGCGGGCAGCGCCCGGTGATCGATCTCGCCGAGCCGGATACCGGTCACGGGCGCGGCCAGCACCAGCAGCAGGGCGCCGACCGCCAGGGCGATCGCGCCCGGCCGGCGCAGGACCGCGTCCACGACCCGGCCCCAGAAGCGTTCGGTGCGCTGCTGACGCGCGACCTTGGCAGGCTTGGGCCGCCCGATCCGGTGCCCGAACAGCGCGAGCAGGGCGGGCAGCACGGTCAGCGACAGCGCGGCGGCCAGCGCCACCGCGATCATCGCGCCGAAGCCCAGTGAGCGCAGCACCGCCTGCGGGAAGACGAACATGCCCGCGAACGCGCAGATCAGCAGCAGCGCGGAGAAGGCGATGGTGCGGCCCGCGGTGGCGCAGGTGCGCTGGATCGCGGCCGGCACGTCGCGGCCCTCGGCGATCTCCTCGCGGAACCGGTTGACCAGGAACAGCCCGTAGTCGATGGCCATGCCGAGTCCGAGCAGCGAGGCGATGTTCACCGCGAACGTGCTCACCTCGGTGAACTCGGTGAGCACCCGGATCGCGCCCATCGATCCCGCCACCGCGAGCAGCCCGACGGCCACCGGCAGCGAAGCCGCGACGACGCCGCCGAAGACGACCACCAGGATCAGCAGCGTGATCGGCAGCGAGATCGACTCCGCGACGATGAGATCGCGCTGGGACTGGCCGGTGATCTCGGTGGACACCGCGCTGAATCCCGACATGCGCGAGTCGACGCCCGGAACCCGCAGCGCCGCTTCGATATCCGGGTAGGCGGCCAGGCGGGCGCTCTCGTCGCCGGCGCTGAACACCACCGCAACGGCCTGTCTGCCGTCGGCCGAGCGCAGCAGATTCTTGCGCGGACCGAAACTGCTCCAGTAGCTCTCGATCGGCTTGGCCAGCAGCGCCGGATCGATCCGATCCAGTCGCTCGCGCACCTGCGGGCCGATGTCGTCGACGGTCTTGCCCGGCGGTGCGGTGTAGAGCGCGATCACATCGGGGTTCTGCGGCCCGAAATGTTTGGTGACCAACTGGTCGACCAGCGCGGATTCGCTTGCCGGATCGGTGAATCCGCCCGCACTGAGATTCTTGCTCGCGCTCGCCCCGAACAGGCCGAACACCGCCATGCCCGCGATGATCACGGCCAGTACGAGTTTCGGGCGCGCCAGCAGCACCCGGGCCCAGGCGGTCATCGGCGGCCGCCGGCGCGGGTGTCTCGGACGTGGGTCGCGATGAAGCTGCTCAACTGTGCCCTCTGCTGCCGTCGGTCCATGCTGATGTGGGTCGATTCTGTCCGGGCCACCGCGGCGGCCCGGCACCGGGTCAGGCGTGTGCCGGGAGATCCTGCTCGAGCCGGTGCGTGATCCGGTCCAGCAGCGCGTCCAATCGGCCCTCGATGCTGACTCCGTTGCGCGCCGACACGGTGAGTTCGGTGCGGCCGTCGAATTCCATCAATCCGAACAGCAACGGCATCGCGATGGAATGCTGCGGCAGGATGTAGATCGCGCTGGGCTCGAAACCCGGGACGGTCAGCTCCTCGCGGGTGAACCGGCCCATGTGGGACACCGTGGCCGAGGCCAGGTTTCGGCCGTGCTCGGCGCCGACGCGGTTGAGGGTGCGCAGCAGCGCCCGGTTGGCGGCGTCGGGGACCAGGGTCAGCCGGGTGGCCGCCATCTGATTCAGCTCGCGCCGCTCGGTGAGACCGGCCTTGATCTGGGCCTTGACCGCGGTCCAGGGCGCGCCGGGCTCGATGTCGAGGAACAGCGGCAGCGCCAGGTTCGCCGTCGAGCGCAGGGCCGGGTCGTGGCGGCGCAGGTCGACGGGCATCATGATGCGCGAGGTGCCCGCGGTCTGTTCGGCCAGCAGCGCGGCGACCCGGGCCACCGCGCCGCCGCCGGTGGCCGCGATCGTGCGGCGCCGCATCAGATGCCGCGCGGCGTGCGGTTCCTGATGGCCGTGGCCGACGGCGGTGCGGTAGGCCGGAACCATGGCGGCCGGGCGGCCGGGCGCGCCGATCCGGCGCACCAGTTCGGCGTCGGCGACCGGGTCGGCCAGGGTGTCCGGCTCCTCGCCGCGCAGCACGCGCAGGACGTTGCCGACCCACAGGACCATGCCCATGCCGTCCATCACGCCGTGGAAGACGCGGAACACCAGCGTCGTCGGCGCGCCGGTGAGCAGCAGCACCTCGACCGTCGAGTCCGGGGCCGGTCCGATCGGGCTGGTCAGCACCGGGTCGGCTTCCAGATCCGGGCGGTCCAGGGTGTGGCCCGCGACGACGCGCACGGTCGGCGCGATCCCGCTGTCGACCCAGTATTTACCGCGCCGGACCAGCCGCGCGCCGGGGCAGGCCCGCGCCGCCTCCTGGACCGCGTGCCGCAGCCGCTCGGGATCGATGCCGCCCGCGCCCTCGACGACCAGCTGCATGAGAAACGGCGGCGCCATGTCCCGCATCGGGAAGTACATGCGCTCGGTGGGGGAGATCGGCCGGCGGAAGGTCATCGCACATCCTTGGTGAGTTCGACTACGCCGCCCTGGGTTTCGAGCCAGGCGAGGAAACTCGCCAGCCCGGTCTCCCGGTCCACGATCGGCCGGTAGCCGAAATCGCGGGTGGCGGCGGCGGTGTCATAGGTGGCGCTGCGGGTCATCAGGGCGACGGCGTAGCGCGAGAGCGGGGGCGACCACCGGGTGGCGACGAACGGTATGCGCCAGACGGTTTCGATCGCGGCGACCAGGGCGGCCAGCACCCGCGGGTTCGGCTGCCGGGTCGGCGGCTGATAGCCCAGTCCGGTCGCCACCTGGCCCAGGAACTTCCAGACGTCGGTGCGTTCGGCGTCGGCGACGAAATAGGCCTTGCCGCCCACCGCGTCCGAACTCGCCGCCCGCACACAGGCTTCGACCACGTTGTCGACGTGGCACAGCGACGCGTAGACGTCGCGGCCGTAGGACAGGTCCGGCAGGGAGCCCGCGGCGGTGCGGCTGAGCAGGCGCACGATCGGGCCGGAGCGGTCGCCCGCACCCCAGATGGCCCGCGGCCGCAGGGCACAGGCGCTGAATCCGGTGGTGTTCGCGGCCAGGACGGCCCGCTCGGCGGCGGCCTTGGTCTCGGAGTAGAGGTTCAGGTAGCGGCGGGGGTAGGGCACCGACTCGTCGATGTCGAGCTGGTCGCCGCCGTCGTAGTCCATCATCGCGCTGGGGCTGGAGATGAACACGAAGCGGGTGGCGCCGTTGCGGCGGGCCGAATCCAGCAGCCGCTCGGTCGCGGTGACGTTCTCGGCCCAGAACTGGGCGCGGGTGCCGCGCTCGTCGACCCGGGCGGCGCTGTGGAACACCACGTCGACGCCGCTGGTCGCCGCGAGCAGCGAATCCGGGTCGGACAGATCGCCGTACACCAGCCGGACCTGCTCGCGTGCCGGGCCGAGGTCGGCCAGATTGCTGGTGCGGCGCACCAGGATCGACACCTCGTGCTCGCCGTCGGCGACCAGCCGGCGCACCAGGGCGCCGCCCAGAAAACCGGACGCGCCGGTGACCAGGACCTTCATCGCGGTCCTCCGTTCTGTGTGCGGCCGGATTCCTGTGTCCGCCAATAGGTCAGGCCGAAGACCTGGGTCAGCACCGCGGTCCGGACCGGATCCCGATCCGGAGCGGCGCGCAGTGCGGCGGGGATCTGGGCGGCGTGCACGACGATGCTCAGGAACGCGTCGATCCACCAGATCGCCCGCAGCGCACGGCTCCGCGGCGCGCGGCCGCGTGCGGCGGCGATCAGACCGGCGATCAGGTACAGCCAGCCCAGAATCGGAACAGCCTGCAGCGCACTCGTTCTCACGATCGCACCTGCTTCGCCGCCCAGACCGCGAGCTGCTCGCGGCCGATCTTCGCGTTGTGCCGGATGTCGACCGGGAAACCCGGATGCACGAGGAAGTCCGCGATCGGCTTGGCCAGCTCGAACTCCGCCGCCCGGCCGCGCAATTCGGCGACGACCGCAGCGGCCTCGGCGCCCTCGGCGAGTTCCGCGCACAGCACCGGACGCTGCGCGCCCGGCTCGCCCACCCCGACCAGCGCGGTGCGGGCGACCCCGGGCAGTGTGTTGAAGATCTGCTCGACCTGCACCGTGAACATCGGGCCGTCGGCGGTGCGCACGCGCTGGCTCTTGCGCCCGCAGAACCAGATCCGGCCCGCGTCGTCGATCCAGGCCAGATCGCCGGTGCGGTGCCAGACGGTGTCGCCGTCGGCGATCTTGCCCGCGCGGTTGGCCTGCTCGGGCCAGTAGTAGTGGGTGCTGACGTTCGGCCCCGCCACCACCAGTTCGCCGATGCCGCGGGAGCCCTCCAGTTCGCCGGCGCGCGACTCCACCGCCGCCCAGGTGGGCAGCGGGTCGTCGGTGATCGCGACCAGCCGGGCCCGGATCCGGTCCGAGGGCCGTCCGATGCAGGTGCCGTCGCCGCGGTGCGCGCGGTCGACGAGACCGTCGAGCAGTTCCCGGGATTCGATGGTGGACATGGGCAGCGCCTCGGTGGAGCCGTACCCGGCGAACACCTGCGCGTCCGCCCGCAGCACCTCGCGCAGCCCGGCGATACACCAGTCCGGCACCGGCGCACCGCCGGAGAAGATGCTGGCGAGCGTGCCCAGTTCCGTGGGCCGCTCGCGCAGGTGGCGCAGCAGCGGAATCAGGACCGCGGGGGAGGCGAACATGGTGCGCACGCCGAACCGCTGGATCGCGTCCACCACGTGGGCGGGATCGGTGGAGCCGACCTTGCTCGGGATCAACGGCGGTAGGACACAGCGGGATCCGAGCAGTAGATCCAGGATGCCGACCAGCGGCAGAGTGATCAGCGAGGTGTCCGGCGCGATCTCGCCGCGCGCGGTGTGCACCTGCTCGACCATGGCCGCGAGATTGCCGTGGGTCAGCTCCACGGCCTTCGCCGGACCCGTACTGCCCGTGGTGAATCCGATGACGAGCACGTCGGACGGATCGGCGGGGACCCGTTCCAGCAGCACGCCCGCCGGGGTGCGGCCCCAGCTCGCCAGCGTCGGGCCGCCCCAGAACCAGCGCTTGCCGACGGTGACCACGGTGCGGACCCGCCGGAAACTGCGCCGGAACAGCACCCGCAGCGCGTGCGCGGGCGGAATTCCGATGAACGCCTCCGCCTCGACCGCGCGCAGGCAGTGCACCATCCGGCGCACGCCCATGCCCGGATCGATGACCACCGGCACCGCGCCGATCTTCAACAGCGCGAACAGGATCGCGTACAGCTCGGGGCTGGGCAGCACCAGCACGATGGTGCGGGTGCCGCTGTCGACGCCGGACACCGTGAGGCGTTCGGCGATGGCATCGGACCACGAGTCCAGCTCGCGGTAGGTGAGCGTCCGGTACTCGGGCAGCCCGTCGGGCCCGGTCCCGTCCGGGTAGATGACCGCCGACCGATCGGGTTCCGCGGCGGCGAAGGCGCGGAACCGATCGATGGCTTGCCAGTAGGTCGCGGTCATGCGGGCAGCTGGTACAGCACGGCCGCGGCCGACGGTCCCGCGCCCGCGGCGACGAACAGGATCCGGCTGTACCCGCGCAGCGAGTCCTCGGCCACGGCCCGGTCGTAGGCCAGCGGCAGCGCCGCGGTGTGCGGATCGCCGTCGGACAGGTCCGGCAGGCGCACCGCGTCCTGATCGATGCCGAGTTCGTCGGCGAGCAGCTTCGGGAACTCCGCGACCGGGGTCGAGGCGATCAGGGCGAGGCCGGCGCGATCCTGTCCGGCCAGTGCCGCGCGGGCCGCCTGCGCGGCGACCTCGAGCAGTCGTTCGGCGAAATCGTCGTCGCGTTCCACGGTCATCAGCGACCGGCCGACGGTGCCCATGGTGGCGGTGTCGACGTAGGACTGCACGCCCGGCTCGCCCGGCGCGGTCGCGGTGTGCACCGGACCGAAGCCCTCGGCGTCGCCGGTGCGCTCCAGCAACAGCGCGGCACCCGCGGTGGCGTAGGGGAATTCGGCGTCCGCGGCGGAACGGGTGAGCGAGGGATGGGTGTCGCCCGAGACGATGAGCACGTGCTCGACGCCGCCGGTCTCGAGCACCGAACTCGCGACCTGCACCGCGTTCAGGACGCCGACCGCGCCGTTCATCAGGTCGAAGGAGAAGGTCCTCGGGTCGTCCTTGGAGAAGTAGTCCAGGCCGATCCCGGCGGCCTTCTGGATGAGCGCCGACACGGCCGGTTCCACCGTGTTGGAGTCGCGGAAGACGCCCGCGTTGATCAGCACGCCGACCTGCTCGGGCCGGATTCCGGCGCGCTCCAGGCTGTTTCGCGCGGCCGCGCCGCTGTGCTCGACGATGCTGTGGGTGTGCTCGCCCCGGCTGACGCCGGTGGCTTTGATACGGATGCCCATGTCAGACCTCAGACCTTCAGCGACGAGATGGTGGTGGACAGGAAGCCGGCGACCACGCCGGAGGCCGCGGGGACCATCAGCACCTTCGCGCCCGCTTCGATGTTCTGGTCGCTGAGCTGATCGTGCAGCACGACGAAATGCGAAGTGGTGGAGGTATTTCCGTACTTGTGGATGACGTTGAGGTCCGGCGGCATCGGGGCGCCGAACTCGCGCGCGGCGATCGCGTTGGCGTAGGGCACGGCCGCGGCGCCGAACTGGTGATGAATGATGTAGTCGAAAGCCTCGTCGGCGAAGCTGGATTCGCGCTGCTCCAGGAACGCGCGCTGCGCGTCCGGCCACAGCATGAACCGCGCCTCGTTGTGCATCTTGCGGTTGTCGGTGTAGAGCGCCACGCCGGGGGTCTTGTCGCTGGGCATGCCCAGGCACAGGTGCGAGTGCTCGGCGGCGGTCAGCAGCTCGATGTAGTGAATCTTGTCCGCGTCGTCGACTGCCTGATCCAGTACGACCGCGCAGCCCGAGTCGCCGACCGAGAGCGACGCGAATTGCAGATCGTATTTCTCCGAAATCTCCTCGACCGCGGTTTCGGCGATCGGGGTAATGGCCTCGCCGCTGACCACGAGGCCGTTGCGGACCACGCCGCTGCGGATCATGCGATCCAGAATGTAGGTGCCGGTGAGCATTCCCGCGCAGGCATTGGACACATCGAAGGTAATTGCTTTCGCCGCGCCGAGGCGCTTTCCGATGAAGGAGGCGAAGGACGGCTCCATGTACATCCGGGTCGCGTCCTTGCTGCGCGTGATCGAGGTCGAGATGATCACGTCGAGATCGGCTGCGTTGTAGCGGGACCTGGACAAACAGTCCTCGGCCGCCTTGAGCGCGAGGGTCAGGGAGTCTTCGTAGGTCTCCGGCCGGGTGTCGTGCACGCGGCGCTCTTTGATTCCGGTGATCTTTTCCAGATCGAACGCGGGCGCCTCTTTGAGGCGCGAGATCAGGTCGTCTGTCGAGACAATATTCGAAGGCAGATAGGCGCCGATCGATTCGAATCGAGAATGCGACACGTTAGCTCCTGGAATTCGCTGACGGATATGACCGGCGGATCGTCGGTGATCATCGGCGGGCGGAACATTACCCGAGAGTAACAATGTGCGGGCAAATGTAAGAGTGCGGATGACCGTCTGGGACACCAGCTCCGAGGAAGTATCTGTGTCGTGAAGTTTCGCAAACTGGTGATCGCAGGGCTATGGGATTTCACGGTGGACGACGTGCTCGAAGTGGGCAGGTGCCAACGAGTTTCGGGGTGACTGCGACAGGGCGGCCGAAGCGGGTGCGGGAAGCGGGCTACCGGCGGGCAATTCATAGCTCCCGGGGTGTCGAACTCGAAATCGTGAGCCACTTCATCCCGTTGGTGTGAGTGACCTCACGCCTTCGGGAGGGGTGCGCGACGCCGTGGGAGCGTCGAACTGTCCACGCGCGGAAGGGATTCCGCGAGTGTGCCGAGAGACGGTAAGTTCTTGCCTGTTCGGCAAAATTGCCGATTAGGCAAGTTTCTGTATGGTGGACGCATGGACTCGGACGGCCCCGGATTACGCGAACGCAAGAAGCGGGCGACCCGGCTCGCGCTGAGCGCGGCCACCATTCGGCTCAGCGTGGAACGCGGCTGGTCGAATGTCACCATCGAGGACATCGCGGCCGCCGCCGGCGTCTCGGTGCGGACCTTCCGCAACTACTTCGCCGGCAAGGGCGAAGCCGTCGCCTTCCGGCAGCTGGAACGCATGCGGCAGGTCGCCGAGGAACTGCGGGCGCGGCCCGCGAAAGAGCCGCTGTGGTCGGCGATCTCGGCCGCGGTGCGTGAGCGCTTCCCGCTCGGACACGACCTGACCGCGCACGGCGGCCAGGGCTCGGCGCAGGCGGAACGGCACTGGGTGGCGGGCGTGCGCCGGATGCTCGCCGAGCCGGCCGTGCAGGCCGCGGTGCTGGCGGTGCACGCGCGGGCGCAATCCGAGCTGGCCGCGGCCGTGGCCGAACGCACCGGCACCGACGCCGAGCGCGATCTCTATCCCAAGCTCGTGGCCGCCGCCATCGGCACGGCCACCGCGGTGGCCACCGAGCACAGTCAGGCGGCGGATCCACCGCTGCCGTTGCTGCCGCTGCTCACCGCGGCGCTGGACCAGCTCGCGGCGGGCCTGCCGGACCCGCGGACCAGGAGAAAATCATGATCGATGTCGTCATCGTCGGTGCGGGGCCGTGCGGGCTGCTGCTCGCCTGCGAGCTCGCCCTGGCCGGAGCCCGGCCGGTGGTGCTGGAGCGGCTGGCCCGGCCGGACGCCGAACCGAAGGCGAACGGGCTGGTGGGTCAGGTGGTTCCGCTGCTGGACCGCCGGGGCCTGCACGAAAACCTCAGCGGCAGTGCGGAACCGCCGCAGCCCAACGGCTCCTACTTCATGTTCGGCGCGTTGCCGCTGAATCTGGGCCTGCTGGAACGAAGTCCGGTCTACACCCTGCCGGTGCCGCAGCGGCGCATCGTGGCGGTGTTCGAAGAGCGGGCGCGCGAACTCGGCGTCGAGATCCGGCGCGGCGTGGAGGTGGTCGGGCTCGCGCCGGACGACGACGGGGTGACGGTGCGCCTCGGCGGCGGGGCAACGCTGCGCGGCCGGTTCCTGGTGGGCGCGGACGGCGGCCACAGCGTCACCCGCAAGCTCGCCGGAATCGGTTTCCCCGGCGTCAGTTACGACCGGACGACCACCAGGACCGCGCACGCGACGGTGCCCGCGGAGTGGATCGATCCGACGACCGGCGCGCTCGTGGTGCCCGGCTACGGCGCCATCGCGCCGTTCCTGCCGCACCGCAACGACCGCGGCGGGCTGTCCTTCGCGCCGTTCCCCGGTCATCCACCGCTGGTCAGCACGACCGAGTGGGACCAGCCCGCCACCACGGATCCGATGACGCTGGGCGAACTGCGCGCGAGCGCCGAACGAGTGCTCGGCGTTCCGATGCCGTTGGGCCCGCCCGCCGGAGCCGGGCCGCACGCGCTGCGCCGCCTGGTCGGCGGCAATTCCCGGGTGGCCGAACGGTTCCGGGACGGTCGAATCCTCCTGGTCGGAGACGCGGCGCACGTGTTCGCCACCGGCGGCGGACCGGGTCTCAACGTCGGCCTGCAGGATGCGCTGAACCTGGGCTGGAAGCTGGCGGCGGAACTGGCGGGGCACGCGCCGCCCGGACTGCTGGACAGCTACGACACCGAACGGCGGCACGCGGCCGCGCGCACGCTGCTGTCGGCCCGCGCGCAGGCCGCCCTGATCGCGCCCGGCGGGGATGTCACGGCGCTGCGCGAGGTGGCCGGCGAACTGCTGACCGAGGAGCCGGTGGTCCGCCGCCTGGCAGATCTGCTGGCGGGCACGGACATTCGCTACGATCCGGGCGAGGGATCCCATCCACTGGTCGGCTACTGTGCGCCGGAGCTGGAGGTAGTCCGCTTGTCCGATACCGCCGAACCGGGCGTGACGCGCCTGGGCGAA
The DNA here is from genome assembly GCF_040655395.1 of Nocardia sp. NPDC050435. Lineage (NCBI taxonomy): Bacteria > Bacillati > Actinomycetota > Actinomycetes > Mycobacteriales > Nocardiaceae > Nocardia > Nocardia sp. NPDC050435. The sequence goes on from NZ_JBFAJW010000008.1 coordinate 23,908, forward strand.
CTCGCGCGAACCGGTCGTCCGCTGCTGCTCGATCTGGACGGTGCGTACGCGGAGTCGATCTCCGGGTGGGCCGATCGCGTCGACTATGTCCGGGCGCGCGCCCGCGGTGCCGCTCCGGTGGCCGCCCTGCTGCTGCGCCCGGACTCCTATGTCGCCTGGGCAGCGGATGATTCGGCTGCGCAGGAGAGCTTGCGCTCCGCGCTGACCAGCTGGTTCGGGATACCCGCCCAGCGCGCGCACCTGGCTCGATAGTCTGGAGACATCGAGGGCGGCGCCGCCGACGGCCCGCCGTGCCCGCGGCGGGTGCGCCGCGCCGACCGGAGGAATGACGAGCTATGACCACCGCTGACGAGCACGTCGATGTGCTCATCGTCGGCGCCGGACTGTCCGGCATCGGCGCTGCCTACCACCTGCGGCAAGCCTTCCCGGACAAGAGCTACACCATCCTGGAGAGCCGGGAGCGCCTCGGCGGCACCTGGGATCTGTTTCGCTACCCGGGCATTCGCTCCGATTCCGACATGTACACCCTCGGCTACCGGTTCCGGCCCTGGCTGGGGGAGCAGGCCATCGCCGACGGGCACACCATTCTCGACTACCTGCGCGACACCGCCACCGAGAACGGCATCGACGAGCGCATCCGCTACCGGCACCGGGTGGTGCGGGCCGAGTGGTCCTCGGCCGAGAGCCGCTGGAGCGTGCGCGCCGAACGCGGCGACACCGGCGAAACCGTCACGCTCACCGCGAATTTCCTGTTCTGCTGCGCGGGTTACTACCGGTACGACGAGGGCTATACCCCGGATTTCGCGGGCACCGAGCGCTTCGGCGGCCGGCTGGTGCACCCGCAGCACTGGCCCGAGGATCTCGACGTCGACGGCAAGCGCGTCGTGCTGATCGGCAGCGGAGCCACCGCCGTCACACTGGGGCCCGCGCTCACCCGGCAGGGCGCGCACGTCACCATGCTGCAGCGCTCGCCGAGCTACGTCATCTCCATGCCCGCCAAGGACGACATCGCGCTGCGCGCGCGAAAGCTGCTGCCGCCCAAGGCCGCCTACGCGGTGGCCCGCGCCAAGAACGTGGCGCTGTCCACCGCGATGTTCCAGCTCAGCCAGCGTTATCCGGAGCGGATGCGGGGGCAGATCCGGTCCTGGCAGCAGCGTTGGCTGCCGCCCGGCTACGACATCGACACCCACTTCACGCCCAGCTACAACCCGTGGGACCAGCGCCTGTGCCTGTCGCCGAACGGCGATTTCTTCCGGGCCATCCGCAAGGGCGACCTCGAGGTCGTCACCGACACCGTCGAAACCTTCACCGAGACCGGGCTGCGCCTGAACTCCGGCCGCACCCTGGACGCCGACCTCGTCATCACCGCCACCGGCTTGAACCTGCAGGCCTTCGGCGGCGCGGAACTCGTCGTCGACGGCGTGCCCGTCGACATGGCCGACCGCCTGGCCTACAAGGCGATGATGCTCTCCGGCGTTCCGAACCTCGCGTTCGTCGTCGGGTACACCAACGCCTCCTGGACGCTCAAGGCCGACCTGGTCTCCGAATACGTGATGCGCCTGCTGCGGCACATGGACCGGCACGGCTACGCCAGCTGTGTCCCGGTGCACGACCCGTCGGTCGGCAAGACGCCGCTGTTCGCGAACTTCATGCCCGGGTACGTGCTGCGCGCGGCGAACCTGTTCCCGATGCAAGGCGATCGGGCGCCGTGGAAGCTGCGCATGAACTACGTGCGCGACCTGGTCACCCTGCGGCACGGCTCGATCACCGATCGCGCCATGCGCTTCGACCGGGCACGCGAGCGCGATTCGGTGCCCGCGCGGGGGTGACGAGCGCCTCCGGGCCACGCTCACCAAGTATCTGTAACTCCCAGTAATCTGGTACTCCGCGTTCGGAAGGGCCGGGCGCGAGGTCGCAGAGGATGGGGACGCATGAAGCTGGAATCGGTCGCGGGCAAGAAGGTTCTCGTCACCGGCGCCGCGATGGGGCTGGGCAAGCTCTTCGCCGAGCGCGCGGTGCGGGAGGGGGCGGCCGCGGTGGTGCTGTGGGACGTCAACGAGATCGCGCTGAAAGCCGCCGCCGCCGAACTCTCCGGCCGGGGCACCGCCGTGCACCAGCACGTGGTCGACGTCGCCGACCAGGCCGCCGTCGCCGCCGCCGCGGCCGTCGTGCGCGCGGAAGCCGGCGACATCGACATCCTGGTCAACAACGCCGGCATCGTGCGCGGCAACAGCTACTTCTGGGAGACCGAGAACCGCGCCGACATCGACAAGACGATGGCGATCAACGCGCTGGCGCCGATGTACGTCACGCTGGAGTTCCTGCCCGCGATGGTCCGGGGGACGGGCACCGCCCGCGTGCTGACCATCGCCTCCTCGGCCGGCCTGGTCGCGAATCCGCGCATGAGCGTCTACGCGGCCTCCAAGTGGGCGGCGCTGGGCTGGTCGGACTCGGTGCGCCTGGAACTCGAGCAGGCCGGGCACGACCACGTCAAGGTCACCACCGTGTGCCCGACCTACATCAATACCGGCATGTTCGACGGGGCCAAGGGTTTCTGGTTCACTCCGATCCTGGATCAGGACGAGGTCGTCGACACCTCCTGGCGGGAGATGAAGCAGGGCAATCCGCTGGTCATCCTGCCGTGGACCTCGCGGCTCAACAAGGCGCTCTCGGGCATCCTGCCGATCAAGCTGCGCGATGTCTTCCTGAGCACCGTCGGCGTCTACAACTCGATGGAGAAGTTCACCGGCCGCAAGTAGTGCCGATGACGACCGTGGCGTAGTACTCCTCGGAGTCGGCGACCCGGCCGGTCAGGCCGTGTTCGGCCAGGATGGCCAGGGCGGTGGGCGCTTGGGCCGCACCGGATTCCACCAGCAGGCGACCGCCCGGGGCGAGCCACTCCCGGGCCCCGGCGGCGACCCGGCGGAAGATGTCGAGCCCGTCCGGGCCGCCGTCGAGGGCGGTGCGGGGTTCGTGATCGCGCGCCTCCGGCGGCATCCGGGCGATCATGCCGGAGGGGACGTACGGGGTGTTCGCGAGCAGGATGTCGACGCGGCCGCGTAGGTCGCCGGGGAGCGCGTCGAACAGATCGCCCTGATAGACGGGGGCATTCAGGGTGGCGAGATTGCGCCGCGCGCACGCCACGGCGGCCGGGTCGATGTCGGCGGCGGCCAGGTGCGTCGAGCTACCCTCCGCCGCCCGGGCAGTCGCGAGGGCCAGGCCCAAAGCGCCTGAGCCGCAACATAAATCGACCGCGATCACCTCGGCGCTCGGCCGGGCCAGCGCGACGGCTTCGTCGACGAGGAACTCGGTGCGCCGCCGTGGCACGAACACGCCCGGCGTCACCCCCACGCGCACCCCGTGGAACTCCGCCCATCCGACCAGGTACTCCAGCGGCTCGCCCGCCACCCGGCGCGCCACCAATGTCGCCAACTCGGCCCCGGCTTCGGCCGCCTCGAGCAGCAGTCGCGCCTCGTCCTCGGCGAACACGCATCCCGCCGCCCGCAGCCGCGCCACCACCGCATCACTGTCCGTCGCCGTCACCCGGCCCATCCTGCCTTGCGCCCCGAGCCCGCTGCCAGCGGATATCGCCCCGGCGCCCGGCCGCGCCCCGGCCACGCGCGAACGCGAAGCGCCGCCTGGAAACGCGCCCCGGCCACGCGCGAACGCGAAGCGCCGCCCGGAAACGCGGCCCGGGCGCGGTATCGCCGCCGAACGAGCGAGGCCGCCGCGTGACGTCGCCACCGTCGGTGGTGGAACGCCGTGCGCGGCGGCCTCGGAGTGGTGTCAGCGGGAGACGGCGAGTTGGAAGGTGCGGGTGGCGTCGAGGTAGATGCCGCGCTGAGCCGGGCGGCTCGGGGGCGGCAGCTGGGAGACGAGCTGCTCCATCGAGGTGGTGGCGCCGACGACGCGGGTGCCGGCCACGATGAAGTCGGCGACCGCGCGGCGGATGTGGTTGGGGGAGGTGACCACGACGGCGCTGTCGGCGCCGACGTCGCGCAGCATGCGGGTGCTGAACAGGGCGTTCTGCACGGTCGAGCCGGCGCGGGACTCGACGTGGATGCGGCCGGGCGGCACGGCGCGGCCGAGCAGCCAATGGCGCATGGCCTCGGCCTCGGTGATGCCGTTCTGCGGTGCGCCGCCGGTGACCACGATCGGGGACAGCGGTGCGGCGATGGACTGGATCCAGGCGGCGGTGAGCCGGTTGACCAGCTCGGGGCGCAGTCCGCCGTCGGGCAGCAGGCCGTAGCCCAGCACCACGATGCCGGTGTTCGGCCCGATCAGCGCCGGCAGCGGATTGGGCAGCGTGCCCGCGGCCGCGACGACGGCGTTGATGACGCCCTGCGTCCCCGCCGCCCAGCCCGGATCCAGGGCTTGCAGCCGGCCCAGCGAGTCGTTGAGCGCGAGCAGATCGCCCGCGTAGTGCGACCAGATGGCGTGCAGCGACAGCGCTTCGGCGTCACCGGGATTCGCGTCGATCACCGCCCGCAGCTGGGCCCGGCCCGCGACGTCGTCGCCGTCGGTGAAGGCGCGCTGGGCCGAGTTGTAGAGCGCGTCGATATCGGGGGCCGCCTGGGCGGGTGCGCCGGTCAGGCCGGCCAGGGTGGTGCTCGCGAACAAAGTGACGACGAAGGTTTTCCAGTGCCTCGAAATCTTCACTACAGGTGACACCTTTCCGCTGATACCGAGCGGTCGGGCGCTCGGCAACTGGGTTCTGGCACGTCAGCTGGCAGTTAGCCGGTAGCAAGCACTCCCACGATACGGCTGGTCGCTGTCATTGCGGTGTAATTGCCGACGGGATTTCCGAGGTTTGTTGCCGCTAGCCCGGCAAACCGGTCGTAACCGACCGCCGGGCGCGCGGAACGCGGCCGGGCGCGCCCATTAAGCTGTGCGAACGTGGATACTGCCTCGTTGACCGGCAAGGAACTCGCCGCCGCCCTCAATGCCGACACCAAGCAGCGCGCCGCCGCGCACACCGCCGAGGGCGCCGCGCCGCGCCTGGCCCTGGTGGTGGCCAACGACGATCCGGCCAGCGCCTGGTACGTCAACTCGCTGCGCAAGGCCGCCGAACGTCTCGGAATCGCTTGCGACCGTATCGATCTCGGTGCCGACGCGAGCGCCGAGCAGATCCGCGCGGAGCTCACCGCGCGCAGCGCCGACGCGAGCGTGGACGCCATCATGCTGCAGACCCCGCTGCCCGAGGGCGTCGCCCTGGACGACGTCAGCTCCGCGATCGCGGCGGGCAAGGACGTCGACGGCGTCAGCCCGCTGTCGCTGGGCCTGCTCGCCTCCGGCCTCGACGGCTTCGTGCCCGCCACCTCCGAGGCGGTGGTCGAGTTGCTGAAGCAGCACCGGATCCCGCTGCGCGGCCGCCACGTGGCCGTCGTCGGCCGCTCCAACATCGTCGGCAAGCCGCTGGCCCAGCTGCTGCTGGCCGAGGACGCCACGGTCACCGTGTGCCACTCCCGCACCGCCGATCTGGCGGCGATCACCGCCACCGCCGAGATCGTCGTCGCGGCCGCGGGCCGTGCCGGGCTGGTCACCGGCAAGCACGTCGCCGAGGGCGCGGTGGTCATCGATGTCGGCACCAACGAGGCCGCCGACGGCGGCATCGTGGGCGACGTCGACGCGGAGTCGGTGCGCGGCAAGGCCGCCGGGCTGAGCCCGGTGCCGGGCGGTGTCGGCCCGGTCACCACCGCACTGCTGATGCGGCACGTGGTGGACGCGGCCGAGCGGGCCCGTTAAGCCGGTTTGATCGCGGTGATCAGCGTCTTGCCGCCGTTGCGTTCGGTCACGACGAGCTGCGCGTTGTAGGTGAACGCGTTGCCGTCGGGCCGATGCTCGGTGACCACGACGATGTACTGGCCGACGAAGGCGCTCTCGGTGACGGCGACGCAGTGCGTGGTGCCCGCGGGCACGCTGTCGATGCCCTGTTGCAGCGCGGCGATCGAGGACACCGCGGCGTCCGGCGCGACCAGCGCGCGCGCCTTCTCGGCGGACCGCTCCACGTAGAAGGCGTACTGGAAGGCGAAGATCGCGCCCGGCCCGGAATCCGCGCTGCCGGCGCCGTTGCCCTGAATCCGGTTGCCCACCCGCTCGTTCGGGCACACCGCCGGGGCGGGTGTGACCGAGGCGGGCGCGATGTCGACCTCGGTCGAGGTGTTGGACACGACCGACTGCGGCGCGGGCCCGCCGCGGAAGACGAAGAACGCGGCGCCGATCACGACGGCCGCGAACAGGGACCCGGCCAGCGGCACCAGCCAGCGCGGCAGCGGCGACTTGGCCCTGGACCTGTCGACCAGTTGTGAAAACCGGTCGCCCTCCAGGTATTCCGGTTCGCGCCGGTCGGCGGACGTCGCGGACCCCCGGCGGATCCAGTCGGACCATTCGCCCTGGTAGTCCTGGGTGCTACCCGGCTTGGTCCGTGCCTCCGGTCGATCCATCAACCCCACCTTCATCGGTCCTGCCGCGCTCCCCACCGAGGCTGTTCGCCCCGACGCGTCACCCGAGCCTAGTGGAAGTGACAGCGCAAGAAGCAGTCCCGACTCGCGGATGGCCTAAGTGCGCCTACTCCGCGCGTCGCGGCTCGTTCGGGTCGCACGGGTCGGCGGCCTCGGTATCGAGCAGGGCGAGCAACTCCGCCAGATCCTCGCGCTGGCTCGCCGACAGCGTGGCGAACAGGTCGGCGGCGGCGCGGCGGCGATCCTCGGCCATGCGCGCGAGCACCGCGCGCCCGGCCGCGGTGGGGCGCACCAGCGTGGAGCGGCGGTTGGCCGGATCGGCGGCGCGCTCGGCCAGGCCCGCGGCCTCCAGGCCGTCGACCACCGTGGTGGCCGAGCGCGGCACGATATCGAGCCGTTCGGCCAGCGCCGCCATGCGCAGCGGCTCGGCGGAGCGGCCGAGGATGCGCAGGGCGCGGGCCTGGCCCGGCGTCAGGCCGAGGGGAGCGAGGCGGGCGTGCATGTTGCGGCGGATCCGGCGCGCGGTGCGCAGGAACAGGTCGGGTAGGTCGTGCTCGTCGTTCACCCTGCCGCGGTCCATGACGCTGATCATAACTCATTGTTCTTTCGGTCAATTATGAGTCATACTCAGTGTCGTGCGCTAGCTTGTTTCGGAAGGAGGCGCCTATGCAGCCCCCCACTCAGATCCGCCGGATCCTCCGGCTCTTCCAGCCCTATCGCCGCAAACTCGGCGTGGTCGCCGCGCTCGTCGGGCTCTCCTCGCTGGTCGGCCTGGCCTCGCCGTTCCTGCTGCGCGAGATCCTCGACGTCGCGCTCCCGCAGGGCCGCACCGGCCTGCTCGGGGCGCTGGCCGGCGGCATGGTCGTCGTGGCCGCGCTGACCAGCAGTTTCAGCGTCCTGCAAACCTATATCTCCACCACCGTCGGCCAGCAGGTCATGCACGATCTGCGTGCGGCGGTCTACGCGCATCTGCAACGGATGCCGCTCGCGTTCTTCACCAGTACCCGCACGGGCGAGGTGCAATCCCGCATCGCCAACGACATCGGCGGCATGCAGTCGACGGTCACCTCCACCGCCACCTCGCTGGTCTCCAACTTCACCACGGTGCTGGCCGCCGTCGTCGCCATGATCGCCCTGGACTGGCGGCTCACCCTGGTCTCGCTGGCGATGCTGCCGTTCTTCGTCTGGATCAGCCGCAGGGTGGGCAACGAACGCCGCAAGATCACCGGTCAGCGCCAGCACAAGCTCGCGGGCATGTCGGCGATCGTGGAGGAGTCGCTCTCGGTGAGCGGCATCCTGCTCGGCCGCACCATGGGCCGCTCGCCGACGCTCGTCGCGGACTTCGCGCGGGAGTCGCGCGGCCTGGTGGACCTGGAGATCCGCGCCAGCATGGCGGGCCGCTGGCGGCAGTCGATCATCCAGATCGTCATGTCGGCGATGCCCGCGGTCATCTACTTCGCGGCCGGTCTGGCCGCGGCGGGCGGCACGCCGCTGGTCTCGATCGGCACCCTGGTCGCGTTCACCACCTTGCAGACCACGCTGCTGCGCCCGACGGTGATGCTCTTGCAGACCGGCGTCGAGGTGCAGAGCTCGATGGCGCTGTTCCAGCGCATCTTCGAATACCTCGATCTCGAGCCCGATCTCACCGAGCCGGCCGCCCCGGTCTCGCTGCGCAAGGTGCGCGGCGAGGTGCGCTTCGACCATGTCGGGTTCAGCTACGGCGCGGGTTCGGGCACCGTGCTCGACGACATCGACGTGACCGTCCCCGCCGGGACCAGCCTGGCCATCGTCGGTGAAACGGGTTCCGGGAAAACGACTCTCGGCTACCTGGCGGCCCGGCTCTACGATGCCACCAGCGGCCGCGTCACCGTGGACGGCGTCGACGTGCGCGAGCTGTCGTTCGCGGATCTCGCCGCGGCGGTCGGCGTGGTCTCGCAGGAGACTTATCTCTTCCACGCCTCGGTCGCCGACAACCTGCGCTTCGCCAAGCCGGACGCGACGGACGCCGAACTGCGCGCGGCCGCGCGGGCCGCGCAGATCCACGACCACATCGCGGCGCTGCCCGAGGGCTACGACACCAAGGTCGGCGAGCGTGGCTACCGGTTCTCGGGTGGCGAGAAGCAGCGGCTGGCGGTGGCCCGCGCGATCCTGCGCAATCCGCCGATCCTCGTCCTGGACGAGGCGACCAGCGCCCTGGACACCCGCACCGAGCGGGAGGTGCAGGCGGCGATCGACGCGCTGGCCGAGGGACGCACCGTGATCACCATCGCGCACCGCCTGTCCACCATCCGGGACGCGGATCAGATTCTGGTGCTGGATCAGGGCCGCGTCGCCGAACGCGGCACCCACGCCGAGCTCGTGGAGCTCGGCGGGCACTACGCGGCACTGCTGGCCCGGGACGAACCGGTGCGGGTAGCGGCGTGACTACCAGTGCAGGGTGACCGGGTCACCTACGTCGAGGACGCTGTATACCCACTGGGCGTCTTCGGGGGAGAGGTTGATGCAGCCGTGGCTGACATTGGCATAGCCCTGTGAATCCACCGACCACGGCGCCGAGTGGATGAAAACGCCGCCCGAGGTGAGCCGTTCGGCCCATTCACCGGTGAGGTAGTACCCCTCGGAGGAGTTCAGCGGAATGCCGATGGTGCTCGAGTCGAAGATGATCGTGCGATGTTTGGACATCACGGGGAATGTTCCGACGGGCGTCTCCCAGCCCGGTTTGCCGTACGAGGCGTTCATGGTGCGGGGGACGCCGCCGACGGTGACGGTGAACGTGTGCGCCGACATGTCGCCGTCGGCCCAGGTGCCCGCGCTGGCCCGGAAATCCGCGGGTGCCGCGTGCACCACGCTCGGCGCTCCGAGGACAACCAGCGCCAGGGCCGATAGAGCGAGGAACAAGAATCTGAGTGCGCTCCTCATGGCTTCCACCCCTTCGAGATGGTGTGGTGTGCGAAAGACCAGTCTAGGCCGCCGCGACGAGCACGGTCGGCCGAATTGACTCAACCCTCAGTCAGAAGGGCTGACGATTCAATTTTGATCGATATGTCTTTCGGGTACCCGCTGCTCGCCGGTGTACACACCGGCCGGGCGGCCGAGCTCAGCTGCTGCGCACCACGTGCAGCACGTCGGCGTGCAGGGCGTCCGCGCGCGCGGTGAGCGCCTCGATCCGCAGCAGCGTGGGCGCGAACTCGTCACCGTGCACGGCGTCCAGCGAGGCCACGTTGATCTCGATATTGAGCCGCGAACTCGTCGCGGCCGCGCGGGCGGCGTCGGCGGCGGCGCCGATGTCGGTGACCACGTTCGGGTTGCCGATCGGCAGCAGCTCGGCGGCCAGCGACAGGATCTCGTCGGCCTCGTCCACCACCGCGGCGGGCACCCGCGCGGCGCCCACCAGCGCCTCGGTGATCGCCGCAGCCCGGCCCTCGGACTCCTTGGGCAGCTTGTAGGCGGCACCCACCGCGGTGAAGGCGTCGGCGTCGGCGTCGGCCAGGGCCAGCGCCCGCTCCCGGCAGGCGTCGGCGGCCTCGATCAGGCGGTCGATGACGGGCTTGTGCTCGGCGTCCTTGGCGCGAGTGGTGTAGCGGGCGACCATCGCGACCAGCGCGGCGCCCTGCGCGGCGTGCAGCGCCGCGACCGCGCCGCCCCCGGGAGCCGGGACCTTGGCGGCCAGTTCGCCCAGGTACCCCGCGAGGGTGGTCCCGCCGAAGGACGACACGGTGCCGGTGGATGCGGTGCTCGACTGCGACATGGCCGTTACGCTACCGCCCGGTGCGCGGCATCCCGCGAGCGGCGGTTAGGTTGAAACCCATGCGGATCGGATTGGGCATCAACTATTCGGGCGGCTTCAAAGAAGCGGCCGCCGAAGTGGCCGACCTGGAGAAGGCCGGACTCGACATCGTCTTCGTGCCGGAGGCCTACTCGTTCGACGCGGTCAGCGCCCTGGGCTACCTGGCCGCCAAGACCGAGCGGCTGGAGCTGGCCTCGGGCATCCTGCAGATCTATACCCGCACCCCGAGCCTGACCGCGATGACGGCCGCCGGCCTGGACTTCGTCTCCGAAGGCCGGTTCACTTTGGGGCTCGGCGCGTCCGGCCCGCAGGTGATCGAGGGCTTCCACGGTGTGCCCTACGACGCCCCCATCGGGCGCACCCGGGAACTGGTGGAGATCTGCCGCAAGGTGTGGCGCCGCGAGAAGCTGGATTACCAGGGCAAGTACTACCAGATCCCGCTGCCCGCCGAGCGCGGCACTGGCCTGGGCAAGTCGCTCAAGCTGATCAATCATCCGGTGCGCGAGCGCATTCCGATCCTGCTGGCCGCGCTCGGCCCGAAGAACGTGCAGCTGGCCGCGGAGATCGCCGAGGGCTGGCAGCCGATCTTCTTCCTGCCGGAGAAGGCCAAGCAGGTCTGGGGCGAGGCGCTCGACGCCGGTCTGGCCAAACGTGATCCGAGCCTGGGCGCGCTCGAGGTGTACGCGGGCCCGGCGCTGGCGATCGGCGAAAACGTCACGCCGCTGCTGGAATTCGTCAAGCCGCACCTCGCGCTCTACATCGGCGGCATGGGCGCCAAGGGCAAGAACTTCTACCACACCCTGGCCACCAGCTACGGCTACGGCGCCGAGGCCGACAAGATCCAGGAGCTGTACCTGGCGGGCAAGAAGGAAGAGGCCGCCAAGACCGTTCCGGACGACCTGGTGCGCGACATCTCGCTGGTCGGCCCGGCCGGATTCGTGAAGGAACGCGTCGCGGCGTTCAAGGAAGCGGGCGTCACGGTGCTCAACGTGGTGCCGATGGCGGCGACGCCGGCCGAGCGCGTCAAGCTGATCGAGCAGCTGCGCGAACTCGTCTAGCCGAACACAGCGATGGCCGGGATCCCTCGACGATCCCGGCCATCGGCGTGTGCGGCGTCTGTCAGGACTTCAGGGCGTCCAGGGCCGCGTCGAGCGTGGCGTAGAGCGCGAAGACCTGATCCAGGCTCGTCATCTTCAGCTGCCGGCTGGTGGCGGGCCCGTCGGCCACGACCGCGATGGTGGTGCTCTCGCCCGCCCGCTGATGCGCGGCGACCAGCGCCGCCATGCCCGCGGAAGCCAGGAAGCTGACCCCGGTCAGATCGATGATCACCGCACGTGGCTTGTCCGCGAGGATGCCCTCGATCGCCGTCTCCAGCGCGGGCGCCGTCGCCAGATCGACCTCGCCGGCCACCGTCAGCACGGTCGCGCCGTCGTGCACTGCGACGGAGGTGGTCATCGTGTCCGAAAGTGGATGCGCGTCTCCGGAAGTGTTGGTCACGGCTACCTACCCTACCGGCTGGCCTCGGGCCGTGTTGCCGCTCCCGTATTCGTGACCGGCCGCTGTTTGCCGCCGGGACACCCGGGTATGCGGCCGTTGACCGGCGCCGCTCCCCGCGAGCGGTGATCGATCCCGTCGGGCACCCGGCCCGGCGAGACCGACGAAAGAGGTTGAATGATGAGCACTTTGGCAGCCACCGTCGACGTCGAGGTTCCGGTACGCACCGCCTACAACCAGTGGACCCAGTTCGAGACCTTCCCGCAGTTCATGGAGGGCGTGGAGCAGGTGCGCCAACTCGACGACCGGCACACGCACTGGAAGATCCACGTCGGCCCGGCGACGCGCGAGTTCGACGCGACCATCACCGAGCAGCATCCGGACGAGCGAGTCGCCTGGCGCTCCGACAGCGGCCCGAATCACGCCGGTGTCATCACCTTTCACCGCCTCGACGACACACACACCCGGGTGACCGCCCAAATGGACGTCGACCCCGAGGGTTTCGTGGAGAACGCCGCCGACAAGCTCGGTGTGCTGAAGCACCGCGTGCACGCCGACATGCAGCGGTTCAAGAAGTTCATCGAGGAGCAGCATCACGAGACGGGCGCCTGGCGCGGGGACATCCCGCGGCCGGATGCCCGCTAGCCCCTTCAGATCTGGCGGTTGGTGCCGCGCAGCGGGTTCGCCACCGGTGATTTGATGGCGGGCAGCGTGACCGACATGCGCACCCGGGTGCCCGGCTCGGCGTGGTCGATCTCGAGATCCTCGGTCAGCGCGCGCATCATATCGATGCCGCGGCCGCGGTTCCCGGGATCGGCCGAGCGCGGCTTCCAGTGGCCGGTGTCGCTGACCAGGATCGTCACGCGCTCGGTATCGCACTCGGCGATCAGGGTGACCTGGTTGGCGGCCGCGCCGTTGCCCAGGTAGGCGTGCTCGATGCTGTTGCTGCACGCCTCGTTGGCGGCCGCGACCAGATCCGAGGCCAGATCGTGCGGCACCGCCGCCGCGGCCAGCCAGGCCTTGAGCCGCCGCCGCAGCGCCGCCAGCTGGTCCGGGTGCGCGGGGACGTCCAGGTGCAGCGAGGCCGGCGGCTGCCGGTAGACCACCATGGCGACGTCGTCGTCGTAGCCCGCGGCCGGGCGCAGCCGCGAGAGCACCGCGTCGGCCACCTCGCGCGGCAGCTTGCCCGGGGTGTCGGCGAGCACGGCGGAGATCTTGGCGAAGCTCTCGTCGATGTCGACGCCGCGATGCTCGACCAGGCCGTCGGTGAACAGCACCAGGGTGGAGCCGGGCGTCAGCGCGGTGGTGGCCTCCGGGCGCCGCGGCGTCTCAAAGGTGGCCAGCGGCACCGATCGGCCGCCCTCCAGCAGCCGGCCGGGCTCGTCCACGTCGGCGAGGATGAGCGGCATGTGCCCGGCGCTGGAATAGCGCACCAGGCCGCGCTCCGGATCCAGCACGGCCGCGCAGACCGTGGTGCACATGGCGCCGGGGATGCGCGCCGCGACGGCGTCGAGCTCGGTGAGCAACTGGGCCGGGCCCGCCCCGCGCAGCAGCAGAGCCCGTGCGGCCGTGCGTAATTGGCCCATCACCACGGCCGCGGACAGACCACGGCCGACGCAGTCGCCGACCACGACGCCGATCGTGCCGTCGTTGAGCGGCACCACGTCGTACCAGTCGCCGCCGATCTCCAGCGGCGGCAGCGCGGGCTCGTAGTGCACCGAGAAACGCGGCGGCAGTTCGATCGGGCCGAGCATGGCCCGTTGCAGCGTGAGCGAGGTGGAGCGGGCCTGATCGAAGTTGCGCGCCCGCTGCACGGCCAGGCTGAGGTGGCCGATCAGCAGCGAGAACAGCGTCCAGTCGGCGGCGGTGATGGCGCGCGGCGCGGCGAAGCGCAGCCACAGCGCCGCGTCGCCGACCTCGCCCAGCGGCGCGACGATGCCCTCCGAACTCTCGGTGTCCTTCCCGCCCCCCTGCCCTGCGGGCCCACCCCCCGTACCCTCCGGTATCGCGAACAGGCTTCGCGCCGGACGGCGACGAGCGCGGTCCAGCAGCGCGGCGGCCCGCTCGTCCAGTTGCGGCGGCTGATAGGCGGCCGAACCGGGACGGGTGGCCTCGGCCGGCTCGCCGCCCGGCGAATCACGGTGCACCGCACCGGAAACGTAGACCTCGGGGCGCGCGTTGCGGTTCGGCCACACCGAGACCACCGCCGACTCCGCGCCGACGGTGCGGCGCAGCTCGTCCAGCCCGACCGCGAGCACCTCCACCACGCTGGTGGCCGCGCCGACGGCGGTGGCCAGGCGGGAGGCGGCCTGATCGCGGGCCTGCGCGTCGTGCTCGGCGGTGACGTCGCGGATGGTGCCGACGAAGATCTGCTCGTTGTTCTCCGGCTTGATCAGCGAGGACGTGCTCACCGCCAGCCACACGTCGCGCCCGTCGCGATGCCGCACCGGAATGACGAAACGCTGTGCCACCGTGCCCAGATCGGGGTACCGGGGCCCGGTCGGCAGCGACCAGGGATGCGGCAGCGGATAGGGCAGCCCGGCCGCCCCGTACCCGGTGAGCGCGCCGAACGCGGTGTTCACCTCGATGATCGTGCCCCGGGAATCGGCGACGAAGAAGCCGTCCTGCAGCGACTCCACCAGGGCGGTGCGGAAGGCGTCGCGACCGGCGAGATCGTCGGCGCGCGAACGCTGCTGCTCGTAGCGGCGCAGGCCGCCGAGATAGCCGCGGGTGGCGATGTCCAGCGCGGCGAGAGTCTGCAGCAGGAACTCCAGCGCGGGCTCGGCGATCGGCTCGCCCGCGCTCTCGCTGGTGGCGACGAAACGGAAGTGATATTCGGTCAGATCGAGCAGGCTGATGTCCTCGACCAGCGCGCGGCGGCCGAGTTCGTAGCCCTCGGCGAGGCTGGCATGCGTGGGCGAATCCAGGTGGCGCCGTAGGGCGCTCGCGTAGGCGTCCAGAAACGCTGCCAGCACGTCACTCATTGTGATCCGTTCGACGTCCCGCCACGATGGCGGGCAGCCAGCACCAGGGCGTCATCGGTGTCCTTGGCGTGCCGGCCGAGGATTTCCGCGGTGATCTCGGCGGTGGACTTGGAAAGATCTATGCCGTCGAAGGATTCGGCGACGATGCCGTCGGTGGACATCAGCAGCAGATCGCCGGCGCGCACCTGCACGATCTGCGGTTGCAGGTGCTGCGGCAGGCGATAGCCGACGATGCCGCCGGTCATCACGATGGTCGCGCGCACCGTGAGCCCGGCGGGCCCGACCGTGAGCACCCGGGACTCCACATTGCCGACACCCAGCCAGTCGATGGTCTCGTCGCAGTTGAACGACGCGAGCGAGACCGCCGCGCCGCGGGTGTCGGCCATCGCGCGATGGCACAGCAGCATCAGCACGTCCAGCGGTTCGGCGCGGTTCTCCGAGAGCACCTGCGCGGCGCGGTCGGCGGCGTCGGCGGCGGACGCGCCGTGCCCCAGCCCGTCGAGGACGCCGAAAAGCACGGAGCCGCCGCCGGTTTCGAGGACGACGCAGCGGTCACCGGAGATTCGCTGGCCCGGCAGCGCACGACCGGCCACCGCCCATTCGATCCGACCGACGAAGCCGTCCTCATGCACTGGCCGGCACCCACTTCCACATTTCGATCAGGGTGCCCCGGCCGGGGGCGGAGTCGATGACCAGGCGGTCCATCAGGCGGCGCGCGCCCGGAAGCCCCAGGCCCAGGCCACGTCCGGTGGAGTAGCCGTCGTCGAGCGCCCGCGCGATATCGCGGATGCCCGGGCCCTGATCTTCGGCCTGAACGACCAGGGCCTGTTTGCCGTCGCGCTCGTCCACCATCAGTCGGATCTCGCCGCTGCCCGCGTAACTGGTGATGTTGCGGGCGATTTCGGAGATGGCAGTGGAGATCATGGTGCGGTCGGTGAGGGAGAAGCCGAGCCTTTCGGCGAGCTCCCGACCGGCCTGACGCGCGATCACGATGTCACCGGACACCTTTATCGCGATCACCATATTCTCAGCGGCCACTGTCACGACCGTCTCGCTGGCGCCGTCCGGAGGCCTTGCGGTCCAGCCACGCAAGCCCTTCTTCGAGGTCCAGGGCGGTGTGCATGTCCTCGAAGGTGAGGCCCAATTGCACCATGGCGAACGCGACTTCCGGTTGCAGCCCGACGATCACCGTTTCGGCGCCGCGTAACTGCGTCATGTGCGCGATGGTACGCAGCGATCTGGCCGCGAACGAATCCATCACATCGATCGCGGTGACATCGACGATGATGCCGTGCGCGCGATACTTCGAGACCTGCTTCATCAGGTCGTCCTGCAGGCGCTCGGTATCGGCGTCGGTCAAGGCTGACTGGACCGACGCGATCAGATACGTGCCCTGCTTGAGGATGGGTACCGGCATCAGCGGGCCCGATTACCGTCCGTCGCGTTCGGTCAGGAGTCGATCGGTGACGCGGGTGACCTCGTAGCCCAGCAGGCGCTCGGCCTCCTCGATGCCACCCTGGAGGTCGCCGACGGCGTTCATCTTCGACAGATCCAGGCCGATGGTCACCAGGGTGAGCGCGATCTCCGAGGACAGGCCGGTGATGATGACGTTGGCGCCCATCAGGCCCGACGCGTCGACGGTCTGCACCAGGTGGTTGGCCACCGTAGAGTCGATCTGCGGCACACCGGTGATGTCGATGACGACCACCTTGGCGCGGTTGGAGCGGATCGCGCGCAGCAGCTGCTCGGTGAGCTGGCGGGCGCGCTGGCTGTCCAGCACGCCGATGATCGGCAGGATCAGCAGCTGTTCGCGCACCTGGAGCACCGGGGTGGACAGCTCGCGGATGGCTTCCTGCTGCTGGCGGATGACGCGCTCGCGCTCCTGCACGAACGAGATGGCCACGGTGCTCGCGATGCGGTTGGCGGCCGGCTCGTAGGCGTCGAGCACCTGGTTCAGCAGCTCGAAGTTGGTCTGGTATTTCTCGAACAGCGAGCGGGCCAGCACGTCGCGCAGCAGCAGCACGATGCCGATGACCTCGTCCGTCTCGACGCCTCGGGGAATGATGCGCTCCGACAGGTCGCGGGCGTAGGCCTGCAGGGCGTCGACGCTACCGGTGACGAGCACCTCGACGTAGTTGTCGTACATCGAGGTGGCCTCGGAGAAGATCTCCTCCGGGGTCATCGCGGTCAGCAGCTGTGTGTCGGTGATGCGCCGGGCCCATTCCTCACGCAGCGCGGTGCGGTTCTGGCGCAGATGCTCGACCAGTTCGGGCAGCAGGTTGTCTTCGACCTGCCCCGCGGGCAACGAGTCCGCCGAAAGGCTCATGGACACCTCGGACATGGAAATTCCAGCCCCTTTCGACGTGTGAGTCGGTTCGATCCTACGGTCGGCCTGCGAGCCGATACCGAGCCTAGTCATACCCCAGCCGTGCCGTCGCCGAAACCTGAGGGTAGCCGGGAGAAGCCGTGCTCCAGCGCGAAAAGCGCCCGATCGAGGTAAACCGTGAGGTCGGCGTCCGCTTTCGCCAGCCAGGCGTCGAAGGCGGCGCGGGCCGCGGCCAGGGTGGTCCGGCCGACCGCGAGCGGGATCAGATCGTCCTCGGCGGCGCCGAGGCGGCGGGCGGCGAACCCGCTGACCGCGCGCTCCCAGGCGTCGTAGTGCGCGCCGGCGGTGGCGGCCAGGGCGGGCACGGCGGCGATCAGGTGCATGCGGGTGCGCAGCTCGGGGATGTCCTCGGCGCGGTAGGTGTTGGCGTCGACGACCACGCGCCGCACCGCCGTCATCATCGGCACTTCGTCGCCGATGGTCGCGAAAGCGGCTTCCAGCGCGGTGATCTCGTCGTCGAACTGGGCCCACAGCACCTCGGCCTTGGTGGGGAAGTACCGGAAGAAGGTGCGCCCGCTGATGCCCGCGGCGGCGGCGATGTCCTCGACGGTGGTGTTGTCGAAGCCGTGGGCGCTGAACAGTCGCATGGCGATCAGTTCGAGTTCGCGTTTGGTCGTGCCGCGAGGTCGGCCCCGACTGCCCTGCACTGTCACGAAAGTCATTATGGCAGTTCCTGACATATTGATTTTGTCAGCGTGTGACGTTAATCTCGCACCGTGGTGGAACACGTTTCAGATCTGACCTGGCCCGAGGCGGGCGTCAGAGCGGCTGACGGCGTGATTCTGCTGATTCCCGTGGGCTCCACCGAGCAGCACGGCCCGCACCTGCCGCTGTCCACCGACACCGACATCGCGGTGGAGATGTGCCGCCGCCTGGCCGAGCGCCGGCCCGATGTGATCGCCGCGCCGGTCGTTGCGTACGGCTCCAGCGGTGAGCACGCGGGGTTCCCCGGCACGCTGTCCATCGGGCAGGCCGCCCTGGAACTGCTGATCGTGGAGCTGTGCCGTTCGGCCACCGACACCTTCGCGCGCATCCTGCTGGTCAACGGGCACGGCGGCAACGCCGAACCGCTGCAACGGGCGGTGCGGCTGCTGCGCGCCGAATCCCGGGACGTGCGGCTGTGGTCGCCGCGCTACCACGGCGACCTGCACGCGGGCTGCTCCGAAACCGGCATGCAACTCGCGCTGCACCCGGCGCGGGTGCGCGCCGAGCGCGCGGAACCCGGTGACCAGCGCCCGATCTCGCAGCTCTACCCGCTGCTGGCCGCCGGCGGGGTGCGGGCGGTCAGCCCTAACGGCGTCCTCGGCGACCCGGGACCGGCCACCGCCGCCGACGGCCGTCGCCTCCTCGACGAACTCGCAAGGCACCTGGAAAAGTACAGCCGGTCCTGGTGGCCGGTGGAGAGGTCCGGACAATGAATCCCTGGTTCGAAACCGTCGCCGAGGCGCAGCGCCGCGCGAAGAAGCGGCTGCCGAAATCGGTCTACGGCGCGCTCATCGCCGGCTCCGAACGCGGTCAGACCATCGACGAAAACCAGCAGGCCTTCACCGAATTGGGGTTCGCGCCGCACTGCGCGGGCCCGATCGGGGAGCGCGATCAGTCCACCAGCGTGATGGGGCAGCAGCTGTCCATGCCGGTGCTGATCTCGCCGACCGGCGTGCAGGCCGTGCACCCCGACGGTGAGGTCGCGGTCGCCCGCGCCGCCGCCGCCCGGGGCATCGCGATGGGGCTGAGCTCGTTCGCCAGCAAGCCGGTCGACGAGGTGATCGCGGCCAATCCCGCCACCTTCTTCCAGCTGTACTGGTGCGGCAGCAAGGACGAGATGCTCGAGCGGATGGGCCGGGCCGAGGCCGCCGGCGCGGTCGGGCTGATCCTCACCCTGGACTGGTCCTTCTCGCACGGGCGCGACTGGGGCAGCCCGGTCATTCCCGAGAAGCTCGATCTGCGCGCGATGCTGCAGTTCGCGCCGCAGACCCTGGCCAAGCCGCGCTGGCTGGCCACCTATCTGCGCTCGGGCCACATCCCCGACCTGACCGCCCCGAACATGGCGGTGGGCGGCAAGCCGGCCCCCGGCTTCTTCGGCGCCTACGGCGAGTGGATGGGCACTCCCGCGCCGGACTGGGACGACGTGCGCTGGATCGTCGAGCAGTGGGACGGCCCGGTCATGCTCAAGGGCATCATGCGGGTCGACGACGCACACCGCGCCGTGGACGCGGGCGTGGCCGCGATCTCGGTGTCCAATCACGGCGGCAACAACCTCGACGGCACCCCCGCCGCGGTGCGGGCGCTGCCCGTCATCGCCGACGCGGTCGGCGGTCAGATCGACGTGGTGATGGACGGCGGCATCCGCCGCGGTTCGGACGTGGTGAAGGCGGTCGCGCTGGGCGCCCGCGCGGTGATGATCGGGCGCGCCTACCTGTGGGGCCTGGCCGCCAACGGGCAGGCGGGCGTGGAGAACGTGCTCGACATCCTGCGCGGCGGCGTCGATTCGGCGCTGCTCGGCCTGCGCAAAACGAGTGTGGCGGAACTGGATCGGAGCGATCTGGTGGTGCCCGCGGGCTTCGAGCGGGCGCTCGGCGTCGCGCGCCCGGCGATCGTGCCGGAGCAGGTGGCCGCGGGCTAGTTGTCCTCCGGCGTCCGCCGGTGGTGGGCGAGCAGGGTGTCGTAGATGTCGGCGAGCGCCGTCAGCTGATCGCGATCCAAGGCGCTGATCATGTGGCGGCGCACGCTGCGCGCGTGCGCGGGCGCGGCGCTGCCGAGCAGGTCGGCGCCGTGCGGGGTGAGCCGGGCGGCGGTGCGGCGCGCGTCGTCGGGGATCGGTTCGCGCAGCACCAGCCCGCGCTTCTCCATCCGGGTGATCTGATGCGAGAGCCGGCTCTGCGACCACTCCAGCCGTTCGGCCAGGTCGGCGAAGGTGAGCCGGTGATCCGGCGATTTCGACAGACTGGCCAGGACCGAGTACTCGACGTAGGTGAGGTTCGACTCGCGGGCGGAGTCGCGCCCGACGGCGGCGGCGATGAGGTCGCGGGTACGGACGAACCCGACCCAGGCCCGCATCTCGACCTCGTCGAGCCACACCGGTTCCGTCATGGCAGCCTCCCAGCTTCCGACATGCCGATCGAAGGACCGCGCGGTGGCCTTCGCCTGCGACAACGTCAGAAATGAGAGGTAGCACCACTGGGTTGAACGTGCAACCTTTTGTGCCCGCCACCAGGCTCTTAGGTTTGCCTAACCCCGGTGCGTCCCCGTTCGGTGGCTAGGCTCGCTGTGCTTGTGACCAGTGGGCCAGCACCCAGCCCCATGCGAAGGAGAGCGATCCGTGACCGCGCCGGAATTCCGCTATTCAGATCTGCTGCCCATCGGCGCCGACGACACCCCCTACCGGCTCATCACCACCGAGGGGGTCAGCACGGTCGAGGTCGACGGTCGCACGTTCCTGAAGGTGGAGCCCGAGGCGCTGCGCCTGCTCACCGAGGCCGCGATGCACGACATCAGCCACTACCTGCGGCCCGCGCACCTGGCCCAGCTGCGCAAGATCATCGACGACCCGGAGTCCTCCGGCAACGATCGGTTCGTCGCGCTGGACCTGCTCAAGAACGTCAACATCTCCGCGGGCGGCATCCTGCCGATGTGCCAGGACACCGGCACCGCGATCGTGATGGGCAAGAAGTCCGAGGGCGTGCTCACCGGCGCCGACGACGCGGAATGGATCAGCCGCGGCGTGTTCGACGCCTACACCAAGCTGAATCTGCGCTACTCCCAGCTGGCTCCGATCACCATGTGGGACGAGAAGAACACCGGCACCAATCTGCCGGCGCAGATCGAGTTGTATTCCACGCCGGGCGATACCGCGGCGCCGTCCTACAAATTCCTGTTCATGGCCAAGGGCGGCGGTTCGGCCAACAAGTCGTTTCTGTATCAGGAAACCAAGGCGGTGCTGAATCCGCAGCGCATGCTGGAATTCCTGGACGAGAAGATCCGCTCGCTCGGCACGGCGGCCTGCCCGCCCTATCACCTGGCCGTGGTGATCGGCGGCACGTCCGCCGAATTCGCCTTGAAGACGGCGAAATACGCGTCCGCGCACTATTTGGACAATCTGCCCACCGAGGGGTCGATGGCCGCGCACGCGTTCCGCGATGTGGAGCTGGAAGCGGAAGTCTTCAAGCTCACCCAGGAATTCGGCATCGGCGCGCAGTTCGGTGGCAAGTACTTCTGCCACGACGTGCGCGTGGTGCGCCTGCCCCGGCACGGCGCCAGTTGCCCGGTCGCGATCGCGGTGTCCTGCTCGGCCGACCGGCAGGCGCTGGCCAAGATCACCGCCGAGGGCGTGTTCCTGGAGCAGCTCGAGCGCGAGCCCGCGCAGTACCTGCCCGAGCAGACCGACGCCATCCTGGGCGGTGACGTCGTGCGGATCGACCTGAACCGGCCGATGGACGAGATCCGCGCCGAACTCTCGAAATACCCGGTCAAGACCCGGCTTTCGCTCACCGGTCCGCTGGTGGTGGCGCGCGATATCGCGCACGCCAAGATCAAGGAGCGGCTCGACGCGGGCGAGCCGATGCCGCAGTACCTGCGCGACATGGCGGTCTACTACGCGGGCCCCGCCAAGACGCCCGAGGGATACGCCTCCGGGTCGTTCGGGCCGACCACCGCCGGGCGCATGGACTCCTACGTCGACCAGTTCCAGGCCGCCGGCGGTTCGCACGTAATGCTGGCCAAGGGCAATCGTTCGGCGCAGGTCACCAAGGCGTGCCACGAGCACGGCGGTTTCTATCTCGGTTCCATCGGCGGCCCCGCCGCGCGCCTGGCGTTGGACTGCATCAAATCCGTCGAGGTGCTCGAATATCCCGAGCTCGGCATGGAAGCGGTCTGGAAGATCGAGGTCGAGGATTTCCCGGCGTTCATCGTCGTGGACGACAAGGGCAACGATTTCTTCGCCGAAACGCAGAAGCCTATCGCGCTGCGCGTGCGTACTCGGTCGAAAGAGCGTGTCTGAAAAGACTTTTGACCTAATTCCCTGCTCGACCGGACACGGAAGTGTCCTTCGATCACCGGGGTGCGTTTGCCGGATCTGCGCGCAGGCTTGAGGCGTAGATCGCGGTATCCCCGGATGTCGAGGAGGGCAATGAGTACGTCGTTCAGAATCTCGGATTCAGCCAGCCGGCGGCTGGTTTCGCGTGCCGTGCGCGAAGGCACGAGTTCGACCGCACTGCTCGACCGGTTGATCCGCGAGGGGGTCGACCAGATGGAACACCCCGGCATAGTCTTCCGCGGCCCGGCGGACGACCGCCGCGCCGTCCTGGCGGGTGGCCCCGACGTCTGGGAGGTGGTCGCCCGCCTGCTCGAACTCGACGGCCCGATCGAGCAGCGCATCCAGGCGCTCGCGGTGCAGTCCGCGCTGCCGGTCCACCGGATCCGCACGGCCGTGGCCTACACGCGCGATCACGGCAGCGAGATCAGCGCCCGCATCGGCCGCCACCGCCACGCCACCCACCTGGCCCGCCACCTGTGAATCCGCGCCGCCCCCGGAGCCGACCACCCGGTCCGTGCTGCCCCATTCCTCACCTTTGAACCACTTGGGGCGCATGTGTTTTCCCGCCCGACCCGGCCCCGGGGGCGGCGCCCTGTCCGCAATCCAGACATAGCGGGCTGTGGATGAAAGTGATCCACAACACTGGAACAACATGTGGACAACGATCTTTCCTCTGCATAGAGTGCCGCTCCCGCGTTGGAGACCGCGTGTTCTGTTTCGGCGCAGGGAGATTGGGCATCGCCAGGAATGCGGGACGTTCACGTCCGCGGACGAAGGAGGATCATGCCCATCGAACAAGCGGCCCGGATTGTCCGGATGCTGGAAGTGCTGGTGACGGGTCTTGCCGGAATCTGTCTACTGTTGGCGCTGCTCGTGCAGGTGCCGCCGACGATCATGGTGATCTTCGGATTGGCCACCGCGTACGGGTGCTGGACGTTCACCCGTCCGATCACCTCGTAGCGCCGGACCCGTCGAACGCCCGGACCCGCCTGTGCGGGTCCGGGCGTTTTGTCGTGTCTGCCGGGTTGCCGGGGAGAGCGGGGCGCGGCGGATAGGATCGCCGTCATGATCGCAAAGCTAGCGTTGTCCGTGGTGGCGCTACCCGCGCTGGTCGTGCTCGCCGCACCCGCCGCCCAGGCCGAGCAGCGCACCGCGGCCGCGGCCGCCGCCGGGACCGAAGGGCTGACGCCCGCCCTGGCCGCCGCCTACACCCAGGCCGAGGAGGCCGCGCGGGCCGAGGGGGTGACGCTCTACATCAACTCCGGCCACCGCTCCTACGGCGAGCAGCAGGCGATGTGGGAGGACGGGATCGCCACCTACGGCAGCCCGGAGGAAGCGCGCCGCTGGGTGCTGCCGCCCGAGGAGTCGACTCACGTCTCCGGCCAGGCCATCGATGTCGGCCCGCAGCCGGGCGCGCAGTGGCTGGAGAACAACGGCAACCGCTGGGGGCTCTGCCGGATATTCGCCAACGAATGGTGGCATTTCGAGCTGGCCACCGCCCCCGGCGGCGCGTGCCCCGCGCTGCGCGCCGACGCCAGCGAGCAGCGGCACGCCCCGGTGCCGCCGCAGGTGCTCACACCGCCGTGGACCGGCAGCGCCAGTCCGGTGCGGGTGTGGCAGTTCGGTCCGGGCAGGTAGCCCGGACGCCCGCAGGCGCGCTGTCCTCCGGGCACGCGGCAGAAGTCAGCTGACGCCAGCCGGTGCGCCGGGCATATCGTCCAAAGTCAGCCCGCCCTCGATGGAATTCGGGACGCGGCGGCGGCCGGGGGAGCCGAGCGCGGCGGTGAGATCGGTGCCGTCGTGTTCGGCGAGCAGGTCACCGCTGTCCCAGACCAGCAGGGTCGCGCTGACGGTGTTCTCCGCGGTGGAGTGCGCCAGGTCGTAGTGGGCGCAACCGGGCACGTGCGGGTAGGTGATCCAGAGGTCGTAGCCGGTCATGAACAGGTCCAGGTCGAATTGCACGCTCAGGCCGAGCAATTCGCTGCGCCCGTTGTCGTCGACGCCGGCGAACGCCTCGTCCAGGGCGAGCAGGCGGGGCGCCTGCGGGTCGGCCGAGTCCAGCATGACGTGCGCGGCGGCGAACAGCGGCAGGTGCAGCGAGACCGACTGCTCGCCGCCGGAGAGCGCGCTGTGCCGGGCCACGGTGAGCTTGTCCTCGGTGCCGTCGCCGGAGATCAGCGTGAACGAGAACACCCGCCAGGTGCGGTAGTCCAGGGTGGCGGCCAGGATCTCCGGGTAGGAGCGTTCCGGGTGCGCGGCCCGCGCGGCGCGGATCTCGGACGCGAAATGCGAGCGGATGGCGGCGAGATCCTCGGGGGAGAGTGCCGAGGCGTCGCGGTCGAGCAGCTTGCACATCGCCCGCGCGGCGTCGGAGAGCGCGTCGGCCAGCACCCAGTGCACGCCGATGGTGTTGCCGGAGGACATGCGCCGCTGCTTCATCTCCGAGCCCATGCGGGCGATGAGATCCCGGGCGTCGGAGGTGCGTTCGTGGATCTGCTGGGCCAGGCCGGTCAGCAGCGCGTCCTCCAGGATGCGGCGTTCGGCGTCGGTCAGCAGCAGTTCCTGATCGTGCCGGGCCTGATCGATGCGCCCGGCGAAGTCGGCGAGCGCGGACATGCCGTGCTCGTCGGCGACCTGCACCACGGTGAGCCCGTCGGCGGCGTCCCACTGCAGGCGGTAGTCGCGCCCGGACCCGGCCAGCGCGGCGTCGAACTCCTGCAGCGCCGCGGTCACCGCACTGCGGGTGGACTTGCGCGCGGCCTCCCCGGCCCGCACCGAACCGGTTGCGGCGGTGAGGTTCTCGAACAGCTCGGCGACCTCGTCCGGCAGCACCTGCGGCTCGGTCTCCGGACCCGCCTGTGTGATCCGGTAGAGCAGCTGCTCGGGCGTGGACCAGGCGGCGTCGCTGCTGGGCCAGCGGCTCTCCACCGGCGCGCCCAGCAGGCGCAGCAGATCCGGCTGTGCGTACGGGGCCAGCGCTTTGACGTCGGCCAGCACCTCGGTCAGCGCGGTGCCGAGAGATTCGTGCGCGGTGCGGTAGGCGGCCTCGGCGTCGCCGATCGCCTCGATCGCGGCGTTGGCCGCCTTGCGGGCGGCCTTCTGCTCGGCCCGGGCGGCCTCGATCCGCTCCCGGGCCTTTTCCAGATCACGATCGATGTCGGCCGCGCCCGCCCCCAGCGCTTCGCGCAGGGTCTCCAGCTTGCGCAGCTGCTCCTCGTATCCGGCCTGGGCGGCCTCGGCCTCCTCGGCGAACGCCTCGGCCAGGTCCTGGGCCTCGGCGAGGCGGTCCGCGCCCTCGCGTTCGCGTTCGCGTTCCCGCTCGTGGTCGGTGCGCAGGCGCAGCAGACCGGTGCCGGTGTTCTCGAAATGCCGGATGGCCGCGGCCAGGGCGTCGATGTCGCGCGGGTCGCGCGGGGTGCCGTGCTCGGCGGCGATGGCGCGCAATTTCTTATCCACGGCGGCGACCTCGGCGACGGCCTTGTCGAGATCGCCCTCGGCCAGGGTGGCGGCCTCGGAGCGGGACCGCATCAGGCCGCCGGCCTCGGCGACCGTGCGCAGCGCCGCCGTGACGGCGGCCGGACGCGGCAGCGCCTTGGCGGCCGCGGCGATCCGGGCCAGCTCCGCGGCGGCCTCGGCCTCCTCGGCTCGCGCCCGCTCCTGTTCGGCGGCCGTGTGCTCCAGTGCGGCCGCGAGTTCGGCGAGCCGCAGCTCGCGGCGGCGGGCACGCGCGGTGGACCCGATGAACTCGGCGTCGGCCTTGCGATGGCGCCCGATCTGCACACCCTGGCGGAACCCGCCGCGAGTGCTGACCGCGACCGGGCCGGCCCCCGCGTCCGCGCCCTCGTGCAGGGCGATCGAGGCAAGCACGGCCGCGACCGTCTCGCGCGGCACCGTCAGCTGCTCGGAATCCTCCTCCACCACGAGCACTTCGGCGAGGGTGCGGCCGGTGGGCCGGTCGGCGGCGGGCAGCGGCAGCAGGAACTGGTCGGAGGCGTAGCCGGTGGGCCGGTCGGCTTCCGGGCAGACCCACGCGTCGAGCAGACCGGTGGCGTGCAAAGCCGCTTCGATGCCGCCCGCCGTCTCGGGCGTGACGTCGTCGGCGAAGCGGACCAGCTGCCACAGCGGGCCGCCCGGAAGCCCGTCGCGCGGGTCGGTGCGGGTCGCGGACGGGGCCGGGGCGTCGTCGCGCTGGGCGGCGACGCGATCGCGCTCCGCGCTCAGCTCGGCGGCGCGCTGCGCCGCGGCGGCGGCCCGGGCCTTGGCCTCCTGCCTGCGGTTGCGAATCTCGTCGAGCAGCGGTTCGGCGCGTTCGGCGAGCACCTCCGCCAGCCCCGCGGCCTCGTCGGATCCGGCGCCGGACAGCGCGGTGTCCAGCGCGTCGAACAGCCCTTTCTCGATGGGGGAGTAGACCTCTCGGTGCCGGTCCCACCAGGCGCGCAGCGCCGCGGCGGCTTCGGTGCGCGCGAGCGCGACCGCCGCCTCGGCGGCGGCGATCTCGGCGGCCGCCGATTCCCGCGCCGACACGGCGCGCTCGGACTGGCGTTGCGCGCGCGTCCGCTCCGCGGCCGCGGCGTCCATCAGGCCCAGCGCCCGGCGCACCGCGCGCACGTCGGCGTCACGGGCTTCGGCGCGAGCCCGGACGACGGCGGTGAGATTGTCCCCGCGCGCGTCCTCGGCGGGTGCGACCCAGTCGATGCCCGCTTCCTCGGCGGCGGCACGTAATTCGTCCTCGCCGCGGGACAGCGCCGCCGCGGCGTTGCGGACGCCGGCACTGGCGCGCTCGGCTTCCTGCACCCGCTGGTCGAGGGTCTGGCGGGACTTGAGCGCCTTGTCCCGGTGCACGCTCGAGGAGGTCTCCAGCCGCCGCACCGCGTCGGCGAGGTCGTCGAGTTGCTGCTTGCCCTCGTAGGCGCTGGAGCGCTGCAGCGTCTCGCGGTCGGTGAGGGCCTGCTCGTAGGCGCGATCGGCGTCCTCGGCGCGGGCCTCGGCGGCGGTGCGCTCGGTGTCGCGGCGCTCGCGCAGCGCGGTGGCGGCGAACAGTGCCGTGCTGGCGTGGGTCACCGCGTCCAGCCGGGTGCGCACCTGGTCGACATCCGTCTTCGCCTGCACCGCAAGGTATTTGCGATAGACCCCGACGAACGCGCGGGTGGCGGTGTCGGCGTGCACCAGGCCCTCGAGGTTGCGCCCGACCTCCTCCATATCGCTGAAGGAGCGGGCCGCGTCCAGGATCAGCTGCTCGTCGAGCGGGCGCAGGCCGTCGGTGAGGGCCTGGGAAAGTCCGCGCGGATCCAGGTTCTTGGCCAGCTGCGGCCGGCGCAGCGTCAGGATCAGGTTGATCAGCTGGTCGTAGCGCTGGGTGCCGAGGCCGAACATGCGCGCGTCGATCGCGGTGCGGTACTCCACCGGGCGGTCCACGATGCAGTCGGTGCCGATCTGCTCGGCCAGCTGTTTGCGGGTGAACGGGCGGTCGTCCGGCCCGATCAGCGAGAAGTCCACACCCACCCGGCCGTCGGCGACGAAGTACCAGCGCGTCACCTTGTCGGTGGACCGGGTGGCGCGCATGCCGATGCCGATGGTGACCACCTCGGGGTCGTCCCAGCTGCCGCGCGCGAACTCCATCCAGATGTAGGAGTAGGCGGATTCCTGTTTGCGGTACAGCAGATTCGACTTCATCGTGCGCTCTTCACCGGCGAACGGATTGAGCCGGCGCGGTTCGATCCGCCCGTCGAGCACGAACGGGAACAGCACCTCGAGCGCCTTGGTCTTGCCGGAGCCGTTGGGGCCGCGCAGCACCAGCCGGCCGTCGGCGAAGCAGAACTCCTGGTCCCGGTAGTCCCACAGGTTGACGATCCCGGCGCGGGTCGGGATGAAGCGCACTCCGCCATGAATTACCGACATGGTCAAACCCCTTCCGTTGCGCCGGTTTCCGCGGCGGTGACAAACAATTCCCCAGTGCGCTTGGTGCGCACGGTGACGACCGCGCCGCGATAGCGGGCCAGCGCGGGCAGGATCAGCAGCCCTTCGGGACCGGGCGCGACCTGGACCAGGCGCAGCCGTTCCAGCAGGGCCACCACCTCGGCGGTGAGGCCGGGCACGTCGGCCTGCCACTGGGCGGCGAAGGTGACGCCGTAGCGGTCGGTGAGCTGCTGGACGGTCTCGGCCACCCAGCCGTAGTCGAGGAACGGGTAGGTCGCGGGCTCCGGGGCCTGCTCGGGCTGGTCCGGTTCGGCGTCGTCGGCGAAGACCTCGGCGAACGGGTCGGCCAGCGCCGCGAACACCGTGGATTCCGGGATCGCGTCGTCGAGCTGGGCGATCAGGCTCAGCATCGGGTCATCGAGCGCGGTGCGGCGGGGGAGCGGGTTGTCGATGTCGAGCACCAGGTCGGCGATCTCACCGACCAGCAGCAGCGCCACCTGCGCCAGCGTGCCGGTGCCGGGGAAGCGCAGATCGGAGAGCCGGCCCGAGACATCGATCAGCGCCACGCCTTCCGCGCGGCGCTCGGCCCGCAGACCGGTGAACAGCTCCACCTCGGCGACGATGCGCTCCTGGGCCAGCACCGCGCGGTCGTCGGGCGCGAGATCCTCGGCGTAGACGACAGGACGCTCGACCAGGCCGCGCCGGACCCGCCGCGCCGCCTCCGCCGCCGCCGACTGACCGGTCGGCTGCGCTTCCTCGCCGAGCAGGCCGCGCACGCTCTGCAGGTGTTGCAGCGCGCGCGGCGGCCGGAAGAGGGCGAACACCACCGGCCGGTCGATGTCGTAGAGCGCTTCGCCCACCGAGGGATCCGAGGCCCAGCCGCCCGCGTCGCCGTCCGCGAGCGTCAGCGCGCCGCGGTGGGCCAGCCAGCCGACGGCGTCGACGAACGCGTCGCGGTCCGCGGCGCGGTCGGGCGCGAGATCCAGGCCCTCGATGCGCCCCGTGTAGGCGGCGACCTGATCGGCCAGCTCCGAGAGCGTGATCTGATCGCCCGCGCGGCCCAGCGCGGCCAGCGCCAGCGACAGGTACGCGTAGCGGCGGCGATCGAAGAGCCGGTCGTTCACCGTGCGGGCGGGCTTGCCCGCGTCCAGCTGATCGAGGACGGGGAACAGCCGGGCGGTGGTCTCGGTGACCTCCAGGCGGTACCCGAACAATTCGGCCAGATCCTCGCGCAGTTCGGTCGCCCAGCGGCGGATCAGCGGCAGCGCGATGCGATCCGGGTAGGTGCGCGTTACCAGGTGGTTGGCGAGCATGACGCGGGCCGCGCGCTGGTAGTTGTCCAGGGCGAGGGAATCGATGCGGCGGGCGTGAATCATGCGCTGCCTCCACGGAGTCGGCTCGGGCGGGTGTGCTGCCGCGTCATCCGCGACCCCCCTTGACCCGGGTGGCGCGCACGTCGAGCTTGCGGCCGTTGAGATGCAGCAGGCCGCGCGCGGTGCGGATGACCGTGGAACCCGGATGGGTGGACACCGTCAGCGTGACACCGTCGTTCGACCCGGTGGTGCCGTCGACGCGGCCGCTGACGGGCACCCAGGCGGTGGAGGCGGCGTCGAGCAGCCGCAGCAGCACCTCGGTTTCACCCTCGTCCAGTTCGCGCTCGTAGATATCGGCCGACGCCAGGGATTTCGCGGCTTCGGCGCGGGCCCGCTGCGCGTCCAGCTGCGCTTCGCGCAGGCGGCGGATGCTCGCGTCGTTGCGCTGGATGCGCGCGGGCGCGCCGGCCTGCGGCGGCCGGCCGGTCTCGGCCAGCGTGCGCGAGATCTCCAACGGCGGTGCCTCCCACCAGGATCGCCCCGGCGGGATCAGGTCGGCGTCGGGATGCTCCATCGACAGGTGCCGGGGCCGGCCCAGCCCGAAGACGGTGTCGAACAGCGCGTGCGCGCTGTCGGTGCTGGGCGCGGCGGTGAACCAGCCCGCCAGGTGGCGCAGCGCGGATTCGCGGCTGACACCGCCGCGCCGGGTCTCGGTGACGCGGCGCAGCAGCGACAGCACGGCGGCGATGGCGCTCATGGTCGCCTCGCGCAACCGGTCCGCCTCGGTCGAATCGCCCGCTTCCGCGGGCACGAACCAGGTGCGCAGCCCCTGCCAGCGCGCCCGCCAATCCGCTTCCCGCTCCTGCGGACTCAGCAGCACCCGTTCGTCACAGCCGGCGGCCCGCTCGATCAGTTCGTCGACGCCGGTCTCCTCGATGTCGGCGATCGCGTTCGCCAGTCGCGGCGCGAAGCGCGCCAAATCCATGCTGAAATCGCGCATGTGGGCCAGCAGGGCGTCCTTGTGCACCAGGAACGCCTCGGGCGTGATCTCGGTGGTGCGCACCATGTCGCCGAGCGAGAGATAGAAATGCGCGGCGCGCGCGGCCATATCGGTGAGGGCCGCGTCCAGGCGGCGCAGCGTGCGATAGACCACCTCCGCGTTCGCCGCGCGATTCGCCTCGGCCAGCGCGTTCAGGTCCGCGAGCAGTTCCGGCAGCACCAGGCGCGAGAG
Source organism: Nocardia sp. NPDC050435 (assembly GCF_040655395.1). NCBI lineage: Bacteria > Bacillati > Actinomycetota > Actinomycetes > Mycobacteriales > Nocardiaceae > Nocardia > Nocardia sp. NPDC050435. Next base: position 54,512 of record NZ_JBFAJW010000008.1, read on the forward strand.
CGCCGCCTCGTCCAGCCGCGCCGCCAGCACCCCGGCGACCGCGCGGTAGGCCTGAAAACCGGCCTGCGAGAACTGATACACGTAGTGCCGGTTGCGGTACTCGGCCAGCGTCGCCGCTCGCGTCCCGTCGTAGGACCGCTCCAGCACGCCCCACTGATGCAGCTGATCCAGCAGCGGCCCGATCTCGGCCCCGCTCAATTCCGCGGCCCCGGCGCTGTGGCGCCGGATCCAGTCCGCCACGTCATCGGCGTGCAGCAGCACCACGTACGCGGCCCGCGCGCTGTCGAAGGCGCGCAGCACCCACAGATAGTCGGCGCGTTTCTCCGCGGTCGCGAACGAGAACAGGCGCAGCCGCTCTTCGTTCAGCTCGAAGTCGGCACTCTGCGTTTCGGTCGGCGCAGGCACGGCAGCGGAGTCGGTCACCGGGAACAGGGTAGTAGCGGGCGGGTCGCCCCCTGCCCGAACAACCCCGCGTGTCCGGTTTGCGGCGTGTTCGCCGGACCGGACCGCGAGGTCGCCTCGACCGGCACGGTGAGCGAAGTCATAGTTCCGCACGACCCGGTTCGGGTTCCGGGCGTGGCGATTCCGCGCCGGGCTACTCCGTGGACAGGGCGCGCAGTTGGTCGAGGTAGATGCGGGTGCGCGGGTCGCCGGGGAAGTGTTCGATGATCTCGCGGGCGGCTTCGCCGGCGATCCACATCAGGGAGGGCAGCGAGCGGCGTTTGCCGGAGAAGGCGCGCATGCCCTCGTCGACGGCGAGTTCGAGATCCCGGGCACGCACGGCGACGACGGCGAGGGTGAGGTGGGCCTCGGAGACGCGCATCGGGTTGCGGATGGTGCCGTCGGCGCGGGTGGAGTTCCGGATGACCTCGTGCGCATAGGCTTCCGCGAGCCTGTCCTCCCCGGCGACGCGGCAGCAGTCCATCGCGTAGAAATCGAACTTCTGCGGATCGACGACGAAATGATTGTCCAGATTGATGGGCGGTTCGAGTCGCTCGAGAATCGCTCGCCCGGTGTCGAGGGCGCGCTCGACCTCCGCGCGGTCCCCGATCCGGGCCCACGCCTTGGCGCGCTGCGCGGCCAGCTGGACACCGACGCCCAGGGACCTGGACGCCTCCAGCGCACCGTCGGCAGCCTCGATGGCACCCCGGTAGTTACCTTGGGTCAGGGCGAACCAGGCGGCCATTTCCGCGCCCCAGCCGATGATTTCGGCGTGGTCGGACTCGTGGCCCAGCGAGCAGGCCGCGCGGCGGGTCGCTTCGGCCGAGGTGCGCCGCCCGAGGTCGTAGTCGACGCACCCCACCAGCAGCGCGACCCAACCGGCCAGCACCAGGATCTCGCGGTGCTGGGCCAGGGTGAGGCGCCCGTCGAGCAGCGAGGTGATGCGGCGCAACCAGGCGGTTCCCTCGCTGTGCAGGGAATGCGGGTCGGCGTAGGGGTATTCGCAGCACAGCCGCTCGGCGGTGATCCGGATCGCGTCCAGGGTGGCCGCCGACACGTCGGACATGCGCAGGCGGCCAATGAATTCCAGCGTGTCCATGCCCGTCGCCGAGAGCAGTTCGTCGTCCCGGTTGGGGCGGGATTTGGGGAAGAACGCCGCGGTCACGGTGTCGAAGGCGGCGGCGATGATGGGGGCGTAGAAATCGTCGGGGCGTGACTCGCCGGACTCCCAGCGCCGCCAATTGCGCAGCAACGTACTGTCTGTCGGCAGGTTGTGCGAGGACTTGGCGCGCATCACTCGGACGGCATCGGCCTGGGACCACCCCCTGGCGTCGCGCTCGGAGCGCATCCGGACAGCCCAGACGGGTCGATCGTCTCCAGCGGCCACCGTCCAAGTATCGCACCAGTTAACGCTCAGCGGACCGAATAGGGCATAGAGATGTCATCGGGTTGACACCTGCATTTGCAACATGGCGTCTTAGATCCTGGAAGGCGGAGCGGTTAGGGTTTGCCGACCCACTGCCCCACCCCGCAGTACCCCTCGGGGGAGATCCGAAACCAATGCAGTAGCGACCCAATCCAACGGAGGTTCGGGTGGAAGCGTTGATCTATGGATACTTGCGTGACGATCTCGCCGACGGCCATGGCGCCGAGCTCGAGGATGCGATGAGCATGCTCGCGCAGGCCGAGGGCCTCTGTTTCGCCGCGACCTTCCATGAATCGACCTCGGGTGACGGCACGGCGTTCGCCGAGCTCACGCAGGAACTCAAGCGCGCGGACGCGCATCACGTGGTGGTTCCGTCGCTCGATCACTTTGCCGGCCAGACGATCCCGCGCGATATCTTGATCGCGAAACTGGCCCAGGACGCGGCGGCCCGGGTGTGGACCGTCGAGGAGTTGCAGCTCGAGGCGCCGGCGACGCCGGGCGAATCGGGCGAAACCGACTGAGCGGCAGACGAAACGGGCGCGACCGGAGGTCGCGCCCGCGTGGTGACAGCGTGGTCAGAGCCCGAAACTCCCGGGGCCCCGGCGGCGCAGGTACTTCTCGAATTCGGCGGCGATGGCGTCACCATCGATCTTGGAGATGGCCTCGTTCATGTCGACCGCCGCGTCGCCGCGCTCTTCCAGCGAGCGCACGTACTCGCTGATCTCCTCGTCGCCGACGGTCATCTCGTTGACGGCCGTCTCCCAGTCTTCGGCCTGCGTGGGCAGTTCGCCGAGCGGGACCTCGATGTCGAGCACATCCTCGACGCGATGCAGCAGGGCGATGGTGGCTTTCGGATTCGGCGGCTGCGACACGTAGTGCGGCACCGCCGCCCAGAACGACACGGCGGGCACGCCGGCGCGCACGCACTGATCCTGCAGGACCCCGGTGATACCGGTCGGTCCTTCGTAACGGGTCTGCTCCAGGTTGAAGCGCTCGGCGGCTTCCTTGCTGTAGGCGGACCCGGTGACCGGAACCGGCCGGGTATGCGGGGTGTCGGCGAGTAACGCGCCGAGGATGACCACCGTCTGCACACCCAGCTGCTCGATCATCGCGAGCAGTTCGCCGCAAAAGCTGCGCCAGCGCATGTTGGGCTCGATCCCGCGCAGCAGCACCACATCACGCTCGCTGCCCGGCGGCGAGCACACCGACAGGCTGGTGGACGGCCACTGGATTTCCCTGGTCACGCCGTCGACCTGGCGCACCGTCGGGCGGTTCACCTGGTAGTCGTAGTAGTCCTCGGAATCGAGTTCGGCTAGCGGTTCGGCGTCCCAGATCAGTTCCAAATGCTCGACCGCGCCACTGGCCGCGTCACCCGCGTCGTTCCAGCCCTCGAAGGCGGCGACCAGCACGGGATCCCGCAGCGTCGGCAGTTCCGACTCGGGAGTTTCACTGGGGTTCACCCGTTCACCCTACGGTGTGGGCACGACAGGCGCTGTCTCATAGCGGAAGGACACGGCCGGGTCCCGGGCCGCCGTGTGGTCTGGCCCACGTACCCCTCACCTGCACCGGTGCGGCTCGTCGGCCTGTCGGCCCCGACCTTTAGGCTTGTACGCATGTCTGCGCCCCGATCCGCCGCGTTCGATACCACGCTTCTCGACACGCTGTCCCGCCGTGTCGTCATCGGCGACGGTGCGATGGGCACCATGCTGCAGGCCGCGGATCTGAGCCTCGACGATTTCCGCGGCCTCGAGGGCTGCAACGAAATCCTCAACGAGACCCGCCCCGACGTGCTGCGCCACATCCACCGCGCCTACTACGAGGCGGGCGCGGACGCGGTCGAGACCAACACCTTCGGCTGCAACCTGCCCAACCTGGCCGATTACGACATCGCCGACCGCATCCGCGATCTGTCCGAACGCGGCACCCGCCTGGCCCGCGAGGTCGCCGACGAGATGGGCCCCTCCGCCGACGGCACCCCCCGCTACGTGCTGGGCTCGATGGGGCCGGGCACCAAGCTGCCGACCCTGGGCCACGCCCCCTACACCGTGCTGCGCGACGCCTACGTCGAGGCCGCGCTCGGCATGCTCGACGGCGGCGCCGACGCGATCCTGGTGGAGACCTGCCAGGACCTGCTCCAGGTCAAGGCCGCGATCACCGGCAGCCACCGCGCCATGGCCCAGGCTGGGCGCCGCATCCCGATCATCACCCACGTCACCGTGGAGACCACCGGCACCATGCTGGTCGGTTCCGAGATCGGCGCGGCGCTGGCCGCGCTCGAGCCGCTGGGCATCGACATGATCGGCCTGAACTGCGCCACCGGCCCCGACGAGATGAGCGAGCACCTGCGCCATCTGTCCAAGCACGCGCAGCTGCCGGTGTCGGTGATGCCGAACGCGGGCCTGCCGGTGCTGGGCGCCAATGGCGCCGAATACCCCTTGACGCCCGAGGAATTGGCGATCGCGCTGCGCGGGTTCGTCTCCGAGTACGGGCTGGCCCTGGTCGGCGGCTGCTGCGGCACCACCCCCGAGCACATCCGCCAGGTCACCGCGGCGGTGCGCGAGGTGGAGCAGTCGCTGCCGGTGATCGGCGAGCGCCGCCGGCCCGAGCACGAGCCGAGCGTGTCCTCGATGTACACCGCGGTCCCGTTCGAGCAGGACGCCTCGATCCTGATGATCGGCGAACGCACCAACGCCAACGGCTCCAAAGCCTTCCGCGAGGCCATGCTGGCCGAGGACTGGCAGAAGTGCCTCGATATCGCCAAGGACCAGACCCGCGACGGCGCCCACATGCTCGACCTGTGCGTCGACTACGTCGGGCGCGACGGGGTCAAGGATATGGAAGCCCTGGCCGCGCGCCTGGCCACCGCCTCCACCCTGCCGATCATGCTCGACTCCACCGAAACCCCGGTCCTGCAAGCCGGTTTGGAGCACCTGGGCGGACGCTGCGCGGTGAACTCGGTGAACTACGAGGACGGCGACGGCCCCGAATCCCGCTTCCAGCAGACCATGGCCCTGGTCGCCGAACACGGCGCCGCGGTCGTCGCGCTGACCATCGACGAGGAAGGCCAGGCCCGCACCGCCGAGAAGAAGGTCGAGATCGCCGAACGGCTGATCGCCGACATCACCGGCAACTGGGGCCTGCTCGAATCCGACATCATCATCGACACGCTCACCTTCACCCTGGGTACCGGGCAGGAGGAGTCCCGCAAAGACGGCATCGAAACCATCGAGGCCATCCGGTTGCTCAAGCAGAGGCATCCGGAAGTCCAGACCACCCTGGGGCTGTCGAACATCTCCTTCGGCTTGAATCCGGCCGCACGCCAGGTGCTGAACTCGGTGTTCATGAACGAGTGCGTGGAAGCCGGGCTGGATTCGGCGATCGTGCACGCCTCCAAGATCCTGCCGATGGCGCGGATCCCCGAGGAACAGCGCCAGACCGCGCTGGATCTGGTCTATGACCGCCGCGGCGAGGACTACGACCCGCTGCAGAAACTCATGGCGCTGTTCGAAGGCGTCTCGGCGTCCTCGTCCAAGGCCTCACGCGCGGAGGAACTGGCGGCGCTGCCGCTGTTCGAACGCCTGGAACGCCGCATCGTCGATGGTGAGAAGGCCGGTATGGAAGCCGACCTGGACGCGGCCATGGCCGAGGTGCCGCCGCTGCGGATCATCAACGAAACCCTGCTCTCGGGCATGAAGACCGTCGGTGAGCTGTTCGGTTCGGGTCAGATGCAGCTGCCGTTCGTGCTGCAGTCCGCCGAGGTGATGAAAACCGCGGTGGCCTACCTGGAACCGCACATGGAGGCCACCGACGACAGCGGCAAGGGCCGCATCGTGCTGGCCACGGTCAAGGGCGACGTGCACGACATCGGCAAGAACCTGGTCGACATCATCTTGTCCAACAACGGCTACGAGGTCGTGAACCTGGGCATCAAGCAGCCGATCGCGACGATCCTCGACGCCGCGGTGGACAAGAAAGCCGACGTCATCGGCATGTCCGGGCTGCTGGTGAAGTCCACGGTGATCATGAAGGAGAACCTGCAGGAGCTCAACGCCAAGGGCGTGGCCGAGCAGTACCCGGTGCTGCTCGGCGGCGCGGCGCTGACCAGGGCTTACGTCGAACACGATTTGACCGAGGTCTACCAGGGCGATGTGCACTACGCCCGCGACGCGTTCGAGGGCCTGCGGCTGATGGACGAGATCATGACCGTCAAGCGGGGTGGCGGGCTCGATCCGGACAGCCCCGAAGCCGTCGCGGCCCGGGAGAAGATCGCCGAGCGCAAGGCCCGCCACGAGCGGTCCAAGCGGATCGCCGAGGAGCGCAAGGCCAAAGAGGTGCCGATCGTGGTGCCCGAGCGCTCGGACGTGGCCGCCGACCTGCCCGTGCCGATGCCGCCGTTCTGGGGCACCCGCGTCGTGAAGGGGCTTGCGCTGCAGGAATACTCGGGGCTGCTCGACGAGCGGGCGCTGTTCCTGGGGCAGTGGGGTCTGCGTGGCCAGCGCGGCGGGGAGGGCCCCAGCTACGAAGAACTGGTCGAGACCGAGGGCCGCCCCCGGCTGCGTTACTGGCTGGACCGGCTCGCCACCGAGAACGTGCTCCAGCACGCCGCGGTGGTCTACGGGTATTTCCCGGCGGTGTCCGAAGGCGACGAGGTCATCGTGCTCACCGAGCCCAGCCCCGACGCGCCGGAACGCTACCGGTTCCGGTTCCCGCGCCAGCAGCGCGACCGGTTCCTGTGCATCGCCGACTTCATCCGCTCGCGCGCGAAGGCCCGCGAGACCGGGCAGGTCGATGTGCTGCCGTTCCAGCTGGTCACCATGGGCCAGCCGATCGCCGATTTCGCCAACGAACTCTTCGCCGGCGACAACTACCGCGATTACCTCGAGGTGCACGGCATCGGCGTGCAGCTCACCGAGGCGCTCGCGGAGTACTGGCACCGGCGCGTGCGCGAGGAACTGACGGTGGAAGGGCACGCGGTCGCGGAGTCCGATCCCGCCGACGTGCAGGAGTACTTCAAGCTCGGTTACCGCGGCGCGCGGTACTCCTTCGGCTACGGCGCCTGCCCGGACCTGGAGGATCGCGCCAAAATGGTGGACCTGCTGGAGGCCAACCGGATCGGTGTCGTGCTCTCCGAAGAGCTGCAGCTGCACCCCGAACAGTCCACCGACGCGTTCGTGCTGCTGCACCCGGAGGCGAAGTACTTCAACGCTTGAGTAATCCGACCGGTGGGGACGTTGTGACGGTTCTCACCGGTTCCCGCCCGGTCGCCGTCCGCGTAATCGCATGTCGCGGAACGGTTATCCGGTACCGGCAGGTACGAGTTCGGGCCCACCGGCAGGAATTATCCGGCGAGTTGGTGGATGTCTGTCGGGTGGGTATGCCATTGTCGATGCTGTTGCAACTGCATCCGGGGCAGTCGGCGGATGCGAACGCCACTGCCCTGAGCTCGGCTGAAAGCAGGAGGGGCACAACCCAATGACGGCGGACCGGTTGATTGCTGGACGGTATCGGCTCACGGATCCGATCGGCACCGGCGCCATGGGTGTGGTGTGGCGTGCCACCGATGTCCGACTACGCCGGACGGTCGCGGTCAAACAGCTGATCCTGGGCCCCGGGCTGTCGCGCTCGGCCGCGCTCGAGGCCAAGCTCAGAGCCATGCGGGAGGGCCGGATCGCGGCCCGCCTGCACCATCCCAACGCCATCACGGTGTTCGACGTGGCCGAGGAAGACGGCCAGCCGTGGCTGGTCATGGAATACATGAACGCGCCCAGCCTGGCGGCGAAACTGTCCGGGCATCAGACTCTCCCGCCCGGCGAAGTGGCGCGCATCGGCGCGCAGGCGGCGGCCGCGCTGTCCGCCGCGCACGAGGCGGGCATCATGCACCGCGACGTCAAGCCCGCCAACCTGCTGGTCGCCGACGACGGCACGGTGAAGATCACCGACTTCGGCATCTCCCGCGCGGTCGGCGACGTCACCGTCACCGCGACCGGTTTCCTCGCGGGCACCCCCGCCTACCTGGCCCCCGAGGTGGCGCGCGGGGAGAACCCGGAGCCCTCCTCCGATGTCTTCGCCCTCGGTTCGACGCTGTACGCGGCCGTCGAGGGCAGCCCGCCGTTCGGTGAGGGCGACAATCCGCTGGCCGTGCTGCACTCGGTGGCGCGCGGGGAGATCCCGGCGCCGAAGCAGGCCGGTGAGCTGGCTCCGGTGCTGATGCGCCTGCTCGCGCCCGTCATCGATGCGCGCCCGACCATGCGGGAGGCCCGCGAGGCGCTGGAAGCCGTTGCGGCGGGCCGGGTTCCGGCCCTGGCCGCGGCGCCGGTGAGCACCAAGGTGATGCCCGCGCCCGGCGGGGACGCGACGACCGTGCTGGCCGCGCCCGGGAAGCCGGAATCCGGGCCCACCGAGTTCATTCCGGCCACGCCGGTCGCCGCGCCGCCGCCCCCGCCACCGGCCCGGCGCGACGACACGCTGCGCGGCGGGCCGGGGGAGAGCGGGCCCAGCAAGCAGATGCTGGCCTTGGTGGCCGTGGCGGCGGTCGCCGTGCTGCTGGCTGCGGTGCTGCTGTGGACGCGCAACGGCGGCGAGGACACGCCGCCGACCGCCCAGCAGAGCACCACCGGCGAACCGGCCGCGCCCTCGGCCTCGGCGCAGGGCGTGGCACCCGTGCAACCGCCCGCTTCCACGACCACCACCGCACCCCCGAGTTCCTCGACGACCACCCCGCCGCCGAGCACCACCACGCCACCGCCCACCACGACGGCCGGCCCGCCCACCCCCGAGCAGATCGCCCAGTTCATCCAGGGCTACTACGGGATGCTGCCGGGCAACATCGACGGCGCGTGGAGCCAGCTGTCCCCGTCCTACCAGGCGCAGACCGGCGGGCTCGGGGCCTACACCTCCTTCTGGCGCTCGATCCGCTCGGTGCGGGTCAACAGCGTGAACCCGAGCGGTGACGGCGCGACCGCGTCGATCTCCTACGTCAAGACCAACGGGCAGACCAGCACCGAGAATCGCTGGTTCCGGGTGTCCTCGGAAGGCGGCCGGCTCCTGATCACGGCCTCCAGCGCCTGACCGTTACCCTGGACAACGATCCGGCGCCCGCCGGGCGTGGACCGCAGGAGAGACACCGATCGTGACAGCGCTGGCCGCCGTGCTCTGGGATATGGATGGCACGCTGCTCGACTCGGAGAAGCTCTGGGACATCGGGGTGCGCGAGCTGGCGCGCGAACTCGGGCACGAGATGACCGACGAGATCCGGCACGCGCTGATCGGCTCGGCCGGTCCGGACGCGATGCGCATCATCTTCACCGGTCTCGGGCTGGAGCCGACGGTGGCCGAGGTCGAGGAGGCGCGGGTCTGGCTGGAGCGGCGCGTGGCCGAACTGATGACGGGCCCGATCCCGTGGCGGCCGGGCGCGAAGGATGCCCTGGCCATGGTCCGCGCCGCGGGCCTGTCCTCGGCGCTGGTCACCAACACCCAGCGTTCGCTGGCCGAATACGGCCTCGACACCCTGGGCCGCGAGTTCTTCGACATCTCCGTCTGCGGTGACGAGGTCCTGGCCGGCAAGCCCGACCCCGCCATCTACCGCCGCGCCGCCGAACTCCTCGGCGTCGACCCGAAACACTGTGTCGCCATCGAGGATTCCCCCACCGGCGCCCGCGCCGCCGAAGCCGCCGGCTGCGCCGTCCTGGTCATCCCCTGCGAAATCGCCGTCCCCCCGGCCCCGTCCCGCGTCTTCCGCGACACCCTCGTCGGCCTCACCCCCGCCGACCTCCACGCCATCCGCGCCCAGGTCCCCTGACCGTCGAGCTGCGCCGCGTTCGGCGGATTTGTCGCAGCACACAGTCGACGCTCGAGAGTTGTTGTCCGGCAAGACAACCGGTTCCTACGGTAACTGTGATGGTGCTCACGGGATGGCTAATCCGGAGCGTATCGGCCGCCGGTCGGCCAAGATTGCGCCATGACGGTGACGAGGGGCCTGGTAGAACTCGTCGACACCGCGCGCTATCCGCTCGCCGATCCGGCGGGTTCGGATCGGGCGGCGGTGGTGCAGCGGGCGCGCGCGGAGCTGGCCGAGCAGGGGTGCACGGTGCTGCGCGGATTCATCCGGCCCGAGCTGATCGAGACGCTGCGGGCCCAGGGCGCGGCGCTCGCGCCGCAGGCGCACTACGCGGTGGAGCAGGTCAACGCCTACAACATTCCGCTGGACGCCGAACTGCCGCACGATCATCCGGGGCGGATCGTGCTCGAGCGCGGCAACGCGTTCGTGGCCCGCGACCTGATCCCCGCCGACGCCCTGATCCATCAGCTCTACACCAGCACGGTGTTCCAGCGCTTCGTCGCCGACTGCTTCGGCCTGACCGAACTGCACGAATTCGCCGACCCGCTGGCCGGTCTGTGCCTGAACGTGGTGGCGCCCGGCATGTCTCACCCCTGGCACTTCGACACCAACGAGTTCACGGTCAGCATGCTCACCCAGCCCGCGGCGGCCGGCGGCGTCTTCGAGTACTGCCCGAAGATCCGCTCCCCGCACGCGGAGAACCTCGACGACGTCCGGGACGTGCTCACCGGTTCCGGAGACCGCCACATCCGCCGCCTGGAGCTCCGGCCCGGCGACCTGCAACTGTTCCAAGGCCGGTTCTCGCTACATCGAGTCTCACCGGTATCCGGTGCCGCACAACGGCATTCGGCGATCTTCGCCTATACCGACCGCCCCGGCGTGATCGGCACCGTGGAGCGCACCCGCCAACTGTTCGGCCGGGTCCTACCGGACCACCTGGCCGATCCGCGGCGCATGGTCCGCGGTGACCAACTGCTCGACTGAGCGATCGCGTCCGCTCGAGAGGAATCAACGACAGTGCCAGTGCCGTTGCATACCACCGGAAAAGCCTCCTTCGACCACATCTACGACCGCACCGATCCGCGCGAGTACTACACCCGGCTGGCCGATCTGGACTATCGCATCCCGGAATTGGCGCGACCGCACTTCGAACGGCAGATCGAGGAATGCCGGGCCGCGCTCGGCGGCACCGAGCTCACCGTCCTGGACATCGGCTGCTCCTACGGCGTGAACGCGGCGGTGCTGCGCCTGGGCAGCGACATGGCCGCCCTGGCCGAATATTACGGCGAGGCAGCCGAATTCCCGCGCGCGGAGCTGATCGCCCGGGACCGCGCCCGGCTGACCGTCGACGATCGACTACCCGGCGTCCGCTTCCTCGGCATGGACATCTCCGCGCCCGCGCTGGCCTACGCCCACGAGGCGGGCCTGCTGCACGAGACGGTGCACGCCGATCTCGAGGCCGCCGACCCGACCGCCGGGCAACAGCGCGCCCTGGCCACCGCCGACCTGGTGATCTCGACCGGATGCGTCGGCTACGTGACCGGCAGGACGCTGGCCCGGATCGCCTCCGCCCGCCCGCACCGGCGACCGTGGATGGCACATTTCGTGCTCCGCATGTTCGATTTCACCCCGATCGCCGCGACCCTGTCGACACTGGGATATCGCACCGTGCGCCTGCCGGGCATGTTCGAGCAGCGCCGCTTCGCTTTTCCCGAAGAACGGACCCAGGTGCTCGAGACCCTGACGACACAGGGCATCGACACCACCGGTTACGAAGACCAGGGCCGGCTCTACGCCACCCTGTACGTGTCGCGTCCCGAAACCGCATCGAATACGAGGAATCCCGAGTGAGTGATCGAACCTTCGCCGCCGACGACCAACTGCCCCGGGTGCCGTTGCCGACCCTGGAGGACAGCTGCGATCGATTCCTCCGGTGGTGCGCGCCGCTGCTGAACGCCGAGGAACTCGCCGCCACCGAAGCCGCGGTCGCCGACCTGCTCCGGCCCGGCGGCCCCGGCCGGACCCTGCACGCGGCCCTCGAGGAATACGATCGCACCCCCGGCGTGGGCAGCTGGCTCGACCTGTTCTGGCCCTCGCGTTACCTCGGCCGCCGCGACCGGATCGCGTTGAACGCCAACTTCTTCTTCCTCTTCCGCGACGACACCGCGCTGGCCGCCTCCACCGACGCGGCCCAGGTGAACCGGGCGGCCGCGATCGTCTCGGCCGCCGTCGCCTACAAGCTCGCGCTGGACGAGGAGGCGATCGAGCCGGCCACCCAGCGCGGTCAGCAGCTCTCGATGTGGCAGCACAAGTACCTGTTCTCCGAGACCCGGATTCCCGGCGCGGAGCAGGACAGCGTGCGGGTGCCCTACAGCGACGCCTGGCCGGGACCGTCCGACGCGCGGCACATCGTCGTGTTCTGCCGCGGCAACGCGTTCCGCCTGGACGTGGTCGGCCCGGGCGGCGAACCCTACGCGCCCGCCGACCTCGCGGACGCGCTGCGGGCCGTGCTGGACACCGCGACCCCCGCACCCGAGGGCACCGCCGTCGGGCACCTGACCACCAAGGCCCGGGCCGAATGGGCCGCCGACAGAACGGCCTTGCGCGCCGAACCGGCCAATGTCGCGGCCCTGGAGACCATCGAAACCGCCCTGTTCTGCCTGTGCCTGGACGATCTCGCGCCGGAAGACGCCTTGCCGGCCTGCGATCAGCTCCTGCACGGCGACAGCGGTAGCCGCTGGTTCGACAAGGCGGTGTCGTTCATCGTGTTCGCCGACGGCCGCGCGGGCATCAATGTCGAGCACTGCGGCCTGGACGGCACCACCATCCTGTCCTTCGTGGATCACCTGCTCGAGACCCCGGTCACCGAGCACACCGCCCGCTCCGGTGCCCGCGAACAGGGCGCGCCGACGCCCGAGCCGATCGAATTCGTGCTGGACGACGCCCTGCGCGCCGCCGTCACGGCCGCCGGCGCCGACTTCGCCGAGTACGCCGCGGCCAACGCCACCACCACGGTCTCGTTCGAAGACTTCGGCACTACCCGCGCCAAGCAGCTGGGCATCTCCCCGGACGCGTTCGCGCAGCTGAGCTACCAGCTCGCGCACCGGCGCAGCAAGGGGTTCACCGGCGCCACCTACGAATCCATCGCCACCCGGCAGTGGCGCGACGGCCGCACCGAGGCGATGCGGGTGGTGACCCCGGAGATGGTGGCCTTCGTCGACGCGATGCAGAACCCCGCCGCTGACCAGGACCAGCGCCGGCAAGCGGCCGCGCACGCGGCCCGCGCGCACGTCGAGCGGGCCAAACAGTGCCAGGCGGGCGACGCGCCCGAACAGCACCTGTGGGAACTGCAGTGGATCCAGCGCCGCCGTGGCGCGGACCTGGGCGTCACCGAGCCGATCCCGCTCTACGACAGCCCCGGCTGGGTGATCATGCGCAACGACTACCTGAGCACCAGTTCGGCGCCCTCGGTCAACATCCAGTACTTCGGTTTCGGTTCCACCAGCCCGACCTGCATCGGCATCGCCTACGTGCTGCTGCCGGACCGCTGGAACCTCTACCTCGCGACACCGGAACCGGTGGCCGATCAGATGCACGCCTTCGCCGGGCACCTGCGCACGGCGGTCGCGGATCTGACGGCGCTGCTCAGCGCGGCAGACGCGGCCTGAGAAGGCACAGCGGCGGACGCGGCCGGGGTGAGCAACCCGGCCGCATCCGGGTCTGAAAGAATCGTCGCCGTGAAGAACTTCGAATCCCTGTTCGCCGAGCTGCAGGATCGTGCCGCCACCCGCCCCGCGGGCTCCGGCACCGTGGCCGCATTGGACGCCGGCGTGCATGCCCAGGGTAAGAAGGTGCTCGAGGAGGCCGGTGAGGTCTGGCTGGCCGCCGAGCACGAGAGCGACGAGTCGCTCGCCGAGGAGATCTCGCAGCTGCTCTACTGGGTGCAGGTGCTGATGGTGGGCCGGGGGCTGAAGCTCGAAGACGTGTACCGACATCTGTGATGTCCGCACCTCTTCCCGCTGACCCTCCCCGAAAGGAACCCCTCCCATGCTGCGCGTCGCAGTCCCCAACAAAGGCGCTCTCTCCGAATCCGCGACTTCGATCCTGGCCGAGGCCGGGTACCGCAAGCGCACCGATTCCCGCGATCTGACCGTTCTCGATCCGGCCAACCAGGTGGAGTTCTTCTTCCTGCGGCCCAAGGACATCGCCATCTACGTGGGCTCCGGCGAGCTCGACCTCGGCATCACCGGGCGCGATCTGGCGCTGGATTCCGGTGCGCCGGTGCAGGAACGGCTCTCGCTCGGCTTCGGCCGGTCCACCTTCCGCTACGCCGCGCCCGCCGGGCGCGACTGGCAGGTCGCCAACCTGCAGGACAAGCGGATCGCGACCTCCTACCCGAACCTGGTGCTGAAGGATCTGCAGGCCAACGGCATCGAGGCCGAGGTGATCCGCCTGGACGGCGCGGTGGAGATCTCCATCCAGCTCGGTGTCGCCGACGCCATCGCCGACGTGGTCGGCTCGGGCCGCACCCTGCGCCAGCACAACCTGGTGCCGTTCGGCCCCTCGCTGTGTGATTCCGAGGGTGTGCTGATCGAGCAGGTCGGCTCCGACCAGAACGAGCGGGCCCGCAACCAGCTGATTGCCCGCGTCCAAGGCGTGGTCTTCGGCCAGCAGTACATCATGCTGGATTACGACTGCCCCAAGGAGCTGCTGGATCGGGCCGTCGAGATCACGCCCGGCCTGGAATCGCCCACCGTGTCCCCGCTGGCCGACGAGAACTGGGTCGCGATCCGGGCGATGGTGCCGCGCAAGCAGGGCAACGAGGTCATGGACCAGCTCGCCGATCTGGGCGCCAAGGCCATCCTGGCCTTCGACATCAGGTCGTGCCGCGCGTTCTAGAGCCACCGATGAATTCACGGTGAGCGCAACCGGTGTGCGCGGTTTTTCCGCGGCATAGGCTCCGTCCTCTCGATGAGGAACGCAAGGAGCAGCACCGTGTCACAGCCACCACCCGAGGAGAACTCGGGCCGTATCTTCACTTGGAGCGAGGACTGGCTGGCGGCGCTCGTCGGCCTGGTTCTCCTCGTGCTGGTCCTGGCCGGGGCGATCCCGGCCGGACTGGTTTCGCCGGAATGGCTGGTGAAGTGATGGCCGAGCAGGTGGCGCCGGAAACGCCGGTGCGGTCCGAAACGGCTGCGCTGCAGGCGATTCCCCGGCCCGGCAAAGGGGAGATCGCGGCGGGGCTCGCCGTGGTGCTGGTACTGGGGCTGGTGACCCGCTATCTCGACGCGCACGGGCCCGAATGGGCCAAGGGGACGCCGTTCCAGCGGATCGCCAAGTCGGTCGAGTTCCCCGTGTACGCGATCGCGCTCGGGCTGCTCGGCAATGTCGTCCTGACGAAACTGAATCTGCGCGAACGGCTTTCGGCGGGGTTCCGCACCGAGTTCTTCATCAAGACCGGTGTGGTGCTGCTCGGCGCCTCGATCAACCTGAAGATCCTGGTGACCGCCGCGGGGCCCTCGATCCTGCAGGCGCTGCTGCTGATCACCGTGGTGTTCGGGTTCACCTGGTGGTTCGGCGGGCTGCTCGGGCTGGACGACAAGTTGCGGGCGCTGCTGTCCTCGGCGGTGTCGATCTGCGGTGTGTCCGCCGCGATCGCCGCCGCCGGCGCGGTGCAGGCCAAGCGGGAGCAGATCGCCTACGCGGCCTCGCTGGTGATCATCTTCGCGCTGCCCTCGATCTTCGTCCTGCCGTGGCTGGCCGAGGTGCTCGGCCTGTCCGACGCGGTCGCGGGCGCGTGGATCGGCGGCAATATCGACACCACCGCGGCCGTCGCCGCCTCCGGCGCGCTGGCCGGGGAGGATGCGCTCAAGATCGCGACCATCGTCAAGACCACGCAGAACGCGCTGATCGGCATCGTGGCGATCGCCCTGACCGCCTACTTCACGCTGCGCGTGGAACGCCGCCCCGGCGCCGCCCGCCCCTCGGCCCGCCAGTTCTTCGAGCGCTTCCCGAAATTCGTGCTCGGTTTCGTCGCCGCCTCGATCATCGGCACCCTCTACCTGCAATCGGTGGACAAGAAGACCGGCGCCGCGCACATCGCCATCGTCAACGACCTGCGCACGTCCTTCCTGATCCTGGCCTTCGTCTCCATCGGCCTGGAGTTCTCCTTCCGCGGCCTGCGCGAAGCCGGCTGGCGCCCGATCGCCGTCTTCGGCTCCGCCGTCCTCGTCAACCTCCTTGCCGGCCTGGGCCTTTCGCTCCTGCTGTTCCGCAACTTCACCCTCTGACCGCGCGGGTTCAGTCGGTGACGGCGTCGGCCAGGGTTTCCGCCGGGGATTCCTGGCCGGTGGGCCAGCCGGGGTAGGGCGGGGGTGTGCCGCCGAAGGCGGGGCAGAGGGGTTTGTAGTCGCAGTAGCCGCAGAGCCAGCTGGTGGTCGGGGGGAAATCGCCGGTGCGGCCGGCCTCCAGGATGGCTTCCCAGAGGGCGGAGACGGTGCGTTCGAAGCGGGCGAGCTCTTCCGCGTCGGGGGCGTAGGTGAGCAGTTGCTCGTCGGCCAGGTAGATCAGGCGGAGCTGGGCGGGGAGGATGCCGCGGGTGCGTAACACCATGAGCGCGTAGAACTTCAGCTGGAACAGGGCCTTGGTTTCCTGGGCCAGGCCGGGGGCGCGGCCGGTCTTGTAATCGACCACGCGCAGCTCACCGGTCGGGGCGACATCGATGCGGTCGACGAAGCCGCGCAGCACCGCGCCGTCGCCCAGCTCCACCTCGACCAGGGCCTCGCGGGATTCGGGCTCGAACCGCCGCGGATCCTCGAGGCGATAGTAGGTATCGATCAGGGCGCGGACCTCGGCGAGAAACGGCTCCAGGCCGGACTCGGACACCAGCTCGGCGACCTCGGGGCGGCCCTGCTGGATCCGGCTCCAAGCGGGCTCGACCAACTCGGCCGCCCGCTCCGGCCCGCGCTCGGCGGCGGGCAGACCGTAGAGATCCTCCAGAACCGCGTGCACCACCGTCCCGCGCACCGCCCCGCGCGAGGGCGCCTCCGGAATCCGGTCGATCGCGCGCAGCCGGTACTTCAGCGGGCACTGTTTGAAATCGATTGCCCGCGAAGGCGACAGCGCGGGCCGGCGCCGCGCCGCACCGCGCTCCGGCCCGGCCTCAGGGGTGAGATCGGCGGGGGGCTTGCACGCGGACGCAGACATACCTGGCAGGCTATCCGGCGGCACCGACATAAAGACAGCAGGCGAACGGAGATACATGACGGCCAGACGGACCGGGCCTTTCACCATCGGCGACCGGGTACAGCTGACCGACGCCAAGGGTCGGCTCTACACGGTCGTCCTGGAGGAGGGCAAGGAGTTCCACACCCATCGCGGCGGCATCAAGCACGACAAGCTGATCGGCGCCGACGAGGGCAGCGTGGTCACCTCCACCAACGGCACGCCGTATCTGGCGCTGCGCCCGCTGCTGGTCGATTACGTGCTGTCGATGCCGCGCGGCGCGGCCGTCATCTACCCCAAGGACGCCGCCCAGATCGTGCACGAGGGCGACATGTTCCCCGGCGCGCGGGTGCTGGAGGCCGGCGCGGGCTCCGGCGCGCTGACGTGTTCGCTGTTGCGGGCGGTCGGCCCGCAGGGCGAGGTGATCTCCTACGAGATCCGCGACGACCACGCCGAGCACGCCGTCCGGAACGTGGAGACGTTCTTCGGCGAACGTCCGGCTAACTGGTCGCTCACGGTCGCCGACGTCGCGAACTACGACGGCGCGCCCGTCGACCGCGTCGTGCTGGACATGCTCGCCCCCTGGGACGCGCTGCCGGCGGTGTCCAAGGCGCTGGTCCCCGGCGGTGTGCTGATCGTCTATGTGGCGACTGTCACACAGCTGTCCAAGGTGGTCGAGGCGCTGCGCGAGCAGGAGTGCTGGACCGAGCCGCGGTCCTGGGAGTCGATGGTGCGCGGCTGGCACGTGGTCGGCCTCGCGGTGCGGCCCGAGCACCGTATGCAGGGCCACACCGCGTTCCTGGTGAGCGCGCGCCGCCTCGCCGAGGGCACGGTGACCCCGAAGCCGCAGCGGCGCCCCTCGAAGGGCTGAGGCCCGTCTAGGGGGCGCAGGGCGCGACGAACGCCAGCAGGGTGCAGGCGCTGGCATCCGACAGCTTCCACTTGCCGTCGACATGTTCCCAGGTCATGGGCATGGCGGGCGCGGAGCCGTGCGGGGAGGTGGTGACCACCTGGGCGGTCGCCTTGGTGCCCTCGACCTTCACCTCGCTGACCGCGAAGGTGAGCGCGCCGTAGCCGCCCAGCGCCTGGTTCATCGTCTCGATGTTGGCCTGCCGCTTGGCGCCGTCCACCACGACCGCGGTCTTGTCCGCGGTCGGCTTGGCCGGATCGGCCAGCAGGAGCAGCGTCGCCTGCAGGTCAGCGGCCGAAGGGGAGGCGACGGCGGAGTGATCGCCGTGACCCGCGGCACTTGTTGTCGCGGCGGTACTGGTGCCGGTGGCCGAGTCGGACTTATCGTCGGAACCACAGGCGGTCGCACCGGCCGTAACGGCAAGGGCTACTGCGGCGCTAGCCATACACAGGCGGATTTTCCTTGCGGGAAGGAGCATTGACTCAGCAACCTTTCGGCTCGATCGGCGAGCGCGCTCGCCAGGGTCGGGTTAGGGCAGGCTAACATGGAGTGAAGGCGGTCGATCGCAGCCCAGATGTGATCACGACGAAACCGTGTTGGAAGGCGAGAACCGTTCACGCCCGGTAGCGTTGATAGACCGGGACTGGGAGGAGCAGCACATGAGCCCCATCGAGAATTCGGATTCGGCGGCCTGGAGAGAGCTCGAGGCGGTACGCGCCGAAGCAGCTGCACTCCGGAGGCAACTCGCCGATTCACCCGATCGCGCACGGGAATTGGAAGCCCGCATCGATTCGCTGACCATTCGCAACACGAAGCTGATGGACACCCTCAAGGAAGCGCGGCAGCAACTCGTCGCGCTGCGCGAGGAAGTCGATCGGCTGGGTCAGCCGCCGAGCGGATACGGCGTTCTGATCGGCGTGTACGACGATCAGACGGTCGACGTGTTCACTTCCGGGCGCAAGATGCGGTTGACCTGTTCGCCGAACATCGACACCGCCACGCTGGAGTACGGCCAGACGGTCCGCCTCAACGAGGCGCTCACCGTCGTGGAGGCCGGCGTCTACGACGCGGTCGGCGAAATCGGCAGTCTGCGAGAGATTCTCGATGACGGCCGCCGGGCGCTGGTCGTCGGCCACGCCGACGAGGAGCGCGTCGTGTGGCTGGCGGGCCCGCTGGCCAAGCTGGCCGAGGACGACGATCTGGAAGATCCGGACCGCCCGATTCGCAAACTGCGCCCGGGCGATTCGCTGCTGGTGGACACCAAGGCCGGGTTCGCCTTCGAGCGCATTCCCAAGGCCGAGGTCGAGGATCTCGTGCTCGAGGAGGTGCCCGACGTCGATTACGGCGACATCGGCGGCCTGGGCCGGCAGATCGAGCAGATCCGCGACGCGGTGGAATTGCCGTTCCTGCACAAGGACCTGTTCCGCGAGTACGCGCTGCGCCCGCCCAAGGGCGTGCTGCTCTACGGCCCGCCCGGTTGCGGTAAGACGCTGATCGCCAAGGCCGTCGCCAATTCGCTGGCCAAGAAGATCGCCGAGGCGCGCGGTGAGGATGCCAAGGAGGCCAAGTCCTTCTTCCTCAACATCAAGGGCCCGGAGCTGCTCAACAAGTTCGTCGGTGAGACCGAGCGCCACATCCGGATCATCTTCCAGCGGGCGCGCGAGAAGGCCTCCGAGGGCACCCCGGTGATCGTGTTCTTCGACGAGATGGATTCGATCTTCCGCACCCGTGGTTCCGGTGTCTCCTCCGATGTGGAGACGACCGTTGTGCCGCAGCTGCTTTCGGAGATCGACGGCGTCGAGGGCCTGGAGAACGTCATCGTCATCGGCGCCTCCAACCGCGAGGACATGATCGACCCCGCGATCCTGCGCCCCGGCCGGCTCGACGTGAAGATCAAGATCGAGCGCCCGGACGCGGAATCCGCGCAGGACATCTTCTCCAAGTACCTGATCGACAACCTGCCGCTGCACGCCGACGATCTCGCCGAATTCGGCGGGGACAAGGCGGCCTGCCTGCACGCGATGATCGACCGGGTCGTGGAACGGATGTACGCCGAGAGCGAGGACAACCGCTTCCTGGAGGTCACCTACGCCAACGGTGACAAGGAGGTCCTCTACTTCAAGGACTTCAACTCCGGCGCCATGATCCAGAACATCGTGGACCGGGCCAAGAAGTACGCGATCAAGGCGGTCCTGGACAGCGGCAACCCGGGTCTGCGGATCCAGCATCTGTTCGATTCGATCGTGGACGAGTTCGCAGAGAACGAGGACTTGCCCAACACCACGAATCCCGATGACTGGGCCCGCATCTCGGGCAAGAAGGGTGAGCGGATCGTCTACATCCGCACGCTGGTGACGGGCAAGAACGCCAGCGCCAGCCGCGCCATCGATACCGAGTCGAATACGGGTCAGTACCTGTAGGCAAGGCGCATGTCGTGGAAGGCCGCGTTCCCTCGGGAGCGCGGCCTTTCCGCTGTCGCGGGTGATTCGGTTGCGCTGGGCCGGGTGGGGGCGATATTCGAGTGGCCGTGCACTGGAACCGGACATTCCGGGTAGCGTTTCCGGTGCAGATCGAGGAGGAGATCACATGACTTACCCGCCGCAGGAGCCCTATCCGGGCTCGCAGCAGCAGCCCTATCCCGGGTCGCCGGAGCCGTACCCGGCGTCGTATCAGCCGTACGGGCCCGGGGGCGGTACGAAACCGCCGGTGCCCTCGACGGTGCAGAACGCCTTCTACGCCATGATCGCGGGCGCGGTCCTCACCGTGCTGAGCACCCTGCTGGTCTTCACGCAGCTGGACGCCGTGCGCGATGCCGTGCAGGAGCAGGACGCCGCGCTGACCGATTCGCAGATCGACGGCCTGGTCGTGTTCTCGATCGCCGTCACGGTCGTCGTGAACGTGATCTCGGCGGGTCTGTGGATCTGGATGGCCTTCGCCACCCGGGCGGGCAAGAACTGGGCCCGGATCACCGCGTCGGTGCTGTTCGGCGTGAACACCCTGTTCACCTTGCTCGGTCTGGTCGGCTCGGGGGTGTTCGGCGCGAGCGAGAACGCCGTCGGCCTGATCTTCAGCGTGATCCTGTGGCTGGTCGGGCTGGCCGCGATCGTGCTGCTGTGGCTGAAGCAGTCCGCGCCGTACTTCAAGCCCGCGCCGCCGCCGGGGTACGGTCCGCCGCCGGGCTACGCGCCGCCGCCCGCGGGCGCGTAGCAATCGAAAAGGCCGCGCCCCCAACGGGACGCGGCCTTTGTCGTGTGCGGGGTCAGCTCTGCACGGCGACCGAATCGATCACGATGTCCGCGGCCGGCGCGCCGTCGCTCGCGCCGTCCTTGGTGCCGCCCTGGGCGATGGCGGTGAGCTTGTCCATGCCGCCGGTGATCTTGCCGAACGGGGTGTAGTTCGGCGGCAGCTGGGAGTCCTGGGTGACCAGGAAGAACTGGCTGCCGTTGGTGTTCGGCCCGGCATTGGCCATGGCGACGGTGCCGGCCGGGTAGGTCGCGCCGGCCAGGTTCTCGTCGGGGATCTTGTAGCCGGGGCCGCCGGTGCCCGTCCCGGTCGGATCGCCGCACTGCAGCACGAAGATGCCCTGGGTGGTCAGGCGGTGACAACGGGTGTGGTCGAAGTACTTCTCGTTGGACAGGAACACGAACGAGTTCACCGTGCGCGGCGCCTTCGCGGCGTCGAGGGCGATGGTCAGCGCGCCGCAGCTGGTGTTGAGGGTGGCGGTGTAGCTCGCGCCCGGGTCGATGGCCATCCCGGGCTCGGCGGGCCACTGCTGGTTGCCGGGCTGCCCGTTGTCCGGGGTGCAGTTCGGCACCGCCGCGGCGGCCTGCGGCATGGTGACCACGCCGCCGAGGCCGAGTGTCGCGAGCGCGGCGCCCGCGGCGAAAAGCCGTGCACCTCCTAGGATCCCCCCGTGCGTGCGGTGGCCGAAGTGCTGCTGTTCGCTGCTCAAGGTTCTCCAGTCTCCTTCATTCGGTTCACGCATCGGGCGATGCTCTGCGGCATCATGCCACCTCTGAGTGGAACGCGTCGGCGGTTGCCGGGACAAGCGTGCTGGGCGGGGGTATCGTCGCGCTGATCGCGCACGGGTTCGCTCGAATCGGTCGCGCGCCCGATCGTCGGCGGCATCTCGCTGAGTGGACTTTTTCCGCGATTTCACAGTATTCCGGGTTGTGAATCGTTCATGCTTCACATTGCGCGGCGAGCATGGGCGCGCCGACCGAAGATGAGGAGTCATCATGTCCGGATCCGCAGCGGATTTCATTGTCGAGGTGCTGGTCAAGACGATCACCCAGCTGATCACCGGTAGTGCCGGCTAGTCCGTCGCTCGTCCGGAGGCCGCGTTCCCGCCCGGGAACGCGGCCTTTGTCGTTTTCCGGGCCGGCCGGTATTGACCAGCGGTGCTAAAATTTGGCCATGCGGCCAGAAAATAGTCCGGATGGACAGCGCAAGTCGTTCATCGAGGAGGCCCGCCGCCGCCAGATCATTGCCTCGGCCGTGCAGGTGATCTCCGAATCCGGGTACGCCGCCGCCTCGCTGGCGCGCATCGCCGAGCACGCCGGCATCTCCAAGGGCGTCATCTCCTACCACTTCGCGGGCAAGGACGAGTTGATGGAGCAGCTGGTCGTCCAGCTCTACATCTCGGGTGGGGAGTACATGGCCCCGAAGATCGGCGCGGTGCGCGGCCTGCGCGAGCAATTGCGGACCTACATCGCGACCAACCTCGAATTCATCGACGCCAACCGGACCTACATCGCCGCGCTGCACCAGGTCGTGCTGAATCTGCGCGACAGCGCGGGGAATCTACGTTTCGCCACCTCCGACGGGGAACAGGCGATCATCCAACCGCTGATCGACCTGCTGGCGCAGGGGCAAGCGGCGGCCGAGTTCGGCACCGATTTCGACCCGGTCCGCATGGCGGAGTCGATCCGGGACGCCATCGACGGCGCGGCGGCCCGCGCGGCGCGGTCGGCGGATTTCGATACGACCGCGTACTCGGCGCACATCTGCCGGGTGTTCGACATCGCTACGCAGAAGGCTGGACAGTCATGACCGAAGTACTGGAAACCCGTGCGCCGCAGGCCGAGAACGAGCCGCCCCCGTTTGCGAAGGCCGGCGTCGGCGCGATCGTCGCCGCGGCCGCCGTCGCCCTGTTCGCCTCGATCGGGCGCTACGGATTCTTCGGCGACGAGCTCTACTTCGTCGCGGCCGGGCGGCGGCTGGCATGGGGATACGCCGATCAGGGTCCGCTGGTGCCCGCGATCGCGCGCCTGATGGATCTGCTGGCGCCCGGATCGATGGTCGCGCAGCGCATTCCGGCGGTGCTGGTGACGCTGGCGGCGATCGTGCTCAGCGCCCAGATCGCGCGCGAGTTCGGCGGTTCGCGGGGCGCGCAGGTGCTGACGGCGGCGGCCTACGCGACCTCGCCGTTCCTGCTGGTGCAGGGCACCCAGCTGGCCACCAACACGATCGACACCGCGCTGTGGGTACTGATCAGCTGGCTGCTGATCCGCTGGGTCCGCACCCGCCGGGACGCGCTGCTGTTCTGGGCCGCGCTGGTGACGGCGCTGGATATGCAGGTGAAATGGCTGATCCCGTTCTTCTGGATCGCCGTCGCGATCGGCGTGCTCTGCTTCGGACCGCGCGAGTTGCTCCGGCGCAAGGCCCTGTGGCTCGGCGGCGCGGCCGTGCTGGCGCTCTCGGTGCCGATGCTGCTGTGGCAGGCCGCACATGACTGGCCGCAGCTGGGGATGGGTGCGCAGGTTGCCCAGGAACAGGAGACCGTCGGCGGCCGCTACACCTGGATTCCGCTGGCCGTGGCCGCGGCGGGCCTGCTCGGCGGCGTGCTGCTGATCGCCGGAATCTGCACGCTGCTGCGCTCGGAGTCGTTGCGGCCCTACCGTTTTCTGGGTGTGGTGCCGCTGGTGCTGACGCTGATCTTCGTCGCGACCAACGGCCGCTCCTACTACGCCGCGGGCTGCTATGCGGCGCTGATCGCCGCGGGCGCGGTCTGGTGGACGCGCGACGGCGTGCGCTGGCGGCGGATCGTCGCCGTCCCGCTGGTGGCACTGTCGGCAGCGATGGTGCTGTGGAGTCTGCCCTGGCAGTCCGAGGACAGCATCGATCCGGTCGACAGCCAGGCCGAGGCCGGGCTGGCGATCGGCGTCTACGGCAAGTTCGGCTGGCCCGAATTGCGGGACGCGACGGCCGCCGCCTATCGGCAATTGCCTCCCGCCGAGCGTGCCCGCGCGGTGCTCATCGCCGATTCCTATTGGCAGGCTTCGGCTCTCGACGTCGAGCGGGAACGGTACGGTCTGCCGGCGGTGTACAGCCCCAACCGCGGGTTCGGCTACTTCGGCACCCCGCCGGATACGGCCACCTCGGTGGTGTGGATCGGCGGCGAGGAGCCGGAGCTGCGCGCGCTGTTCGGGACGGTGACGGCGGTGGGCCGGGTGGACGCGCGGCTCGGTCTGCCCGGCGTCACCCGCGACGTGACGATCTGGCGTTGCGAGCAGCCGCTGCGGCCGTGGTCGCAGACCTGGTCGGGCATGCTGCGCCTGAACTGAGCGATTCCCCGCCGGGAATCGCGGCGGTCCGGCCCGCTGACCTACCCTGACCGGGTGGGAGATCTCGGACTCGACACCGCCGTCGACGGCGCCGACGGCCGCTACACCGCGACGCTCTCGCCGGATTGGGAGGCGTGGGGCCCGGTCGGCGGCTATCTGGCGGCGCTCGCGGTGCGGACCGCCCGGGTGCACGGCACGCTGCCGTGGGTGGCGTCGGCCACCTGCCAGTTCCTGTCCGTCGCCGAGTTCGGGCCGGTGCTCCTGACCGCCGAAACCCTGCGATCCGGGCGGCGCGCGGAGGCGATCCAGGTGCGGATGACCCAGGGCGGCAAGCCGATTCTGGCCGCGCTGGTGTGGCTGGCCGCCGCGGGGCTGGACGCCGGGGTGCGGCACGACGCCGCCGCGATGGCGCCCGCGCCGCCACCGGAGCAGTTGCGCTCCTGGGACGACCTGACCGTGCCCATGCCCTCGGTGTGGAAGAGCGTCGAGGGCAGGCCGGTTGTCTGGCACGAGCATTGGCGTGAGCGCCCGCTCGGGCCGCCGGAGTGGCGGGGCTGGTTCCGGTTCCGGCCCGGCTCCCAGGATCCGGCGGCTGACGCGGCGCGCCAGCTCATCCTGCTCGATCTGATCCCGTACCAGGCGTTGCTGGCCGCGCACCGGGAACAGCTGCTGGCCCCGAACCTGGATCTGTCGGTGCAGTTCCATCGCGCCGGACCCGTCGACGAGTGGCTGCTCGCCGAAGCCTCCTGCGACATCGTGGAATCCGGTCTGGCCGGGTTCCGCAGCCGGGTGTGGAACCGCGGCGGGCAGCTGCTGGCCTCCGGCTCCGGTCAGCTGCTGTGCAGCCTCATGCCCTGAGGCCGTCCGGTTTGCGCGCGAGCAGATACGCGCGGGTGGTCTCGACCTCGGACGGATAGGCGCGGCGTTCGACGGCGGCGTCGATCAGGAATCCCGCGGCGGTGAGCAAGGTTTCGATCCGGGGCCGCTCGAAGAAGTGGAAGTCCAGATCGACCGGGTGCCCGAGCATGTCGTCCAGGTGCAGGACCTCGTCGCCGACGTGGAAGGACACCAGCAGCAGTCCGCCGGGGCGCAGCGTGCGGTGGAATTCGCCGAAGGCGGCGGGTAGTTCCGCGGCCGGGAGATGAATGATGGAGTAGAGCGCCACGATTCCGCCCCACGCGCCGTCCTCGACCTCGAGCGCGCGCATGTCACCGGTCCGGAACTCGATGTCCTCGTGCGCGGCGGCGGCCACCTCGATCATCCGCGGCGCCAGGTCCACGCCGGTCACCCGGCAGCCTAGATGCTGCAGGTACCAGGCGACATGTCCGGGCCCGCAGCCGATGTCGGCGACCAGCGCCTCGTCGCCGACATCGTCGGAGAACACGCGCAGCAGGGCCCGGTCCAACGGTTTGTCCCGCAACTCCGCTCCGAATCGTGCGGCGTAGTCCTCGGCGATCTCGTCATAGCTGTCCCGCGTACCCACCCCGACCATCTTGCACGGCGCGCCGGACGAGCGCAGTCGGCCCCGTCTTGCTAAGCGCCGGTTCGGGTTCGGGCCGGGCCATGGCGGGGCCGGGGATCGGTCCGCTATGTTCGAGCGGTTGTCCGGTGAGAGGAGATCGCTATGGGTTCAACGCTTTTCGCGGTGCTGCTGCCGATCGCGCTGGCTCTGATCATGTTCGGACTCGGCTTGACGCTGACGACCGAGGATTTCCGGCGCGTGCTGCGCTACCCCAGGGCGGCGGTGGTGGCGCTGGTGTGCCAGATGGTGGTGCTGCCCGCGGTGTGCCTCGGGCTGATCTTCCTGTTCGGGCTGACGGGCGCGCTGGCCGCGGGGATGATGCTGCTGGCGGCGTCGCCGGGCGGTCCGTCGGCGAACCTGTTCAGCCACCTCGCCGGTGGCAATGTGGCGTTGAACATCACGCTCACGGCGGTGAACTCGGTACTGGCGGTGTTCACCCTGCCGCTGGTGCTGGCCTTGTCGTTCCGCCTGTTCCTGCCCGACGCGGAGTCGATCGGCCTGCGGCCGGACAAGTTCGCGCAGGTCTTCGCCATCGTGCTGGTGCCGGTGGCGATCGGCATGGTCGTGCACCATCGCCGCACCGCGTTCGCCGAGCGGATGCGCGGCAAGGTGAAGGTGCTCTCCATCGGGGTGCTGGCCCTGGTGGTCACGGCGGCGGTGGCGAAGAATTTCGCGACGCTGACCGAGAACATCGGGCCGCTGGCCGCGGTCTGCCTGGTGTTCGCGGTGCTCAGCCTCGGGGTCGGGTACTTCGTGCCGAAGGCGCTGGACGTGGCCGAGGATCAGGCGGTCGCCTCGGCCATGGAGATCGGTATCCACAACGGCGCCATCGCGATCGCCGTCGCGGCGACGGTGCTGGTCAACGACACGATGGCGGTGCCGGGCGCGGTGTACGGGGTGCTGATGAACATTCCGGCGGCCGCGGCCGCCTACCTAATGGCCCGCCGGGCCCGGCGGCGCGCGGCGGAGCCGGCCCGGGCGGTCTGATCAGCCGGCGGGCGGGAACTGTCCCGTGGCCTGGAGCGTCGCGCCGACGAGGGTGAAGGTGACCACGCTGGGCCCGCCGGTCGGGCAGCACAGCGCGTCCTCGGGCAGCGGCCACTTGTACTGCACCGAGACGGTGCTGCGGGTCTTGCCGATCACCTGGGTGTAGGCGTAGGGCTCGGCGGAGGCGGTGCCGAGGTACTTGCCGTCGGCGAAGAACAGCACGTGGGTGACGGGGTGAATCCCGATGCCCTCCATGGTCATCCAGGACAGCACCCCCGCGCAGCCGGCCTCGGCGGCATCCTCGCTGGCGCCGGGAATGGTCCAGGTCGTGCTGGGTTCGGCGGCGGCCACCTTCGCGAATCCGGCGTGCGCGAGTTCGGAGTTCAGGTCGAAGCACAAACCGTGGCCGCCGCCCGGGGGATCGGCCGGGCTGGTGGCGGGCGCTTGCGTCGGGGGCGCGGTGGCGGGCGACGGCGGCGCGGTGAGCAGCGGCGGGGTCTCGGCGTCCGAGCGCGAGGCGGTGACGGGTGGCCGCGGCGTCGTCGGGGTGGCGTCGGGCTCGGAGGAATCGCTGCCGCAGCCCGTCACGGCCAGCGCCGCACTCGCGGCGAGAACGGCGAGAACCGATGTGATGCGCATATGCCCCTCGATCGGCCGAAGTGGTTCCTGCAACCCCCTGCTCAGGAAATCGGAGCCGCCGGGACCGGCGTTACCTCAGGGTCTCGTGGTTCACGATCTGCGGACCCGCCGATAGGTGGGCGCCGCGGCCGCGGCCGCCGCCAATTCGGTGGCCAGCCACCTCAGGTCGACCTCGGTCAAGGTGGAGACGGTGAGTCGCAGATGATCCGAGTCCGGTTGCTCGCCGACCTCGAACGGCCCGCCCGGCGCGACCTTGATGCCCGCCGCCGCCAGCGAGATCATGGCGGCGTTCTCGTCGGCGACCGGGAGCCACAGGTTGATGCCGTCGGGCCGTGCCACGGCGACGCCCTGCTTGGCCAGCGCGCGGCGGAGTTCGCCCGCGCGCCTGCGGTATTCGCCGCGGGCCTCGGTGACCGCGCGGGCGGCGGCCGGATCCTCGAGCATGGTCAGCAGCACCCGCTGGAGCAGGCGGCTGGTCCAGCCCGCGCCGAGCATGCGGCGTTCGATCACCGGGTCGAGCAGGTCGGCGGGGCCGCCGGCCACGGCCAGGCGCAGGTCGGCGCCGTGGGATTTGGAGTAGGAGCGCACGTGCACGGTGCGCTGCGGCAGGCGCGCGCCCAGCGAGCGCAGCGCCGCGGCCGCGATGCCCGCGCTGTGATCGTCCTCGATGACGAGAACCTCGGTGTCGCCGAGGATTTCGGTCAGTTCGCGCACGCGCGCGGCCGACAGCGAGACGCCGGTCGGGTTCTGGGCTCGGGGTTGCAGGAGGAAGACGGTGGCGCCGTACTCGGTGACCGCCCGCCCGAGTTCGCGCGGCAGCGGCCCGGATTCGTCCAGCGCGACCGGGACCGGACGAGCGCCGAGCCGGGCCAGCAGATCGAGAAACGGCGGGAAGCAGGGAGCCTCGACGGCGACGGTGTCACCGAAGCGCACATGGGTGGACAGCAGCCGATCGATGGCGTCCAGGGCTCCGTCGAACACCGCGAGCCGCTCGGCCCGGAACGGCCAGTCGCCGCGCACCTTCGCCGCCAGCGCGGGCAGTACCGCCTCGCCCAGGTACTCCGCGGCCAGATCCCCGGCCTCGTGTGCGGTGATCTCGCGCAATGCGGCGGCGAGGTCGGGCAGCAGCGCCGGATCGGGGGTGCCGCGCGAGAGGTCGACGCGAAAGGCGCTGTCCGAGGGCGGATGCAGGCGCTGATAGCGTCCGGCCGGGCGCGCGCCTAGGGTTGCGCCGGGTTCGCCGACGAAGGTGCCCGCCCGCCCGCGCGCGATGATCGCGCCGGTGGCGGCCAGGGCGCGCCAAGCCTGGTTGACGGTGGCGGGGGAGACCCGCAGCTGTCTGGCCACCTCGCGCACCGTCGGTAGCCGGGAGCCGGGTGGTAAAGCGCCGGAACGGATTCGGCGGCCGATGCCGGCGGCGATACCGGCCGGCGTGCGGTCGTCGAGATCGGCGGTGAGCTCGGACGGCGACATGACCGAGGCCGGCGGCACTCCGCCGGGGAGTGCGCCGCCGGTGCTCGCGCGCTCGATCGTCACGGCTCAATTCTGCGACAGCCATGGACCGGCAACCGGCACCGGCCCCAAGATTTACCGCGCCGACATTGTTTCCGCGCAGATGTAACACATTGGACCTGCTTCAGGGTGCACGATAACAATCATGCCAACCGTTCGAGCCGCGCTCGTCCAGACGAACTGGACCGGCGACAAAGAGTCGATGATCAAAGTGCACGAGGATTACGCGCGGCAGGCGGCCGCGCGGGGAGCGAAGGTGATCTGCTTCCAGGAGCTGTTCTACGGCCCGTACTTCCCGCAGCAGCAGGATGCGCGGTTCTACGAGTACGCGGAGTCGGTGCCGGGGCCGACCACCGAGCGATTCGCCGCGCTGGCAGCGGAATTGGGCTTGGTGATCGTGCTGCCGGTCTACGAGCAGGAGCAGCCGGGGGTGCTCTACAACACCGCCGCGGTGCTCGACGCCGACGGCAACTATCTGGGCAAGTACCGCAAGCACCACATCCCGCAGGTGCGGGGCTTCTGGGAGAAGTTCTACTTCCGGCCCGGCAATCTGGGCTGGCCGGTGTTCGACACCGCGGTCGGCAAGGTGGGCGTCTACATCTGTTACGACCGGCACTTCCCGGAGGGCTGGCGGGCCCTGGGGCTGGCGGGCGCGGAGATCGTGTTCAATCCCTCGGCGACCTCGCGCGGCCTGTCGGCCTATCTGTGGAAGCTGGAGCAGCCCGCCTCGGCGGTGGCCAACGAATACTTCATCGGGGCGATCAACCGCGTGGGCGTGGAAGAGTACGGCGACAACGACTTCTACGGCACCAGCTATTTCGTCGACCCCGAGGGCAAGTTCGTCGGCGAGGTGGCCTCCGACCGCGATCCGGAGCTGGTGCTGCGTGATCTGGACATGGATCTGCTGAAGGTGGTGCGCGACCGGTGGGCGTTCTATCGGGATCGCCGGCCGGACGCCTACGGACCACTGCTGGAGCCGTGATGACCACCTTCGTGCACGGCGGGACGGTCGTCTCCGCCACCGGTTCCCAACCGCTCGACGTACTGATCGACGGCGAGACCATTGTCGCTGTCCTGCAACCCGGTTCGACCGCGCTGGCCGCCGACCTGCGCGACAGCGCGGAGACGGTCATCGACGCCACCGGCAAATACGTGATCCCCGGCGGAGTGGACGGGCACACGCACATGCAGCTGCCCTTCGGTGGCACCGAGGCCTCGGACACCTTCGAGACCGGCACCCGGGCCGCGGCCTGGGGCGGCACCACCACCATCGTCGACTTCGCGGTGCAGAAACCCGGTGAGCGCGTACAAGACACGCTCGGGCTCTGGCACCAGAAGGCCGCGGGCAACTGCGCCGTGGACTACGGCTTCCATCAGATCATCGGCTCGGTCGACGACGAATCCCTCAAGGGTATGAGCGAATTGGTGTCCGAGGGGGTCACCAGCTTCAAGCTGTTCATGGCCTATCCGGGCGTCTTCTATTCCGACGACGGCCAGATCCTGCGGGCCATGCAGACCACCGGTGAGCTGGGCGCGCTGCTGATGATGCACGCGGAGAACGGCATCGCCATCGACGTGCTGGTGGAGCAGGCGCTGGCGCGCGGGGAGACCGGTCCCTACTTCCACGGGACCTCCCGTCCCTGGCAGATGGAGGAGGAGGCCACCCATCGAGCGATCATGCTGGCGCAGTTGACGAAAGCGCCGCTGTACGTGGTGCACGTCTCGGCGAAGCAGGCGCTCGAGCAGATCGCCGTCGCCCGGGGCAACGGGCAGAACGTCTTCGGCGAGACCTGCCCGCAGTATCTGTATCTCTCGCTCGAAGAGCAGCTGGGCGCACCGGGTTTCGAGGGCGCGAAATGGGTCTGCTCCACCCCGCTGCGGTCCCGGGCCGAGGGGCACCAGGACGAGCTGTGGCGCTACATCCGGACCGGCGATGTCAGTACGGTCGGCACGGATCACTGCCCGTTCTGCATGAAGGATCAGAAGGAGCTCGGGCGCGGGGATTTCAGCAAGATCCCCAACGGCATCGGCGGCGTCGAGCACCGCATGGACCTGATGTTCCAGGCGGTGCGCAACGGGTGGATCTCGCTGGAGCGCTGGGTGGAGGTCTGCTGCACCACCCCGGCCCGCATGTTCGGCATGTACCCGCGCAAGGGCGTCATCTCGCCGGGCGCGGACGCCGACATCGTGATCTACGACCCCGCGGGCCACACCAGCATCGGCTACGGCAAGACCCACCACATGAACATGGACCACTCGGCCTGGGAGGGCTTCGAGATCGACGGCCACGTCGACACCGTGCTCTCGCGCGGCCGGGTGATCGTCGACGGCGGGCAGTACCTGGGCAGCGCGGGGCACGGCCGTTTCGTCAAGCGCGATCTCTCGCAGAATCTCATCTAGATCGGAGACAGGCCGATGGACATCGGTGTGGTGCTGCAGTGCACGCCCCCGGCCGCGCGGGTGGTCGAGCTGGCCAGACTGGCCGAGACGCACGGGTTCTCGCACGTGTGGACCTTCGATTCGCACCTGCTGTGGCAGGAGCCCTACGTCATCTACAGCCAGATTCTTAGCGCCACCCGCAAGGTCGTGGTCGGGCCGATGGTGACCAATCCGGCCACCCGGGACTGGACGGTGACGGCGTCCACCTTCGCGACGCTGAACGAGATGTTCGGCAACCGCACCATCTGCGGGATCGGGCGCGGCGATTCGGCGGTGCGGACGCTCGGCGGCAAGCCGACCACGCTGGAACGGATGCGGGAGTCCATCGAGGTGATCCGGGAGCTCGGCAACGGCCGCAGCGCCCGGATCGGGGACACCGTGGTGCGGCTGCCGTGGGCGGCGGAGTCCCGGCTCGAGGTGTGGGTGGCGGGCTACGGACCGCGCGCGCTCGACCTGACCGGGAAGGTCGCCGACGGCTTCATCTTGCAGCTGGCGGATCCGGACATCGCCGCGTGGACCATCGCCCGGGTCCGGGCGGCGGCCGAGCGGGCGGGCCGGGATCCGGCGGCGGTGCGGATCTGCGTCGCCGCGCCCGCCTATGTCACCGACGGCTCCGAGACCGGGCTGGCCCATGCCCGGGAGCAGTGCCGCTGGTTCGGCGGCATGGTGGGCAATCACGTCGCCGACATCGTCGCCAGGTACGGCACCGGCGGGGCGATCCCGGCCGCGCTCACCGACTACATCGCGGACCGCCAAGGCTACGACTACAACCAGCACGGCCGGGCCGGGAACACCCACGCCGAGTTCGTGCCCGACGCCATCGTGGATCGCTTCTGCCTGCTCGGCACGCCCGACGAACAGCTGGCCCGGTTGCGGGAGCTGGAGAAGCTCGGCGTGGACCAGTTCGCGGTGTATCTCCAGCACGACGCCAAGACCGCGACGCTGGAGGCCTACGGGGAGTCGGTGCTGCCGCGCCTGGCGCATCCGGTGACGGCGACGGAGGCCGCCGGATGAGCGGCGCGCGCGCCAGACTCGTGCGCGCCGGCTATCCGGCCGGCGCGCTGGTGCTGGTCATCGCGGTCTGGGAACTGGTCAAGGCGCTGGTTCCGGCGCAGGGTGTGAGCCTGGGCGGGGTGCGCGTGCTGCCGCGGACCACGGACGCGGCCATGCCGCATGTGTGGTCGGTGTTCCGGGTGCTGGGCGAGGCGGACGGCAAGGGGACCGTGGGCGAGACCTTGCTTCGGACAGCGGGATTCACGTTTCTCCTGGCCTTGCTCGCGCTGCTGATCGGGACGCTGGTCGGGGT
This sequence comes from Nocardia sp. NPDC050435, assembly GCF_040655395.1. NCBI lineage: Bacteria > Bacillati > Actinomycetota > Actinomycetes > Mycobacteriales > Nocardiaceae > Nocardia > Nocardia sp. NPDC050435. Next base: position 87,321 of record NZ_JBFAJW010000008.1, read on the forward strand.
CGGGCTGGCGGTGCTGATGCAGCGGTTCACCTTCGTCGAGCGCGGCCTGCTGCCCTATGTCGTCGTCTCGCAGACGGTTCCGCTGATCGCGCTGGCGCCGCTGGTGGCCGGGTGGGGCGGCAAGATCGTGATCGCGGGGGAGCCGTGGCGGCCCTGGATGAGCATCGCGGTGATCGCGTCCTATCTGGCGTTCTTCCCGGTGGCGGTCGGGATGCTGCGCGGGTTGCAGGCGCCGTCGAAGGCGGCAGTGGAACTGCTGCACAGTTATTCGGCCGGGTGGTGGGACACCCTGGTGCACCTGCGTTTTCCCGCTGCGGTCCCGCATTTCCTGCCCGCGCTGCGCCTGGCCGCGGCGGCCGCGGTGATCGGCGCGGTCGTCGCCGAGATCTCCACCGGCACGGCGGGCGGCATCGGCCGCCAGATCATCGTCTTCTCCCAGCAGGCCACCGGCGACGCGTCCCGGCTGTTCGCGGCGGTGCTCGCCGCCGCCCTGCTGGGTCTCGCGGTCACCGGCATGGTCGCGCTCGTGGAGTTCGCGCTCCGCCGCTACAGCCGTCCCGCCGGGACCGCCGGCTCGTCAGGAGGTACTCGTTGATCGCCGAGCAGCCCTCGATCGATATCGAAGAAGCAACTACCGCAATAGAAACCGTCGACAGCGTGCGCGAACCGCGGGCAGTGGAGCTGTCGGGCGTCGGCAAGATCTTCGCCGCCGGTGCGGTCACCGCCCTGTCGGAGGTTTCCCTGACCGTCGGCGCTGGCGAATTCGTCTCCCTGATCGGCCCTTCCGGCTGCGGTAAATCCACGCTGCTGCGCATCATCGCGGATCTGGAGCGGCCCAGCACCGGCACCGTCACCGTGCACGGGAAGACCGCGCGGCAGGCGCGGCTCGACCAGGAGTACGGCATCGCGTTCCAGCAGGCCGGGCTGCTGGACTGGCGCACGGTGCAGGCGAACGTGGAACTGCCCCTGGAACTGCACCGGGTAGCCAAGGCCGAAAGACGCCGCCGCAGTGCCGAACTGCTGGAGATGGCGGGCCTGACCGAGTTCGCGACCCGGTACCCGCCGGAACTGTCCGGCGGCATGCAGCAGCGGGTCGCGATCGCGCGGGCGCTGGCTCCCGCACCGGCGCTGCTGCTGATGGACGAGCCGTTCGGCGCGCTGGACGAGATGACCCGCGAGCGCATGCAGGGCGAACTGCTGCGCATCACGGGCGAGACCGGCGCGGCGGTGGTGTTCGTGACGCACTCCATCCCCGAGGCGGTGTTCCTCTCCGACCGGGTGGTGGTGATGTCGCCGCGTCCGGGCCGCATCACCGACATCGTCGCGACCGGCGGCTGGGGCCGCGCGTCCGAGGGCGCCGCCGACGATATCCGTTCCAGCACACCGTTCTTCGAGGCGGTCGCCGCGGTGCGCGCGGCCCTGCACGGCGGGCACACCGGGGAGCGGCGATGAGCTCGTGGAAAACGGTGCTGCCGCCGGTGCTGTTCGGAATCGCCGGGGTGGCGCTGTGGCAACTGCTCACGGTCGCGGCGGGCGTCCCGTCGTTCCTGCTGCCCGCGCCCACCGCCATCGCCGGCCAGTTCACCGAGAACTTCGGCCGCATCCTCGACGCCGCGGCCGCCACCGGCGCCAATGCCCTGATCGGCCTGCTGGCCGGGGCGGTGCTGGGCATCGTCGCCGCGCTGGCGGCGGTGCGCTTCCACCTGGTCGACGGCCTGCTGAGCCCGATGGCCGCCGCCGCGGCCGCGGTGCCGATCGTCGCGCTGGCGCCGCTGCTGAATTCGATGTACTCGACCACCACCGACACCCCGCGCCGGCTGGTCGTCACCATCGTGGTGTTCTTCCCGATGTTCGTCAGCACGGCCAAGGGGCTGCGCCAGGTGCCGCGGGTGCAGCAGGACCTGATGGCCGCCTACGCGGCCAGCGGCTGGCAGATCACCCGCACGGTCCGGGTGCCCGCCGCGCTGCCATACCTGTTTACCGGTCTGCGGATCGCCGCGCCCGGCGCGGTGATCGCCGCGATCATCGCGGAGTACTTCGGCGGCCTGCAGAACGGGCTCGGGTCGCGCATCCTCTCGGCCGCCGCCAACACCGCCTATCCGCGCGCCTGGGCCTACGTGGCCGGCGCGATGCTCGTCGGCCTGCTGTTCCTGGCGGCCGTCGTCCTGCTCGAATCGCTCACCCGCACACCCCGGTTAGTTCTCAGGAGATCGACATGACCAGACCCACACGGAGATTGCGCGCCTGTCTGGCGCTGGCAGTGCTGGCCGCGGCGGCGCTGACCGGCTGCAGCACCACCGAGAGCGAACCGGGCACCACCGCGGACGGCCTCACCAAGGTCCGCTTGCAGCTGCAATGGTTCAAGCAGGGGCAGTTCGCGGGCTACCTGGCCGCGGTCGATCAGGGCTTCTACAAGAAGCAGGGGCTGTCGGTCGAAATCCTGGACGGCGGCACCGATATCGTGCCGCAGACGGTCTTGGCGCAGGGGCAGGCCGACTACGCGGTGGCCTGGGTGCCCAAGGCGCTGGCCTCCCGGGAAGCGGGCGCGGGCATCACCGAGGTGGCCCAGATCTTCCAGCGCTCGGGCACCAAGCAGGTGGCGTTCAAGTCCGACAACATCGCCGATCCGGCCGCGCTGCGCGGCAAGACCGTCGGAAACTGGGGTTACGGCAACGAGTTCGAGCTCTTCGCGGGCATGACCAAGGCGGGCCTGGACCCGGCCCGGGACGTGAAACTCGTGCAGCAGCAGTTCGACATGAACGCCTTCCTCGCCAAGGACATCGCCGCGGCACAGGCCATGTCCTACAACGAGTACGCCCAGCTGCTGGAGACGAAGAACCCGGCGACCGGAAAGCTCTACACCGCCGAGGATTTCACCACCATCGACTGGAACGACCAGGGCGTGGCCATGCTGCAGGACGCGATCTGGGCCAACACCGACAAGCTCGCCGACCCGAAGTACCAGGACCAGACCGTGCGCTTCCTGGCCGCCTCGCTCGAGGGCTGGGCGTTCTGCCGCGACAATGTCGACAAGTGCCGCGACATCACCGTTGCCGCGGGCAGCACGCTGGGCGCGAGCCATCAGCAGTGGCAGATCAACGAGGTGAACAAGCTGATCTGGCCGTCGCCGGCCGGGATCGGCACGATCGACCAGGCTGCCTGGGACCGCACGGTCCGGATCGCCAAGGAGACCCGCAACGCCGAAGGCGCGACGGTGCTGCGCGAGGACCCCGACGCCACCGCCTACACCAACGACTACGTCACCAAGGCTCTGCGAATACTGAAGGACGGCGGAATCGATGTCACCGGAACGGGTTTCCAGCCCGTCCAGGTGACCCTGACCGAAGGTGGGAAATGAGCGCTGACGACCATGTCTTCTATCCCTGGAGCGTGCAGGGCGGGCCGAATCCGCCGCTGATCACCGGCGCGTCCGGGTCCTGGTTCTGGGACGAGCACGGGAAGAAATACCTGGATTTCTCCTCGCAGTTGGTCAATGTCAATATCGGGCACCAGCATCCGGACCTGATCGAGGCGATCGTCGAGCAGGCGCGGCTGCTGGCCACCATCTCGCCCACCGTGGGCAACCAGGCGCGCAGCGAGCTGGCCCGGCTCATCACCGAACGCGCACCGGGACAACTGAATCGGATCCTGTTCACCACCGGCGGCGCGGAGGCGGTCGAGCACGCGGTGCGGCTGGCACGCAGCTTCACCGGCCGCACCAAGATGCTGGCCGCCTATCGCTCCTATCACGGCGGCACCGGCACCGCGATCGGCCTGACCGGCGAGCCGCGCCGCTGGGGCGCGGAACCGACCAATGTCGACGTGACCAGGTTTTTCGCGCCCTATCCCTACCGATCACCCTGGGGCACAAGCAGTCCCGAGGAGGAGACGGCCGCGGCGCTGCACCATCTGCGGCAGGTGATCGAGTTGGAGGGGCCCGGTCATATCGCGGGCCTGGTCCTGGAGACCGTGGTCGGCACCAACGGCGTCCTGGTGCCGCCGCCGGGCTACCTGACCGGTGTCCGCGCACTGTGTGACGAGTTCGGGATCGTCTACATCGCCGACGAGGTGATGGTCGGTTTCGGCCGGGTCGGGGAGTGGTTCGCGGTGCAGGCATGGGAGGTCGAACCCGATCTGATCACCTTCGCCAAGGGCGTCAACTCCGGCTATGTGCCGCTGGGCGGCGTGCTCATCGCCGAGCGGATCGCCCAGCGCTACGACGACACGCTCTATCCGGGCGGCCTCACCTACGCCGGTCATCCCCTGGCCTGCGCGGCGGGGGTGGCCTCGATCGGCATCTACGAACGCGACGGCATTCTCGACCACGTCCGCTCGGTCGGCGCGGATGTGCTCGGAAAAGGCTTGCAGGAGCTGGCGTCCCGGCATCCCAGCGTCGGCGAGGTGCGCGGGCTCGGCTTCTTCTGGGCGCTGGAGCTGGTCCGGGACCAGGGCACCCGGGAGCCGCTGATCCCGTTCGCCGCGAGCGGCCCGGACGCCGAGCCGATGCTGCGGGTGACCGCCGCCGCCAAGGAGCTCGGCCTGTGGCCGTTCAACGCGGGCAACCGTTTCCAGATCGCGCCGCCGCTGACCACCTCGGCCGAGGACCTGCGCACCGGTCTGGAACTGGTCGACCGGGTGCTGGCGGTGGCCGACGAGTACGTGCGCTGAGCTCAGCGCGGCGTCAGCTCGATGACCATGCCGCCCAGCTGCCAGGTCTGATAGATGTCGGCCTTCGCCGGTGTGCCGTCGGCGGCGAAGCCGATGCCGTTGAACTTGGCGTTGGTCGGATTGTCCGCGGCGATGATCTGGTAGAGCCGCATGACGTCCAGCTCGCCGGTGTGCACGCGGGGATCGAACTCGCGCGGCTTGCCGCCCAGCGAGGCGGACACCGGCGTGCCCGGGCGCAGGTTCCGCACCCACGGGCGCAGGGCGGTGCCGATCAGGAGGGTGCCGTCGTGGCGGGTGTAGGCGACGGGCACGTCGAAGGATCGGCCGGTCTTGCGGCCGACCACGTGCAGCACCAGCAGCCGCTTGCCGACCACGCGGGACAATCCGGGTACGCGCAGCAGGGTGCGGACGACCGTGTTGACCAGCCGCTGCCGCTTCATCAACGGCTCCGGCCCGCTGGTGGTCGGTGTGCCGTAGGGGTTTTCGCGCAGGCTCATGACACCAGTATTCTCCGGTTGCGCGGGGCCCGCCGGTCCGCCGCCGTGCCGCCTCTAGGCTGGCGGGCATGACGACCGAGATCTGGCACAACCCGCGCTGCACCAAGAGCCGCAACGCGGCCGCGCACCTGACCGCGGCCGGAATCGCCTACACCGAGCGCCGCTACCTCGACGATCCGCCGACGGTCGCGGAACTGCGCGAGGTGCTGCGCCGGCTCGGCGCCGAGCCGTGGGAGATCACCCGCACCGGCGAGGACATCGCCAAGGAGCTGGGCTTGGCGAGCTGGGGCCGTACCCCCGCCGACCGGGAGCGCTGGCTCGACGCCCTCGCCGCGCACCCGAAGCTGATCCAGCGCCCGATCGTGCTCACCGACGACGGCGGCGCGGTCGTGGCGCGGACCGACGAAGCACTCCATACGCTGGGCTGAATCGCTGTAGGGTCGGCGGATATGAAGGTACAACTGCGCCACAATCCCGCCTCCACCATCGCGCGGTGCTTCCTCGAGGGCGGCGAGCCGATGCGCGTGGAAAGTGGTGCCATGGTGGCTCATTCGGCCGGCGTCACGCTGCAGGCCAAAGCCGAGGGCGGCATCCTGGCCGGGCTCAAGCGCTCGGTGCTGTCCGGGGAGTCGTTCTTCGTCTCCACCTTCACCGCGCCGCCGCAGGGCGGCTGGGTGGACGTGGCACCCGCCCTGCCGGGCGACATGCTGAATCTCCAGATCACCGGGGACCGGCCGTATTTCATCAGCCGCGGTGGCTGGATCGCCAATTCCCATGGCGTGCAGGTGGAGAGCAAGTGGGGCGGTTTCGCGAACCTGTTCGGCGGTGAGGGCGGGTTCGGGTTGCGCGCGCACGGCGACGGCGAGGTCGTGGTCGGTGTGTTCGGCGCGATCGATGTGATCGACCTGCAGCCCGGCGAGCCGATCACCATCGACACCGGCCACGTCGTCGCCTACGACCTGGCCATGAACTTCACCATCCGGCGCGCGGTGTCCGGCCGCTCCATCCAGTCCCTGAAATCCGGCGAGGGGTTCGTCTTCGATTTCGTCGGCCCCGGGCGCGTCCTGCTGCAGACCCGCAACCCGGGCGCCTTCGCGGCCTGGGCCGGCTCGATCGCCTCCACCAGCTGATCTGCCAGCGGTTGCGGGGTGAGGATTTCATTGCGAAGATGACACCCGCAGTTCACCGGGCGGATGCCGAGTCCCTGGATGCTGTGTCCTTCAAGCCCCACCCCTCGATAAAGGATTGTCTTCATGGAGTTGCTCGCCGTCGTCGCCAATATTCTGCAGACCGTGCTCTCGCTGGGCTCCGGAAGCGCGAGCTGACACAACGCAGCCGACGTGGACGGCCCGCCGGGATTCCCGGCGGGCCGTTGTCATGCGAGCAGGTCGTCGACCAGCACGCGGGTATCGGGGACGAACGGCCAGGACGGGTCGCCCAGGTGCGCGCGAAGTTCGGCATCGGTCCACCACCAGCCGTCGGCGATCTCCTCGGGCTGGTGGCGCAGCGGGCCGTCGTAGCGGAGTTCGTAGGCGAACAGATGGCAGCGCATGGGCGCGCCGTCCCACTCCCCGTCCCACGCCGCGGCGGCCATGGGCAGCGGGCCGGTGCCCGCGGGCAGGACGACGCCGAGTTCCTCGGCGAGTTCGCGGACCGCGGTCTGCTCGGGGGTCTCGCCCGGGCCGACCACACCGCCCGCCAGGCAGTCGTGCATCCCCGCGAAGACCAGTTTGGTGTCGGTGCGCCGGTGCACGTAGACGCGGTCGCCGTCGCGGGAACGCAGCAGGACCCCGGCCGAGGCGTGCCAGAGGCCCTCGCGATAGACCGTGGCCCGGTCCGCGGCGCCGGTCACCCGCCCGAGCCGGTCGTAGACGGCGATCGTTTCGGCGGGCGAGTTCGGCTGCGCTGACACCGGTCGAGAGTAGCGTGAGGTCAGCAGGCCACCTTCTCGAGAGGACCGCCGATGGTGTTTCCCCGCGCACTCGCGAAATTCAACCGGCACGTCACCAACCCGGCGGCGAGCGTCCTGGCCGGCCGTTTCGGGCCGTTCGGGACCGTCGTGCACAGGGGCCGAAAATCCGGTCGCGCGTACCGGACACCGGTCTGGGTGTTCGAGGCCGACGGGGAGTACCGGATCGCCCTGACCTACGGCACCGGCGCCGACTGGGTCAAGAACCTCACCGCCGCACCGGCTTTCCAGCTCGAATGGAAGGGCCGCACGCTGGAGCTGACCGATTCGACCGTCGTGCACGACCCGTCCGCGAGCTGGGCGCCGATCGGCGTGCGCCAGGCGCTGCTCGGCCTGAACGCCGAGTACTACCTGCGCGCCCGCCGGGCGGGCTAGGGCCTACCGCCGCCGCGGCTTCGCCCCGGGCTTCGGCGCGGTCGCCGTGCGCACCACTTGCGCTGCCGCCGTAGCCGATTCGGCGTCGAGGCGACGGTAGACCAGATGCTGCTGCGCGAGCGTCCAGGCGTTGTTCGACACCCAGTACAGCAGGATCGCCACCGGCAGCAGCGCGCCGCCGAGCAGCACGCCCGCCGGGAACACCCACAGCATCAGCGTGTTCATCAGCGGCAGCTGCGCCGCGGCCGGGTCCTGCCGGGCGATCGAGGCGCGCGCGGTGAAATGCGTTGCGACGGCGGCGATCAGCATCAGGGTGACGGCGACCGCGATCATCGCCACGCTGGGATGCCCGGCCAGGGTGTCCGACAGCGGCGCCCCGAACAGCTCGGCGTCCAGGAACGATCGCACCTCGGCGGCGTCGAAGAAGTAGTTGGCGGTGTTCGCGTTCTGCTCCGCGGTCATCGGCGCGGGCGTCGATCCGAACGGCACGTGCCCGGCCGGGGCGGTGCGATCGAAGGACCGCAGCACATGGAACAGGGCGAAGAACACCAGCCCCTGGCCCAGCATCGGCAGGCAGCCCGCCAGCTGGTTGACGCCGTTGTCCTTGCGCAACTGCCGCATTTCCTCGTACTGGCGGACTTTGTCGTCGGGGTACTTCTTCTGGATCGCCGCCAGCCGCGGCTGCAACCGCCGCAGCGCCGCCTGCGTGCGCGCCTGTTTCAGGAAGACCGGCACCAGCAGCGCGCGCAGCGAGGCCACGAGGAACACCACCGCGAGCACCCAGGCCAGGCCGCTGCCCGGCCCGAGCACGGCGGCGAAGACGCTGTGCCACACCCGGAGCACAGCCGAAACGGGGTAATAGACGAAATCGAACATGAACGAGCACCTGACTCGAGGCGTGCGGGAACCGCACGAGAACGGGAATGGTCAGCACGGCCGACGACCCCGTGGAGGATCGTCAGGCGGGGACCAGACCGGGTGCTCGAGGACGCGGGCGGCCGGCGGTGTCCGGATTGCTCTGGCGCAGGTAGGAACCGCGCCGGCGGCGCTGGGCGGAAGACGGCGGCCCGGAACGGGCGAGCCGCAGCGGCAGCAGGCGGGTGGAGCGCAGCGACACCAGCGCGAGCAGCGCGGAGGCGGCGACGACGCCGAGCAGCGCGAAGGCGGCGGAATCGTGGGCGGGGGTCGCGAGCAGCGCGAGCGCGGGCAGCAGGCAGGCGAGGACCGCCAGCACCCTGAGCTGCAACCGCGTGAGCATGCGCCCGAGCCTACCGGGCGCGCGCCGCCGCGGTACCGGTACGGGTCAGCAGATCGCCGACGATGGTGTCGCGGGCCACCGGCAGGCCGAGCCGGCGGGCGTTGCCCTCGAACAGCGCGAGAACGGATTCGGTGAGCATGGCCTCGACCTGCTCGGAGCTCAGCCCGCCGGATTCCGAGCGCCAGCTGCTCACCACGCCGTCGGCGAGTGAGACGAGGCCGAAGGCCATCGGGCGGGCGGGCGCGGGGTCGAGTCCGAACCCGGTCAGGCCGGCGGCCAGCAACTCGGCCAGGCGGCCGCCGATCCGGTTGCGCGCGTTCGCGACCGCCGAATCGCTCTGGGGCGCGGCCTGACTCAGAAAGCGATGCAGATTCGGGTGCTCGGCCACCCAGCCGACGTAGGCCCCGACGGCGCGGGCGACGGCGGCCTCGATGGTGCCGTTCGGGTCCAGCGTCGGCATCAGCCGGGTCAGCAGGGAGCGCAGGATGCGGTGGCGGATCTGCTCGTCGAGGTCGGCGCGGCCGTCGAAGTGACGGTAGACGACCGGGCGGGGCAGTTGCAGGCGCTCGGCGATCCGGCCCACCGAGACCTCGACACCGTCCTCGTCGATGACGGCGATCGCGGCGTCGAGAACTTCGGCGCGGCGGCGTGCCTTGTGCCCGTCCCAGCGGGTGCTGCGGCCGTCGGCGGCGACCCGTTTTCCGTTGGTGGTCACAGTTTTACGGTACCCGCTCCGGCATTGACTGAGACAGTCTGTCTCACCTAATCTGAGTGTGACACATTGTCTCGCATACCTGAGGGTTGGAGCCGATATGGGCAACGACGCCGTAACCGTCCCCGCCGATTCCTTCGCGCAACGCCTGCTCACCGGGTCGGTGAAGAAGTCCTACGATCCCGTGGTGGACCTGGACTGGGACGCGCCCCTGGATCCCGAAAAACTCTTCCTCCCGCCAGAATTGGTGTCGCTCTACGGCACCGCGCTGTGGGAGGCCATGACGCCGGAGCAGCGGCGCGAACTGTCCCGGCAGGAGCTGGCCAACGTGCTCTCGGTGGGCATCTGGTTCGAGAACCTGCTCAATCGCCTGCTGCTGCGCGAACTCATGGCCGGCGATCCCACCAGTGGGCACGCGCACTACACCCTGGTCGAGATGGGTGACGAGTGCCGCCACATGATGATGTTCGGCAAGCTCATCGATCGCATCGAGGCCCGGCCCTACTGGCCGAATCTGGCTGGGCGACTGGCGATCAGCTCCCTGCAGCTGTTCCTGCGCGGCTCCATGACCTGGGTGGGCGCCCTGGTCGGCGAGGAGATCTTCGACGCGCTGCAACGCCGCACGCTCGACGATCCGCAGCTGCAACCGCTGGTGTCGCGGGCCATGCGAATCCACGTCACCGAGGAGGCGCGCCACATCGGCTTCGCCCGCGACGCCCTGGCCCGCCGCGTGCCGGAGCTGTCGGCGGCCGAGATCGCCTACACCAGAGTGTGTGTCGCGGTCGCCGCGCCGCTGTTCGTCTACCTGCTGACCAATCGGCACATGTACGAGCGGGCCGGGCTGGACGGCCGGTCGGCCCGCCGGATGGCGACCGGGAATCCGCACGCCCATCGGGCGCTGGCCGCCGGCGCCGCCAATCTCGGTGCCTTCCTGGACAAGCAGGGTTTGATCGGGCCGGTCGGGAAGTGGATCTGGCAGCGCCGGGGCCTGCTCTGATGGCCGGCCCCGAGATCGTCGTCCTCGACGCCGCCGTGGCGGGCGAGGAGCTGTGCGCCGCGAGCCCGGCCGAAGTCGTGCTGCTGCGCACCGCCGAACGGCTCGACTTCGATGCCGCCGAGGACCGATGGGAGGTGCTCGGCCCCGGTGGCCGGCGCTACCGGCCCCGCGTGGTCGTGCTGGGGCAGGGCGCGCGAGCGGCGGTACCCGCGAACGGCCGCGCGCTACCGGGAGATCAGGCCAGCTACCTGGGCGTCGCCGCGCACGGCTTCCCGAATCTGTTCCTGCACAGCGGTTCCGGCCGCGCGGCCCGGCACCGCGCCCGCTATATCGGCGCCTGCGTGCGACTGCTGTATCGCAGCTCGAGCACGCGCATGGAGGTGCGCGCGGCCACCCAGCACGAATATCTGCGCCGCGCCGCGCAATCGGGCTCGGTCGCGTGGCGCCGCCGCGCCCTGCGCCGCCCCGAGCCGCGCCACTACGAACTCACCGTCGCCGCCGATCGCGAACCGGCGCACGAGTATTCGGGCCCGGCCATGCTCGACGCCCCGGGCGCGCTGTTGCCGGTCCACGTCACACTGAACGGTCACGCCGATCCGATCGACGGCCGCTACCACTGGTACGGCCGGATCGCCGGCACCGAGTTGCCCGATCCCGGCCGGGCCGCCGTCGCGCTGACGCTGCCCGGCGGCCGACCGGCCACCGGCCGGCTCCAGGAACGCGATCCGTGGGGCAACCTGCGCATCGCGGGTACGGGCCCGCCGCCGTTCTAACTCGGCTGCCAGGCGCCGTCGCCGAGATCCCAGCCGGTCGCCCGGCTCAGCGCGGCCGGGAACAGGCCGAAGGTGCGCCGGCAGGTGCGGGTCAGGTGGGCCGCGTCGTCGAATCCGGCGGCGGTCGCCGCGGCGGCCAGATCGTCGCCGGAGTCCACCCGGACGATCGCCACGCGCAGCCGCAGCCAGAGGATGTAGGGGCGCAACGGGATTCCCACCTGGGCGGCGAAGAGATGGGAGAGCCGGGCGGGGGACAGGCCCACCCGGCGCGCGACATCGGCGCCACGGATGGAACGGTCGGTGACCAGGCCGGGCAGCACCCGTAAGGCCTCGGTGACCGCGGTGTGGCGGGCCCCGCCGGCGGTGGCGGGATCGCAGCGCAACCCGTCGAGCACGGCCGCGACCTGATCGGCCAGGACCGGCCGGGCCTGCGGTGACGGCGAACTGGTGGCCCAGCCGTTGTCGTGCGCGCGGCGATCCGCGGTGGCCCCGGCCACGGTCTCCGGATCGAGGTAGAGGGCGGCGCCGTGGTCGGCGCCGGCGTCGATGCGATGGGGGGCGTCGGCGGGGACGATGACCTGGGTGCCGCGGTGCCTGGTCCCGCTGGCGTCCATCACGGTGAGCGGGGTGGACGCCGTGAGGACCTGCACGGCGTGATGGGCGTGCAGATCGGAGGGCGCGATCGAGCCGCCGAAGGCGAGAATTCCGGGGCGCAGGAAAGCCGTGGCAATCCGTGCGGGCACCCCGTTGGTGACCAGAGCCTTCTCCATCGGACGCTCCCGGCAGGTGACGCGGGATCCAGGTTCGGATCCTTGGCTGAGACTATCGGGACGATGCGCGCGCGGTGCGGGTTTCGGTGACCTGAGGGGGAATTCGCCGGGTAAACGAGCAGTCCCCGGCGGAAATCCGCCGGGGACTGTGCGATCACGCGAGCATTCAGAACGCGGAGGCGGGTCCCAGCGGCAGAACCAGACTGGACGGGCCAGCCGCGTCCCGATGGACCTGCTGGGACGAGCCGATCAAGCGCGGCAGATCCGCCGGGATCGGAATCGTGGACGGGAACGTCCCGCTGGTGATCCGCAACCGCAGCGCGTGCCCCGGCGCCAGCCGGTAGAAGGTGGGCCGGAGTTTGATCTGCAACTCGACCACCTCCCCGGGTGTCAGCAGGCGTTCGGCGTCCTTGCGTACCACGTGCTCGGGCGCGTAGACGGTGCCGTCCGGCGCGCGCCAGGTCTTGCTCTCCTCGAGCGTGCGCTGGCTCGCCAATTGCGAACCGCCGGTGATGTTCACCGCCGTCCCGTCCGGCGCGACATCGTCGAGCCACACCTGGAACGCGGCGTCGGTGCTGGTCGAGGAGGTGAACAGGGAGACGCTGCCCGGCCCGGCCAGCATGGTCGGCTCGGTGACCGGATCCATCGTGTACCGCAGGCCCGCCACCGGGTCGCGCACCTGCTCGGTGCACGGGTTGTAGGCGGTGAACAACCGGAACAGGAAATCGAACAGGCCCCCGGCGTACTGGCCCAGCGTCTGCCGATTGCAGATGTTGTCGATGCCGGTGTACTCCAGGCGATCCGCGGCCTCGGGCACGCTCGGCGGCTGGGCGACCAGCCGGTCACCGTCGAACCAGCGCCGCTGGATCGTGGCCTGCTCGAACGGATAGCGGGCCGTGGAGACCGCCACATTGTTCGGGTCGATCACGTGCAGCGTGTTCGACAGTTCGTCGACGCCGTTCGGAATGTCCTTGAGCCACCGGTCGAACCAGGCCACGGTGATCAGGTTGGTGTCCAGCCGGGAGCCGGGCCCGAAGCCCAGGCCCACGTGATACCAGGGACCCATCATGAGCTGGAAACGGCCGTCGGTCGGCGCGCCCGGCGCCATCGGCGCGAACTGGTCCCGGCCCGCCGCGATGTTCTGCAACTGCGCGTAGTTGCGGAACGGGCCCTCCTGGTATAGGTCCCACAGGCCGCCCACCTGATACATGGCGATGCCGTTCTCGACCAGTTTCGGCAGGTCGGTCTCGAAACGCCGTTCCTGCCACCAGGATCCGTCATAGGCCAGCGGCCCGCCCGCGTACGCCTCCAGCAGCAGCTTGATCGTGCTGTCGGAGGACACCAGCGCGGTCAGGTGATCGCCCAGCGCCCGCAGGAAGGTCTGCGGCGACACCGCCGCGGTCAGGAACGGCCCGATCAGGCTCAGATAGGGCACCAGCACCGAGATGACGGTGAGCAGCAGCGGGCTCATCAGGCCGTCGTGGCCGAGCACCTCGTTGAAGATGTTGCTGGGCATGGCCATCGGCACGATCGCCTTCAACGGCGAACCGGGACCGACGGTTTCGGCCGTCCGCAGCGCCGACAGCGCCGGGAACGAGTACCCGTACATGCCGACCTTGCCGTTGGACCCGGGCAGGCGCGCCGCCCAGTCCACCAGTTGCGCGCCGTCGATGCCGTCCTGCCGCGAGGCCGGGTTCCAGGCGCCGGTGGAGCCGCCGGTGCCGCGCACATCGGCGATCACCTCGATGTAGCCGCGGCGCACCAGCATGTCCTGGGCGCTGGTGGCCTGGTTGATGATCCGGCGCGCGTCCTTCAGGTGGTCGGGCAGGGTGATGCCCAGCGTGTCGACCACGCTGGTGACGGCCGCGGCCAGCGCACTGGACACCGCGCCGTAGGTGGTGAAGTTGACGACCACCGGGAACTCCCCGGCCGCGCGCTGCCCGGTCGCCGGATCGGTCGGAAAGCGCACCTCGGTCTGCAACTGGGTGCCGTCGGCGAGCGGGACGACATGGCCCAGTTCGTAGCCGATGCCGTACTTCTCGGGGCTCGGCCGATAGTCCGCGGGCAGGCCGAAGTTCGCGGGCGCGTCCGGCACCGGGCCCGCGGTCGGGACCGCGCCGGCCGGCACGGACTGGAGGACCAGTCCCAGGGCGGTGATCGCGGCCGCGGCGAGCGTCAGGGCGCGGCCGGAGCGGGCACGCGCACGGGTCGTCAGTCTCAACACCTGGTCCTCAGCTGGATGGTCGAGGCCCGGCACGCGCCTGGGCGCGGGGCGACCTCCTCGTCGAGCTACAGCACACCGCACAGTGCGGGGGTCCGGACACCGCCAGTTCGTCAGACCGGCGGCGCGGGTTTTGTGCGCTCGACCAAAGCGCGGTTACGGCGCGAAGGCCGCCGACTCGAGCCGGCGTGCCAGCCGGGCCGCGGACAGTGTCATGGCGTCGGCGGGGCGGTGCGGGTCCAAGCCGGTCAGTTCGTGCACGCGCGACAACCGGTAGGTCACGGTGTTGCGGTGCACGTTGAGCTGGCGCGCGGTGGCCAGCTGATTGAAGCCGCTGTCGACGAACACCTCCAGCGTCTCGGCCAGCATCGGCTGCGCGTCCAGCGGCGCCAGCACCGACGCCAGACCCGGCCGGGCCGCGTCGCTGACCGCCACGGTGTACTCGAACTGCAGATCGGTGCGGCGGCAGAGGATTTCGCGCCGGGTCAGGCAGCGGCCCAGTTCGGCCAGCACGCGCGCCTCGGCGAACATCGCGGGAATCTCGGCCCGGGTGCGCGCGGCGCCCACCCCGACCCAGTACGGCGGCGCCTGCCCGGTCTGCTGGGAGGGCAGCCGCGCGGTGAGACCGGCCAGGGTCTGCGCGCCGTCGTCCCCGGGCTGCAACGGAATCAGCGCGGTCCAGCCGCCGGCGTCCAGTCGCAGGAAGACACCCGGAATCGCCTCCACCCGATGCCGCAGCGCCGAGGCGGGCCCGCCGTTGGTGCCGCACAGCCGGAACACCGCGACCAGGAACGCCTCCGCCACCGGGATCACCGGATCGTTGGCCCACTCGACCGGATCCTGGCCGGTGAGCAGCGCGTCGGCGATGCCGCGGCGGCGTTCCAGCAACTCCCAGCGCGGATCGTGCGAGCGCTGGGTGGCGGCGGTGGCGATCCGCGTGGTGACCAGGGTGACGTACTTCAGCAGCGCCAGCGACACATCGAGCAGGGCCTCCTGCTCGCCGGTCCCGGCGGATTCGCGCAGCCGCTCCCACAGGAAGGTCGCGCCCAGCCGGTAGCGCTCGAGCACCTCCGGCAGCGGCGTGCCGTCGCGCACCCGGCCCATGGCGAGTTCGATCAGTTCGCGGGTGTCGTCCTCGGTGGGTTCGGCGTCGCGGCGCAGACACTCGAAGAACAGATCCACATTGAGCTTGGTGCCGCGCGCGAACTCGGCTTCCACCAGCGATTGCGGCATCTGGTTGTAGGGCGGCAGCGCGGAGTAGAAGCCGTCGACCATCGAGGCCGCCCGCCGGTGCAGATCGTCGTACAACTGCGTCGTGCGGGCCACGCGCACCCGGTCGGCATCGAGGCGTGGGGCTTCGCCAGTACTGCTCATGCGAGCCTCCGGGTGCGCGGTAGCGACATTGCTATCCCCTGACTTACTTCGAGTAAAGATCCTCGATCGTAGCGGTATAACGAGCCGCGATCGGGTTTCGCTTGAGTTTTCCGGTCGCCGTCAGGCAGTCGCCGCCGTTCTCCCAGACATCGGGCAGCACGATGTATTTCTTCACCTGCTCGACCCGGGAGAGCTTGCCGTTGGCCTCGGCGACGCCCTGCTCGATCGCGGCCAGGACCTGCGGATTCTTCGCCAGCTCCGCCGTCGGCCCGGCGCTGATGCCGTGGCGCTGCGCGAAGGCGGCCGCCAGATCGGGATCCAGGCAGATCATCGCGGTGTTGAACGGTCGCTGCTCACCGATCACCACGACCGTGCCGGCCAGCGGCGTGGACGCGGCGATGGTGTTCTCGATGTTGGACGGCGACATGTTCTTGCCCGCCGCGTTGATGATCAGCTCCTTCTTGCGATCCACGATCGAGAGGTAGCCGTCGGCATCGATCGTGCCGATGTCGCCGGTGTGCAGCCAGCCCTCGGCGTCGACCGTCTCGGCGGTCTTCACGGGATCGTTGCGGTAGCCGCGCATCACCATCTTGCCGCGCACCAGGACCTCGCCGTCGTCGGCGAGCTTGATCTCCGCGCCGGGCAGCGGCGTGCCGACCGTGCCGATCTTGACCCGGTCCGGGCCGTTGAGCGTGGCGCCCGCCGTGCACTCGGTCATGCCGTACCCCTCGCACAACGGCAGACCGAGACCGAGGAAGAATTCGTGCACCTCGGGCGGAATGGCCACCGAGCCGGTGACCGCGACGCGCACCTTGTCCAGGCCGAGCTTCTCCCGAATCGGTAGCAGCACCAGCTTTTCCGCGATCCGGTACTGCGCCCGCTGCGCCGCGCTCAGCGGCCGGGCCGCCGAGGCGGCGCGCGCCCGCGCCCGACCCACGCCGATCGCCCAGTGCACCAGGCGGCGTTTGAGCGGCTGCTCCGCGGCGAAGCGCTCCTCCAGCGCGCCCTTCACCTTCACCCAGACCCGCGGCACGCCCAGGAACACCGAGGGATGCACCTCGCTCAGCGCGGCCGCGACCTGCTTGAAGTCGGGCACGGTGGTGATCTGGCCGCCCTCGAGCATGGTCAGGTAGTGCGCGAACCAGCGGTTGGCGGCGTGCGCGTCGGGCAGATAGGAGATCACCCGGTCGTCGATGCCGCCGCCGCCGAATTGCTCGATGACGCGGGCGTTCTCGATGAAGTTGGTGTGGGTGAGCTCCACGCCCTTGGGCGGGCCGGTGGTGCCGGAGGTGTAGACGATGGTGAGCAGGTCCTCGGGGTCCACCGCGCGCCAGGTGGCCTCGAAGTCGAAGCCCGCCTTCGGGTTCGCCGTGACCTCGGCCAGCGACAGCGTGCCGTCCACGGCTTCGTCGACGCAGACGACGTGCTCCACCTGGTTGCCCTGCTCGGCCGCCTTGGCCACCGCCGCGAGAATCTGTGGCGCGAACTGCTTTTCGCAGATCACCACCTTGTTGCCGGCATTGCCGAACTGGTATGCCAGCAGGTCCACCGGGTTGGTGTTGTACACCGAGAACGGCGTCGCGCCGGTGTGCAGTACGCCGGTGTCGCACAGGTGGAACTCGGGGCGGTTGGTGAGCATCAGCGCCACCGTGTCGCCCGGCCCGACCCCCAGCCCCGCTAGGCCCGCCGCGATCGCGCGGACCCGCTCGCCGTACTCCCGCCAGGTCAGCGACTGCGCGCCACCCATGGTGCGCAGGGCGACCGCGTCGCCATAGCGCGCCACGTTCGCCTGGAAGGCGGCGCACAACGTGTCCGGACGAACCTTGTCCGCCGGGACTGTCGATGAAACCAAAACCCGAACCTGTCTACTCATCGTGGTAGAGGCCACACCATCGCCCCGTGCAACGGCTTGACCTCAGCGTCCTTCAAGGACAACGCACCGACCCCGGCTTCGGCTAGCGGCAAACGCGAAGACTGTCCGGCGTGGGTTTGTGCATGTGACCAAGCTGCTGGCCCGCGCCGTCCACGACCGGGCCGGGGTGCCTGCCGGTCGCGCCGGATACTGGGCTGACCTGTCGCCGCGCGCCGGGACATGCGGAAACCTCACTATGCGCAGTCGGGCCGAGGCGTCCCGGCAGCTGGGCGGATCGGGGTGTATCCGCAAATCCAGCACTACTCGCAGTTGGGGCTGACGCGCACCGGCAGCGGGGCGGACTCGAGCGCCCGTATGGCGGCCGGGGTGAGGCAGTTACCGCTGGTGAAGTCGAGCATCGAGCCCGGGCCGAGCGTGCCGCCGGTCCGGCCCAGCGCGATCTCGCCCGCGATCCGGGTGCGCTCGATCGTCCCGGTCAGAGTGAGGTCGCCGACGGTGCGGATGTGCAGATCGGCGACCTGCGCGTCGGCGATCGTGGTGTCGGAGACGGCGAAGGTCATCAGGTGCCGCGCGGGATCCGGTCCGGCGGGGGAGTAGGCGTAGACGCCGAGGCCGTCGGCGCTGCACCCGCTCAGCCGGGCATTGCGCAGGGTCAGCGCCGTATGGTTGGCGCGGCCGAAACTGGCCGAGAACAAACAGGTTCCGAGGTTGCCGGGCACGATCGGGTTCAGCACAGCGCCCGGGAAGCTGGAGCCGGTGGCGACCAGCCCGTCGATCGTCATGATGTGGCGCGCGCCCTCGTTGCTCAGGTTCAGGTTCTGCACGATATCGCCAGGCACGTCCCGGAATTCGCTGTCGGTCAGCGTCACCTCGCTGTCCGGTGTGCCGTTGCTGGTGACGAATTCGATGCCGTTGGCGGAGAAATGACCGCCGCCCTGTTCGTAGCGGTTGCGGTCGATGGCGATGCGCATGCGGGCGCGCTCGGCGGCGTTGACGAACACGCCCTCGCTGTCGGCGACCGCGTTCTTGGGATCGTTGGCGGGCAACGCGATCCGGCGCTGGGTGTTGCCGTGCAGGGTGGCCGTGAGCGCGGAGTCGCCGGTGCTCTGCAGGCCCAGCGCCAGCACCGAGAACTTGGACAGGCCCTCGTTGATGTCCTCGGTGAGATTGCCGGTCAGCGTCGCGGTGACCTGGGCCGTGCCGCTGGTGCGGACGTCGATGCCATCGCCACAGGCGGTGTCGCGCACCGTGTTCCGCTCGATCACGAGGGTGCTCGCGCCGGCGTCGGAGTCGATCATGATGCCCGCCCAGCCGTTGGTGAGCGCGATCAGGTTCGGCGCCGCGGGCAGCGACATGCCGAACGGGACGCCCAGCATCGGCGGGAACGGCTGCACCACGAAGCCTGTGTGGCAGGCCCGGTTGGTGTCGGTCACGGTATTGCCGCTGAGCACCACGGACTCGACGTTGCGGCCGTAGATGCCCGCGCGCTGCGCGCCCGCGACGACGAGGTCGCGGACCTCGGTGCCGGGGGCCAAGCGCACCGCGTCGCCGTCGTGGGCGGCGGTGGAGTTCGTCAGGGTTCCGCCGCGCCCGAGCAGCTTCTGTCCCGGCCGCAGGGCGATGCCGCCGTCCAGGGGTGTGGACGCGGCCAGCACGATGATGGTGTCACCCGGGCCGGCGGCCGCCGAGACCGCGGCCAGACTGGCGAAAGGCGCTGCCTCCGAACCATTTCCGTTCGCCGGGGCGTCCGCGCCGACGAACCAGGTGTGCACCGGGTCCGCCGCCGCGGCGCCGGGCAGCACGCCCGCTGTGACCGCGCAGCACAGCACGCCCGCCGCGACACGCAGCGCAGACGAAATCATCTCGAGCCTCTCGGATCCGCCACGGCCACCGCGGCCGTGTGGTTCAGCTCACCGCACCGTTCGCGCCCGCGCTATCGGCAGAATGCCGAACCCGCCCGCCGGTCTTTGTGCGGGGCGCTGATTCTCGCTCCGGCGGTGCGGTGGGAGTCGTATGGTGAGATCGGCGAGCAGCACCTGCCGTGATCCGCAACGCAGCGGTCCGGTCGAATCTGGGACGGTCGCCTCGCCGATCCGCGGACGTGCACGATCCGCGCGAGCGAGGAGTAGAACCGTGTCGATTGCCCACACCACCGAAGGAATTCAGGACTTCATCCGCGCGGAGGAAGTCGAATACATCGATATCCGTTTCTGTGATGTTCCCGGCGTGCAACAGCATTTCTCGGTGCCCGCCGTCATGTTCGGCGACGATCTGGTGGACAACGGCCTGGCCTTCGACGGTTCGTCGGTGCGCGGGTTCCAGTCCATCCACGAGTCCGACATGCTGCTGCTGCCCGATCTGCGCACCGCGCGCCTGGACCCGTTCCGCAGCGCGAAAACGCTGAACCTGAACTGTTTCGTGCACGATCCGCACACCCACGAGGCCTACAGCCGCGACCCGCGCAATGTCGCCCGCAAAGCCGAGGACTACCTGCGCAGCACCGCTATCGCCGACACCGCCTACTTCGGGCCGGAGGCGGAGTTCTATATCTTCGACGCCGTCCGCTACAGCACCGGCATGAATCGCGCCTACTACGAGGTGGATTCGGCGTCGGCGTCCTGGAACACCGGCGAGAAGTACAACCCGGACGGCTCGCTGAATCGCGGCTACAAGGTGCGGCCAAAAGGCGGCTATTTCCCGGTCGCGCCCTACGACCACGAAGTCGACCTGCGCGACGAGATGTGCACCAAATTGCAGGCGGCCGGGCTGGAATTGGAGAAGGGGCACCACGAGGTCGGCACCGCCGGGCAGGCCGAGATCAATTACAAGTACAACACGCTGCTGGCCGCCGCCGACGATCTGCAGCTCTACAAATACATCATCAAGAACACCGCGTGGAACAGCGGCAAGACGGTGACGTTCATGCCGAAGCCGCTGTTCGGCGACAACGGTTCCGGAATGCACGTGCACCAATCGCTGTGGAAGGACGGCGAACCGCTGTTCTACGACGAGGCCGGGTATGCCGGGCTCTCGGATCTGGCCCGGCACTACATCGGCGGCCTGCTGCGGCACGCGGCCTCGCTGCTGGCGTTCACCAATCCGACCGTGAATTCCTACAAGCGCCTGGTGCCCGGCTACGAGGCCCCGGTGAATCTGGTGTACAGCCAGCGCAATCGGTCTGCCGCAGTGCGCATTCCGGTCACCGGCACCAGCCGTTTCGCCAAGCGCCTGGAATTCCGCTGTCCCGATTCCTCCGGCAATCCCTACCTCGCGTTCGCCGCGATGATGATGGCGGGCCTGGACGGGATCAAGAACAAGATCGAGCCCGCCACCCCCATCGACAAAGACCTCTACGAACTCACCCCCGAGGAGTCCGCCGAGGTCAACCGCACCCCCGCCAGCCTCGACATCGTCATCGACCGGCTCGAAGCCGACCACGACTACCTCACCGAGGGCAACGTCTTCACCGACGATCTCATCGAAACGTGGATCCGCCTCAAGCGCGAGACCGAGATCGCCGAGATCAACGTGCGCCCCCACCCGTACGAGTTCGACCTGTACTTCGACGTCTGAGTCGATGCGGTGGCCCGACCCGCGGGCTCGCCGCGCTGTTCGCAATGCGCAGCGGTAGCGTTTTTCGGGGCGGGTGCTGTGGGGTGGTCGCGGCGCTGGTCAGCCGAGGACCAGGCGGGCGACGACGCCGGCGAGGCCGTCGCGCTGGACGGCCGGGTCGGCGATGTCGATGCCGTAGGTGACCTCGTACCAGGGCCCGAGCTGGTGCCAGTGCCAGGCGCGGCGGCGGAGTTCGGTGCCGACGCCGTAGGCCGTCGCGGCGGCGTCGGCGAAAGCCGTTGGGGCGCCGAACAATACCCAGGCCAGATCGATGGCCGGGTCGCCCAGGTGGGCGTCGCCGAAATCGATTACGCCGGTGACCTGGCCGTCGGCGGTGAGCAGGTGTTCGGGACCGAGGTCGCCGTGCACGAGTGTGTCGGCTGGAAAGTCCTGCCAGGTGTCGAGGAGGGCGCCGGCCTGGTCGCGGTGCGCGGGCGGGAGCAGGGGGAGCACCTCGGCCCGGAACCGGGCGGTCGTCTCCGCGCGTTCGCGCCGGGTCGTTTCGGCGGGCGGCAAACCGTGCCGCACGGCCTCCTCGGCGGGGCTGTCGTGCAGTGCGCGCAGGAACGCGCCGACGATCGCACCGTGCTCGCCGGTGGGAGCTTCGGTCGCCGCGCCGGGCACGAGTGCGTGGCGCACGATCAGCGGCGCCGCACCGGCCACCCAGGGCACCGGAATCGGCAGCGGGAGCCGGGGCGCCAGCCACGGCAGCAGGCGGGTTTCGCGCCGGAGTTGCGCCGCGATCTCCGGCCGGCGCGGCCGCCGCTCCACCCAGCGGTCCTCGACCAGCGTGGTGATGCTGTCCCAGCCCTGTGCGAACTCCATTCGGCCCACCGTAGCCGGTCGCTCAGGGGACCTCGAAGAGCAGCACTTCGGGATCCAGGCCCTCGCTCTCGACGCGATGGGCGTTGCGGAACAGCTGCTGATCGCGGTCGTTGCGCCGGGCGGTGGGACCGCTCTCGGGATTGATGCGGCACTCGGCCGCGCAGCGCAGCCAATCGCGGTCGAAGGTGGCGTCCTGAAAGCGCGGGAAGTGGAACTCGGCGCCCATGTGCCAGCCCATGCTGAGCAGGCCGAGCTGGGCGTCGGCGGGCCAGGAGTTGAAGGCCGCGAACGGCATGACGAGTGCGCCGCTGCCGTGCCGGACCATGCGCCCGCGCAGCAACGTCTCCAACTGCTCGAGCCTGCGGAAGACATCGATGTCGTCGCCGGGGCCGGGGTAGCGGCCGTGCAGCGACGCGTTGAACGGCAACCAGACCTCGCGGACCGAGGCTTTCATCAAGGGACTCCGTAAATCCGGGCAGCGCCGGGTAATTCGATACTTCGAACGCCACCAGCTTCACCCGGCCGGACGAAAAGAACACGAGTAGTGGACTACTCGTGTTCTTTCGCCGAGATCGATTCTCGCGCGGTCTCAACGCTCCCGGGTCAGCAGGCGATAGCTGCTGTGCCACAACCATTCCACCGGCCCGCGGTCGAAGCGGCGCAGCCACAGATGCGCGGCGGTGATCATGATCAGCGACACCAGCAGGTACATCCCGATCGTGAACGGCACGTACGCCTCGGGGGAGACCCGGGCCGCCAGCCCGAAACCCCAGCCGTAGCAGAACACCGAGGCCACCAGGTTCTGCAGGATGTAGCAGCTGAGCGCGGTCCGCCCGACATCGGTGAGCCGCCGGCCCACGAAGCCGACCCGGTCGCGGCGCACGTAGAACTCCGCGACCAGCGCCAGCACGCCGAAGGCGACGAACGGCGCGGTCCCGTACCGGGTGAACACGACGATGTCGCCGCCCACCGCGATCCCGGCGGCCAGATCGATCGGCGCGGCGATCGCGCCGGCGAGCATCAGCCGCTTGCGCAGCCGCGCGCCCTCCGGCGTGAACACGCCCGCCCGGAACAGGCGAGCGCCCGCCAGGAACAGCGCCACCGACATGGCGAACACGAAGACCGCCTCGATCCGGAACTGCAGGGCGTGATCGAGCCGGAACAGCACCAGATCCCAGAACGAGCCGTCCGCATAGGGATTCGGGTCCAGGTCCTGGCGCGGCGCGGATTCCCCGCGCGGCCCGAAGGTGAGCGCGAGCGCGATCAGGGTCAGCATCGCCACGTGCACACCGGCCGCGATGATCAGCCAACGGCGTTGCGCCCGTTCACTCGTCGCGAGCACGTAGGCCACCACCAGGCCGGTGACGGCGTAGCCCATCAGCACGTCGAATTCGGCGACGAGCACGAAATTCAGCACACCGTCCAGGAACAGCAGCCCGGCCCGCAGCGGATACTTCCCCGGCCAGCGCCGCCCGCCTCGAGCCGCCGAGCGCTGCTGGATCGCCAGGCCGATGCCGAACATGATGGTGAGCAGCCCCAGGAACTTGCCCTGGGCGATCTGCTGCAGCGCCCGCTCGGCCCACATCCACCCGCTGTCCGCCGCCGACCCGAGGTCGCCGATATAGCCGACGAGCCCCTGCGGGTTGGTGAGAATCCAGATGTTCGTGCCGAGCGTGCCGAGGATCGCGATGCCGCGCAGCACATCCAGCGCGACCAGTCGGGTGGGCCGCGCGGGCGCCTCCGGGGTACGGTGCCGCCCTGCTTCCGGGCGAGGATCGACAATCGATTCGGTCATGTTTCGACTATCGGGCGCACGGCCCCGCCCAGGGTCCTCCGGAAGTACGACTCCGGGGATGACATCCCGGTCCGTCACCCGGAGGAGACAGCCGAAAAGCCTTTGCCCGCAGCGCGCCCCGCCGGGGAGAATCGCCGGGTATGGGGTGCGATATCCACGGCTACATCGAATGCCGGGTCTGGTGGCGTCGAGACAGTTGGCAGGCCGCGATGGATTTCGATCTGATCGAGGGCGGTCGCGACTACGACGCCTTCGGCCTGCTGTTCGGCGTCCGCAACCACGCGGGCTTTCGCCCGATCGCGGCGCATCGCGGTCTGCCCAAGGACGCTTCGCAGACGGTCCGGGACGCCTACGCCGAGGACGGCTTTCACAGCGGCACGTGGATCGGCTGGGAGGAAATCGCCCGTATCGATTGGAGCGTGCCCGCCGAGGAACCGGATGCCCGCATCCACGAATTCCGCCGTGGGCCCGACGGTCGGTGGGCCGAGGCCGGCAAGGCGGTCTGGAGCGCCCGGTTCGCCGAGCTGGCCGGCAAGTCGGATCGGCCCGAGTTCGGCTACGGGGAGAGCTGGCCGGAGGGCACCGAGTGGGTCGACGGCGACACCATGTTTCGTGTCGTCCGCCTGACCAGGGGTGATGTGATCGCCCAAGGCGGCAGCTGGCAGCCGACCTGGGATGTGATGGCCGCGCTGGCCGCGGTGCACGGCGCCGACAAGGTGCGCTTGGTCGTCTGGTTCGACAACTGACACCGGCGGCCGGAACACCGCTCGCCGGAATGACATCCGGCTCGCCGGACCCCGGGTGCGGCGGGGTCGCGGGGGCGCGTCGCCTAGGCTCGAGGTATGCAGCGCATTATCGGTATCGAGGTCGAATACGGCATCTCCACTCCCACCGAGCCGTCGGCGAACCCGATTCTCACCTCCACGCAAGCGGTCCTCGCCTACGCCGCCGCTGAGGGAGTGCCGCGCGCGAAGCGAACCCGCTGGGATTACGAGGTGGAGTCCCCGCTGCGGGACGCGCGCGGTTTCGACCTGTCCCGGATGAACGGCCCGGCCCCGGTGATCGACGCCGACGAGGTCGGCGCGGCCAACATGATCCTCACCAACGGGGCGCGGCTGTATGTCGACCACGCGCACCCGGAGTACTCCGCGCCCGAGGTCACCGACGCGCTGGACGCGGTGATCTGGGACAAAGCGGGCGAACGGGTCATGGAGGCCGCCGCGCGGCACGCCTCCAGCGTGCCCGGCGCCCCGCGCCTGCAGCTCTACAAGAACAACGTCGACGGCAAGGGCGCCTCCTACGGCACCCACGAGAACTACCTGATGAGCCGCGACACCCCGTTCAACCAGATCATCGTCGGGCTCACCCCGTTCTTCGTGTCCCGGCAGGTGATCTGCGGCTCCGGCCGGGTCGGCATCGGCCAGTCCGGCGACCACGCCGGTTTCCAGCTGTCCCAGCGCGCCGACTACATCGAGGTCGAGGTCGGCCTGGAGACCACGCTCAAGCGCGGCATCATCAACACCCGCGACGAACCGCACGCCGACGCGGACAAATACCGCCGCCTGCACGTCATCATCGGCGACGCCAACCTGGCCGAGATGTCGACCTACCTCAAGGTCGGCACCACCGCCCTGGTGCTGGATCTGATCGAGGCCGGCGAGGATCTCTCCGATCTGCAGCTGGCCCGCCCGGTCACCGCCGTGCACCAGATCAGCCACGACCCCACCCTGCGCGCCACCGTGGCCCTGGTCGACGGCCGCGAGCTCACCGGCCTGGCCCTGCAGCGGCTCTACCACGAGCGGGTGGCCAAGTTCATGGACCGCGAGGGCGTCGACGACCCGCGCGCCCGCGACATCCTGGAAAACTGGGCCATGGTGCTGGACCTGCTGGAACGCGACCCGATGGAGACGGCGAACCTGCTGGACTGGACCGCCAAGCTGCGCCTGCTCGAGGGCTACCGCCAGCGGGAGGGCCTGGGCTGGGCGGCGCCCAAGCTGCACATGATCGACCTTCAGTACTCCGACGTGCGCCTGGACAAGGGGCTCTACAACCGCCTGGTGGCGCGCGGCTCGATGAAGCGGCTGATCAGCGAGCAGCAGGTGCTCGACGCGATGACCAACCCGCCGACCGACACTCGCGCCTACTTCCGCGGCGAGTGCCTGCGCCGCTTCGGCGCCGACATCGCGGCTGCCAGTTGGGATTCGGTGATCTTTGATCTGGGCGGGGATTCGCTGGTGCGGATTCCCACCCTGGAACCGCGCCGGGGCACCAAGGCGCATGTAGGCAAACTGCTGGACGGGGTGAACTCGGCGGCCGATCTGGTGGAACAGTTGACCACGTAAGCGAACACAACCGGACAGCGAATTGAACACAGATGCGCCACCTGGTCGGTGTTGCTGGGTAGGGTTGAAGGACGAGCACGCACATTGCTCATGATCGCGACCGTGCTCATAATTCAGGTCCGGTCATGTTGAGGACAGAGGAGGTCGGCTGCCATGGCACAAGAGCAGACCAAGCGCACCGGGGGCGGCGACGAGGACGAGGGTCCCGAGGGTGTAGACGCCGCGGGTCAGGAGCGTCGCGAGAAACTGGCGGAGGAGACCGACGACCTGCTCGACGAGATCGATGACGTCCTCGAGGAGAACGCCGAAGACTTCGTCCGTGCGTACGTGCAGAAGGGCGGCCAGTGACAGCGAGTGACCCGATGCGTCTCCAGCCGGGGCCCGCGCTGTCCTCGTTCATCGAACAACTGCGTTCGCACGCACCGGAACTGTTGCCGGGCAACAAGTTCGCCGCGATCGAAGGTGCCACCGGAATGACCGGTGGCACCTCCGTGTCGGACATCGCCCCGCACGGCACCACCATCGTCGCGGTCAGCTACCGCGGCGGCGTGCTCATCGCCGGCGACCGGCGCGCCACCATGGGAAACCTGCTGGCCAGCCGCGATATGGAGAAGGTGCACATCACCGACTCCTTCTCGGCCGCGGGCATCGCGGGTACCGCGGGCCTGGCCATCGAAATGGTGCGATTGTTCGCGATCGAGCTGGAGCACTACGAGAAGATCGAGGGCGTTTCGCTCACCTTCGACGGCAAGGCCAACAAGCTGTCGAAGATGGTGCGCGACAATCTCCCCGCCGCCATGCAGGGCCTCGCGGTGGTGCCGGTGCTGGTCGGCTACGACGAGCACACGGTCGACCCGGACCGCAAGGGCCGGATCGTCACCTATGACGCGGTCGGCGGGCGCAGTGAGGAACGCTTCGGGTACGCGGCGGTCGGCTCCGGCTCGATGTTCGCCAAGTCGTCGCTGAAGAAGCTGTACGCCAAGGGGATCGACGAGGAGCGCGCGTTGCGCATCGCCGTCGAGTCGCTGTTCGACGCGGCCGACGACGACACCGCCACCGGCGGACCGGATCTCGTGCGCGGAATCTTCCCGTCCGCCGTGGTGATCGACGAGAACGGTTCCGACGAGGTGACGGAGGAGCGATTGGCCGCGATCACGCGGGCGATCGTCGCCGACCGTGAGGCCGCGGAAGAAGGGGGCACCCCGGCATGACACTGCCTTACTACGCCTCGGCCGAACAGATCATGCGCGACAAGACCGAGCTCGCGCGCAAGGGCATCGCGCGCGGCCGCAGCGTCATCGTGCTGGTCTACGACAAGGGTGTGCTGTTCGTCGCGGAGAACCCCTCGGCGACGCTGCACAAGGTGAGTGAGCTCTACGACCGCGTGGGTTTCGCGGCGGTGGGCAAGTACAACGAGTTCGAGAACTTGCGCCGCAGTGGCATCCTGCAGGCCGATCTGCGCGGTTACCAGTTCGACCGGCGCGATGTCACCGGCCGGGCGCTGGCCAACGCCTACGCCCAGACCCTGGGCGCCATCTTCACCGACCAGCTCAAGCCTTACGAGGTGGAGATCTGCGTCGCGGAGGTGGGTTATCCGGAGCAGCCGACCCAGTCGGTGCTGTACCGGATCAACTTCGACGGCTCCATCGTCGACGAGCGCGAGTACGTGGTGATGGGCGGCACGACCGAGCCCATCGTCAGCGCGCTGAAGAGCTCCTACAAGGCCGGTCTGGACCTGTCCGCCGCCGTCGGTGTGGCGGTCAAGGCCTTGCAGGCCGGGGTGCCCGAGGGCCCGGACAAGCGGACCATCGGTGTCGCCCAGCTCGAGGTGGCCACGCTGGAGCAGGCCCGCCCCCGCCGGGCCTTCCGGCGGGTCCCGAAATCGGCGCTGGAAAAACTGCTCAACCCGGCCACGACCGCCCCGGCGGCCGCCGCCGACCCCGAGGCCGAATAGCCCGGACAAGCCAGGGCCCGGGCCCGCTCCGACCGCCGCGGTCGGGGCGGGCCCGGGCCCTTTTCCGGCCGGTACCGCCGGTCAAATCGTTGTGAACCCGTATGGCCGGTGTTGTCCGCAGCCCCACGGAAGTACATGACATGGCTGTAATGTCGAGTATGTGCAGCGACGAATCATGGGGATCGAGACCGAGTTCGGTGTGACATGCACCTTCCACGGTCACCGTCGGCTGTCCCCCGACGAGGTTGCCCGGTACCTTTTCCGCCGGGTGGTGTCCTGGGGCAGGAGCTCGAATGTGTTCCTGCGCAACGGGGCTCGGTTGTACCTCGATGTGGGTTCGCATCCGGAGTACGCCACGGCAGAGTGCGACAGCCTGCATCAGCTGGTCACCCATGACCGGGCCGGTGAGCGCGTCCTCGAGGAACTGCTGATCGACGCCGAACAGCGGCTGGCCGAGGAGGGCATCGGCGGCGACATCTACCTGTTCAAGAACAACACCGACTCCGCGGGCAACTCCTACGGCTGCCACGAGAACTTCCTCGTCGTGCGCGCCGGTGAGTTCTCCCGCATCTCCGACGTGCTGCTGCCGTTCCTGGTGACGCGCCAATTGATCTGCGGTGCGGGCAAAGTGCTGCAGACCCCGAAGGCGGCCACGTTCTGCCTCTCCCAGCGCGCGGAGCACATCTGGGAGGGCGTCTCCTCGGCGACCACCCGCTCGCGCCCGATCATCAACACCCGCGACGAACCGCACGCCGACGCGGAGAAATACCGCCGGCTGCACGTCATCGTGGGCGACTCGAACATGGCCGAAACCACCACCATGCTCAAGGTCGGCACGGCCGCGCTGGTGCTGGAGATGATCGAGGCGGGTGTCTCGTTCCGCGATTTCGCGCTCGACAACCCGATCCGGGCGATCCGCGAGGTCAGCCACGACATGACCGGGCGGCGCCCGGTGCGCCTGGCCGGCGGCCGGCAGGCCAGTGCCCTCGACATTCAGCGCGAGTACTACGCCCGCGCCGTCGAGCACCTGCGCAACCGGGACCGGGATCCGCAGATCGACCAGGTCGTGGACCTGTGGGGCCGCACCCTGGACGCCGTCGAGGCCCAGGATTTCGCCAAGGTCGACACCGAGATCGACTGGGTGATCAAGCGCAAGCTGTTCCAGCGCTACCAGGATCGCTACAACATGGAGCTGTCCGACCCGAAGATCGCCCAGCTGGATCTGGCCTACCACGACATCAAGCGCGGCCGCGGCGTCTTCGACCTGCTGCAGCGCAAGGGCCTGGCCAAGCGGATCACCGAGGACGAGGCGGTGGACGCCGCGGTGGACACCCCGCCGCAGACCACCCGCGCCAAGCTCCGCGGCGATTTCATCACCGCCGCGCAGGAGGCCGGCCGCGACTTCACCGTCGACTGGGTGCACCTGAAGCTGAACGACCAGGCGCAGCGCACCGTGCTGTGCAAGGATCCGTTCCGCTCGGTCGACGAGCGCGTCGACCGCCTGATCGCCTCCATGTAGTGCGATCCCGGTAGGCGGGCCCGCGGGCGCGCCTACCGTGGAGCACATGGGCGATAACGAGATCCTGCACGAACTGCTCGAGATCGAGCGCCGCGGCTGGGCCGCGCTGTGTGACAGCACCGGCGCGGATTTCTATGGCGGCCTGATGACCGACGACGCCGTGATGGTGCTGGCCAACGGCATGATACTGGACCGCGCCGCCGTGGTCGACTCGCTGCGCGACGCACCGCCGTGGCGCGCGTTCGAGATCGAGGACCCCCGGATCGTCGACCTGGGCGCCGGCAAGGTCCTGGTCTACACCGGCCTCGCCTATCGCGAGGGCGACGAACCGGCCTTCCGCGGCGTCATGTCCAGCACCTACGTACCGACCGGCGCGAGCTGGCGCCTGGCCTGCTACCAGCAGACCCGAATTCCTGGGTGATCTACCGGCGGCGACGAATTCCCGCGAGCCCTGGATCAGGTCCGAGGATGATCGCCCGCCGCCAACTGGTGGCCGGAGCGTTTCGGCGTGGGCGCGGGTTCGTTGTCCACGGCGTAACGCAGCAGGACGCGGCCGTGCGGTCTGGATTCGACTCCGAGGCAGCGCATTCGGGTCGGGCGGGTGCTGCGTTCCAGGTCGGGGGCGGTGAACATCATCGGGGTGCGGGTGCCCCCGACGGCGATCGGGACGACCTCGGTTTCGATCTCGTCGATCAGTCCGGCGCGCAGCAGCGCGCCACCGAGCCGGGCGCCGCCGGTCGCGACCACTGTGTCCACGGCGAACCGGGCGCGCAGCACCTTCAGAGCCGCCGTCAGGTCGACGTGACGGCGGCCGACCACCAGGTAGGGAATCTGCTCGCGCCGCAGATAGGCCAGATAGCGCAGCGGGGTGGCCACGGCCACCAGCACCAGCAGATGCCAGCCCGCCATTTCCGGGCCCGGGAACTCCTTGTGGGTCCAGCGCACGCGCCCGCGGCTGTCGGGCACCACGAACCAGCCCGCGCTCGCTCTGGCGCGCACCTCGGCGGGCAGGAAATCGCGGCCCAGGACCTGGCTGGGCAGTTCGGTGGCGGGCAGCGGCGCGGGCGGCTGATCGTCGGTGACCAGGGAGCCGCTGCCTTCCAGCAGCACCTGCGGCTGATGCCGGCGCAGGATGTCAAGGTAGCCGTCCCCGTTCGCGGGCCAGCGATCGTCGAGCATGAGCAGGGTGCGCGGCGAGACCGCCAGTCTTCCGTCCACCGAGACGACATTGTGGGTAATCACTCGAGGCCGTTGCATCATCGCCTCCCATCCACTTACCGGATACCCGGCGTCGGAGGGGCAAACCGCCAGGCCCGGGGGCGATTACCCGTCGGCGAGGTAGCGCTCGACCGTCGCGACCTTGGCGGTCATCGCGTCGGTGACCCCCGGCCGGATATCGGCTTTGAGCACCAGGCTGCACCGCGGCGCGACGGCGAGCACCGCCTCGCTGGCCTGCTTGACCACGGCCATCACCGCCTCCCACTCGCCCTCGAGCGTGGTGAACATGGCGTCGGTGTGATTCGGCAGCCCGCTGGCGCGGACGACCCGGACGGCTTCGGCGACGGCGTGCCCGACATCGACACCGGTGCCGAGCGGGGTGACGGAGAAGGCGACGATCATGGCTCCATCATGCGGGATCAGTGCGCCGCCGCGCGTGCCGCGCCCCGGGGCTATTACGCTCTACCGGGTGGCGATATCCAAGGTCGAGCGGCTGATGAATCTGGTCATCGCGCTGTTGTCGACCCGGCAGTTCTTGACCGCGGAGCGGATCCGGGACAGCGTCGCGGGGTACGAGGAGTCCGCGAGCGACGAGGCGTTCAGCCGAATGTTCGAGCGCGACAAGAACGAACTGCGTGACCTGGGCATTCCGCTGGAAGTCGGACCGGTTGGCCGGTATTCGAGCCTCGAGGGGTACCGGATCAACCGGGACGCCTACGAGCTGCCCGATATCGACCTCAGCGACGAGGAAGCGGCGGCGGTCGCGGTCGCGGTGCAGATGTGGGAGTCCCCGGAGCTGGCAGCAGCCGCCGAGGGCGCGCTGCTGAAGCTGCGCGCGGCCGGTATCCACGTCGAGGCCGACGTCGCGGTGACCGCGCCCGCCGTGCCCGCGCGCACCCGCGGCTCGGAACCGGTGCTGGGCAAGCTGCTCGCGGCCATCGATGCCGGGCAGGCGGTGCGGTTCGAGCATCGCGGCGCGGTGAACGCGCCGTACCTGATGCGCGACGTGGAGCCGTGGGGCGTGGTCACCCGGCACGGCCGCTGGTATCTGGTCGGCCACGACCGGGACCGCGACGACGTCCGCAGCTTCCGGCTGTCCCGCATCGGCGACGAGGTGACGCCGTACGGCCCGCCCAACACCGTCCGCAAGCCGGACGAGGTGGATCTGCGCGACATCGTCGACCGCGTCACCGGCAACGCGCCGGTCAGCGGCTCGGCGACGGTGTGGGTGGCCGACGGCCGCGGTCAGGAGATCCGGCGGCTGGGCCAGGTGCTGGAGGAGCGCGTCATCGGCGAGCGCGCCGGCATGGTGGTTCAGGTGCCGATCCGGTCGCGCGACTGGCTGGCCCGCCTGATCACCGGCCTGGGCCCGGACGCGCTGGTGCTCGCGCCCGAGGATCTGCGCGCGGATGTGGTTGCCCGGCTGCGCTCGGTGTTCGACCGCACGGAGGTCGCGCTCTCGTGAGTACGAATTCCCGTCTGTCCGTGCGGCTTTCACGGCTGCTGAACATGATCCCGTACTTCATCGCCAATCCCGGCATCAGCGCGGCCGACGCCGCCGCCGATCTCGGCGTCACGACCAAGCAGCTGATGAGCGATCTGAATCAGCTGTGGATGTGCGGTCTGCCCGGCTACGGCCCGGGCGATCTGATCGACCTGTCGTTCTCCGAGGAGAGCATCGAGGTCACCTTCTCGGCGGGCATCGATCGCCCGCTGCGGCTGACCTCGACCGAGGCGACGGCGCTGCTGGTGGCGCTGCGCTCGATCGTGGACATGCCCGGCATGGTCGATCCGACCGCCGCGCACGCCGCGATCGCCAAGATCGAGGCGGCGATCACCGGCGGCCGCATCGTGCCCGCCCCCGCGCTGCGCGCGGAGGCCCCCGCCGTCGCGACCGTGCGCACGGCCCTGGCCGACAAGCGCGCCGTGCGGATCGTCTACTACTCGGCCAGTCGCGACGAGGTCGCCGAACGCGTCGTCGACCCGATCCGGATCGTGCTCGTCGACAACAACAGCTACCTGCAGGGCTGGTGCCGGCAGGCCGAGGGCGTGCGGCTGTTCCGCTTCGATCGGATCGAGGCGGCCACCGAACTCGACGAACCCGCCCGCCCGCCCAGCCACGCGACCGCCGAGGCGGCGGCGCTCGACCTCTTCCAGGACGATCCCGCGGTTCCGCTGGCGCGCCTGCTCGTTCGGTCCGACTACGGCTGGGTACTCGACCAGTACCCGATGCACCGGATGGCGGTGCATCCGGACGGGAGCTTGGAGGCGACGATGCGCTTCGCCACCCTGGACTGGATGGCCCGGCTGCTGCTCGGTTTCGGCGCCGGCGTGAGCGTGCTCGGGCCTCCGGAACTCGTCGCGGCCGTGCGGGAACGATCCAACGCCGCGCTGGCCGCCTACGCCGCCGCCGGCTTCGACGAGGCGGGGTCCTGATGGGGCACGACCGATTACCGCACCGCGTGCTGGTCCTGGGCGCGGGCAGCATCGGCGGGTTCGTCGGCGGCAAGCTGGCCGCGGCGGGCGCCGAGGTCACCTTCGTGGGCCGGCCGCGGGTGCTCGACGACATCGCCGCCCACGGATTGCGGCTCACCGACCTGGACGGCGGCGAGGTCACCGTGGGCAGCGACCGGTTCGAGGTGGCCACCGAACCGGACGAGGCCGGGTCCGCGGATCTGGTGCTGGTCGCGGTGAAATCCGCGGCGACCGCCGAGGCGGTGCGCGGGCTGGCCGGCAAGATCCGGCCGGGCACGGTGGTGCTGAGCCTGCAGAACGGCATCGGCAACGACGCCGTCATCCGCGAGATCCTGCCGACCTGCGTGGTGCTGGCGGGGATGGTCATGTTCAACGTGGTGCGGCACCCGCCGGGCCGGTTCCATCGCGGCACCGAGGGTGACATCGCGATCCAGGACGATCCGGCGCTCGCGGATTTCCGCGAGCTGTTCGCCCGCTCCGGATTGGGCTGGCGGCGCTACGCCGAACTGCTGCCGGTGCAGTGGGCGAAGCTGCTGCTCAACCTGAACAATCCGATCAACGCGCTGTCCGGGCGGCCGCTGCGCGAGGAGCTCGCCGAGCGCGACTACCGCCGCTGCCTGGCGCTGGCCCAGCGCGAGGCGCTGGCCGCGATGCGCCGGGCCCGGATCCAGCCCGCCCGGCTCACCCCGCTGCCGCCGGCGCTGATGACCCGGCTGCTGACCGTGCCCGACGGTCTGTTCGGCCGGGTCGCGGCGAAGGTGCTGGCCATCGATCCGGTGGCGCGCTCCTCGATGGCCGATGATCTGGCGCTCGGCCGCAAGACCGAGATCTCCTGGCTGTGCGGCGAGATCGTCGGCCTGGGCGCGATGGTCGGCCTGCCGACGCCGGTGAACCAGCGGCTCATCGAGCTGATCGTGGCCGCCGAGCAGGGCGACCGGCGCACCTGGACCGGCGCGGAACTGCTCGAGCAGCTGAGCGCGGCGGCGGCCTCCGGGCCTCGGTGAACGTCTGGCAAACGCCGATTTACCGGGGTGTTCGCCCGGTGGGGCGGACGAATCGGCGGCCCCTGGTCCGGTAGCATCAGAGGCACCACAGTCTTCGGAGGTAAATCATGGGTGGTCTCAGTGTGTCCCACTGGGTGATCATTCTCGTTGTCGTAGTGCTGTTGTTCGGCGCGAAGCGGTTGCCCGACGCCGCGCGTGGTCTGGGCCGTTCGCTGCGCATCTTCAAGAGTGAAGTCAGCCAGATGCAGAACGAGGGCAACTCCTCGGCGCCCGCGCAGCAGCCCGCCCCGCAGCAGCTGCCGCCCGCGCAGCCGGCCACCCCGGCCGCGCAGCCGCAGGCGCAGCCCGAGTCGAAGTCGCTGTAGAGCCGGATGCTTCACCCCGGGTGAGTTCCGCTCACCCGGTTCCGTGCTGTTCAGACACAGGGGCCTACCTCACCTATGCGCATCCCGTTCGATCCCCGCTACAGCAAGCGCCGGACAAATCCCGACGGCACCATGTCGTTGGTCGAACACCTGCAGGAATTGCGGACCCGGCTGCTGCTCTCGCTCGCGGCCGTGATGCTCACCACGATCCTCGGATTCCTGTGGTACTCGCATTCGTTCTTCGGCGTGGAGAGCCTCGGTGAGCTGCTGCGCGGCCCCTACTGTTCGCTGCCGGATTCGGCCCGCGCCGCGCTGACGCCCGACGGCGCCTGCCGCCTGCTCGCGACCGGCCCGTTCGAGCAGTTCATGCTCCGGTTGAAGGTCGGCTTCACCGCCGGCGTCGTGCTGGCCGCGCCGATCTGGCTCTACCAGCTGTGGGCGTTCATCACGCCGGGCCTGCACTCGCACGAGCGCAGGTACGCGGTCGGCTTCGTCACCTCCGGCAGCGTGCTGTTCGCGACCGGCGCGGTGCTCGCGTATGTCGTTGTGGCCCATGCCCTGGACTTCCTGCTCACCATCGGTGACAACGTCCAGATCACCGCGCTGAGCGGTTCGCAGTATTTCGGCTTCATCATCCAGTTGCTGATCATTTTCGGAGTCAGCTTCGAGACGCCGCTGGTCATCATCGGACTCAACCTGATCGGCGTGCTCACCTACGCGCGCCTCAAGGCGTGGCGGCGCGGGATCATCTTCGGCCTGTTCGTCTTCGCGGCGATCGTGACGCCGCAGGACCCGTTCTCGATGCTCGCGCTCGCGCTCGCGCTGACGGTGCTGTTCGAGTTCGCGGTGCAGTTCGCCCGGATCAACGATCGCCGCCGCGCCCGCAAGGCCGCCGAGGCCGTGGCCGACGACCAGACCGCGGGAATCGATGAGCCCGCGCCGATCGCGAATCCGGAGTCGATCTCCGAACCCGCCGGAAAATCCACGCGACCAGTGTCGGACTACTCCGATACGCTCTGAAATGTGACAGATCACCGGTCAGCGGAGTTTTCCGGGGAACACCCCCGCACCCCCGATCCTGCGGTGCTCCGCACTTCCGAGCACGGGCCGGGGGGCGAGCTGGCCAAGTTCTCCGCCGAACTCAGCTTCGCCCTGGACCCGTTCCAGCGTCAGGCCTGCGCCGCCCTGGAGGAGGGGCACGGCGTGCTCGTCTGCGCGCCGACGGGCGCGGGCAAGACGGTCGTCGGCGAGTTCGCGGTGCATCTCGCACTCGCCTCGGGCGGAAAGTGCTTCTACACAACGCCGATCAAGGCGCTGTCGAACCAGAAGTTCGCTGATCTCACCGAGCGCTACGGCCGCGACAGTGTGGGGTTGCTCACCGGTGACCAGTCGATCAATCCGGACGCGCCGGTGGTCGTGATGACCACCGAGGTGCTGCGCAACATGCTCTACGCGTCCTCCGACGCGCTGCGCGGCCTGTCGTATGTGGTGATGGACGAGGTGCACTACCTGGCCGACCGGTTCCGCGGCGCGGTCTGGGAGGAAGTGATCCTGCACCTGCCCGCCGACGTGCGGCTGGTCAGCCTGTCGGCGACGGTCAGCAACGCCGAGGAGTTCGGCGCGTGGATGGAGACGGTGCGCGGCAACACCTCCGTCGTGGTGGACGAGACCCGCCCGGTGCCGCTGTGGCAGCACGTGATGGTCGGGCGGCGCATGTTCGATCTGTTCGATTCCAGCTCCAGCGACCAGAAGGTCCTGGTGGACGAGGATCTGGTGCGCTACATCCGCCAGCGCGAGTCCGCCGACCGGATGAACGGCTGGACGCCGCGGCACCGGGGTGGCGGTCCGCGCCGCGATTTCCGGCCGCTGCCGCGCCCGGAGGTGCTGGCCAAGCTCGACGAAGAGGGCCTGCTGCCCGCGATCACCTTCATCTTCAGCCGCGCCGGGTGCGATGGCGCGCTGGCGCAGTGCCTGCGCTCGCGGCTGGATCTGTCCCGGCCCGAGGACATCGACGAGGTCGACGCGATCATCGAGAAGCACACCGGCGATCTGCCCAAGGGCGATCTCGAGGTGCTCGGCTACTGGGAGTGGCGCACGGCGCTGCACCGGGGCCTGGCCGCGCACCACGCCGGGATGCTGCCCGCGTTCCGGCACACCGTCGAGGAGCTGTTCGTGCGCGGCCTGGTCCGGGCCGTCTTCGCCACGGAGACACTGGCTCTGGGCATCAACATGCCCGCCCGCACCGTGGTGCTGGAGCGCCTGGTCAAGTACAACGGCGAATCGCACGCCGAACTCACCCCCGGCGAGTACACCCAGCTCACCGGTCGCGCCGGTCGCCGCGGCATCGATATCGAGGGTCACGCGGTGGTGCTGTGGCAGCCCGAGGTCGACACCAGCACGGTCGCCGGCCTGGCTTCCACCCGCACCTATCCGCTGCGCAGCTCGTTCAAGCCCGGCTACAACATGTCGATCAACCTGATCGATCGCATGGGCGCCGACGAGGCCCGCGCGCTGCTGGAGCGGTCGTTCGCGCAGTTCCAGGCCGACCGCTCGGTGGTCGGGCTGGTGCGCGGGATCGAGCGCAACGAGGGGCAGCTGAGCAAGCTGCGCGGCCAGCTCGGCGGCGAGGAAGGCGGCTTCCTGGAATACATCTCGCTGCGCGAGCGGATCAAGCAGCGGGAGCGGTCGCTGGAGCAGCAGAAGCGTTCCGATCGCCGGGGCGCGGCGGTGAACGCGCTGGTCCGGTTGCGCCGCGGTGACGTGGTGGCGATCCCGTCCGGTCGTCGTCAGGGTCTGGCGGTGATCCTGGAACCCGATGCGACGCCGGGTGATCCGCGTCCGCTGGTGCTCACCGAGGACAAATGGGCGGGCCGGGTCTCGGTCGCCGATTTCCCGCAACCCGCCGAGGCGCTGGGCCATATGCGCCTGCCGCGCCGGGTGGATCACCGCACGGCCAGCACCCGCCGCGATCTGGCTTCGGCGTTGCGCAGCACCGGAATCGAGGCGCCGCGGCGGCGGCGCGACAAGCGTGGCGGCAGCGCCGCCGACGACCGCGAACTGGACACGCTGCGCCGCAGCCTGCGTGCGCATCCGGCGCACGCCCGGGCCGACCGGGAGCAGATGAGCCGGATCGGCGAACGCTACAACCGGGTGGCCCGGGAGACCGAGACCAT
The DNA here is from genome assembly GCF_040655395.1 of Nocardia sp. NPDC050435. Lineage (NCBI taxonomy): Bacteria > Bacillati > Actinomycetota > Actinomycetes > Mycobacteriales > Nocardiaceae > Nocardia > Nocardia sp. NPDC050435. Next base: position 125,090 of record NZ_JBFAJW010000008.1, read on the forward strand.
GCGGCAAAAGGTCGCGGCCACAACGAATTCGCTGGCGCGCACCTTCGACCGGATCGTCGGGCTGCTGCAGGAGCGCGGTTTCGTGCAGGAGGGTGAGGTCACCGCCGACGGCCGCCGCCTCGCCCGGATCTACGCCGAAACCGATCTGCTGGTGGCCGAATGCCTGCGGCAGGGGCTCTGGCGCGGCCTCGGCCCGGCCGAGCTGGCCGCGGTGGTGTCGACGCTGGTGTACGAATCGCGTGCCGAGGGCGGATTCCTCGGCGCCACCGGCCCGACCGAACCGATCCGGCGCGCGGTGGGCGCGACGGTCACCGAGTGGAGCAAGCTGCGCGGCGACGAGGCGCGGCACAAGCTCGCGCCCACCCGGGAACCCGATCTGGGTTTCGTCAACGGCGTCTACAAGTGGGCGCGCGGCGACGGGCTGGCGGAGTCGCTGCTGGCCAGCGGCGATCAGGGCAGCGCGCTGTCGGCGGGCGATTTCGTGCGCTGGTGCCGGCAGGTGATCGACCTGCTCGATCAGATCCACAACACCGCCGACGATGTCGAGGTGGCGGGCACCGCGGCCAAGGCGGTGCGGGCCATCCGGCGCGGAGTGGTCGCGGTGGACGCCGCGTGACGGGTGCGAAACTGGTAACGCGCGCGGCGTCGGACACGGTGGATTCGATTGTGATTTGATTTCTTTCGCGTACCGACCGTGGAGTAGTCGCTTGGCGACGAACCTCGCGCGGGGGGCTACCGTAGGTATAACGATGCGAGTGGAGGCAAGATGAGCGGCCCGTTTGGACCGAACGATCCCGGGGAGGGGCGCAACGATCCCACCCAGCACTGGGGAGCCGATCAGAATCCCGGCCAAGCCGGCCCGACCCAGCACTGGGGTGGTCAGCAGCAGCCCGGTCAGGCGCAGCCCACCCAGCACTGGGGTGATCAGACGCCGCCTCCGCAACAGCAGCAGTGGGGCCAGACCCCGGGCCAGGCGCAGCCGCAGTGGGGCCAGACCGGCGGTCAGCAGCAGTGGCAGCCGCACACCGGCGGTCAGCAACAGCAGCAGTGGGGCCAGCAGCCGCAGCAGGATTGGGGCCAGCAGGGCCAGCAGCAGTGGGGGCAGCAGCAGGGCCAGTGGGGCCAGCCCGGTCAGCCGATGCCGCAGCAGCAGGCGCCGAAGAAGAAGGGCAAGGGCCTGATCATCGGCCTGGCGCTCGGTGGCGTGGTGTTGCTAGCCGTGATCGTCACCGGTGTACTGCTACTCACCGCCAAGGACAAACTGGACCAGACCGCCGTGCAGGACGGCGTCAAGAAGGTCCTCACCGATTCCTATGGCATCTCCGATGTCACCGAGGTCGCCTGCCCCTCCGGTCAAGAAGTGAAGGTCGACGCGACCTTCGAATGCAACCTCAAGGTCAGCGGTGAGGCCAAGAAGGTCAACGTCAAGATCACCAAGGATGACGGCACCTACGAGGTCGGCCGCCCCAGCTGATCGCGCGTGACCGGGTAGCCCGCGTTCCGGCGCGGGCTACCGGCGCGTTGGGGGACTTCGCGCGGGGACTTCGCGCGGTGGCCGCTGGGCTTGTATGGCGAAATCTGCTCGGCGACTACGCTTCAGCGGGGCGTGAGCGCGGCGATCAGGCGCTTGACCGGGCTTTCGGCGTTGTAGGCGACGGCCAGCTCCAGCAGGCGGTCCGGATCGGCCGGGCCGGCGGGCAGGACGTCGGGCCGCGACAGGTGGACCTTGGCGTCGCGCACGACCCGCACGACCGGCGCGGCCGCCTTCAAATAGGCTTCGGCGGCACGGAGTTTGGCGCGGATGCCGGCGGCGAGATCGGCGGACGGATCGTCGACGGCGGCGACCAGGGCCTCGAGGGTGCCGAAGCGGGAGATCAGGGTGGCGGCGGATTTGTCGCCGATGCCGGTGACGCCCGGCAGGCCGTCGGAGGCATCGCCGCGCAGGGTGGCCATGTCGGCGTAGGCGGGGCCCGCGTTGCGCAGCGGCACCCCGTATTTCGCGGAAACCTCGGCGGGACCGAACAATTCGGCCTTGGCCAGGCCGCGGCCCGCGTAGAGGACGCGGATCGGCGGGGCTTCGTCGCGCACGAGTTGCAGCAGATCGCGGTCACCGCTGACGACGACGACCTCGTCGGTGGTCTCCCGGGTGGCGAGGGTGCCGAGCACGTCGTCGGCTTCCAGGCCGTCGGCCCCGCCGGTGGCGATGCCCGCGGCCTCGAGCACCTCGAGGATCATCTCGACCTGGGGTGTCAGCAGGTCGGGGACCTCTTCGGCGCCGACTTCGGCGTCCAGCGCGGTGTCGAGGCGGTGCGCTTTGTAGGAGGGCACCAGATCGACGCGGAACTGCGGCCGCCAGTTCAGATCGAGGCAGACCACCAGCCGGCTGGGGGAGTGCTTGGTGACCAGCGAGGCCACCATGTCGGTGAATCCGCGCAGGGCGTTCACCGAGCGGCCGTCCGGGGCGGTGATCTTGTCCGGGATCGCGTAGAAGGCACGGAACCACAGACTGGCGCCGTCGAGCAGCAACAGGGGGCCACCGGTAGAAGTCACGGCGCTGAGGTTACCCGCCCGCTCCGACAGCCTCGCGGTTTGCGGGCGTGCCCGCCGGGTTCAGCCCCAGAGATCCCGCAATTCCTTGCGCAGGATGTCCACCTGCACGGTGAGCGCGCCCAGCAGTTCCTCCCGGTTGAGCCGATTGGTGGTGCGGAACGCCCAGCTGGCGTTGCCCTGCGCGTCGATGAGCTTGACCAGCACGAACGCCTCGATGGCGGTGTCGCCCGGCTCCAGCGGATGGATTTCGAGACCCCGCAGGACATCGTGGATCGGAACCCGCGGCCCGCTCGCCCCAGAGTGTCTTTCCATGCACCCATGGAAACATTCCGGGCCCCGCCGGGACGAGCGCTGGGAGGTAGCGACTGCGCTTCGGTGCAGTGAAGACCGTCTTGCTGGTGGCCGCCCGCGGCGGCGAGTACGGTCGAAGGCTATGAGTTCGCAGACGAAGTCCAGGTTCGCGGCGGATGTTTACCGGGACCGGTTGGAACGGGCGGTCGAGTTGATGCGGGCGGCGTCGCTGGACGCCCTGCTGATCACCCCCGGCCCGGATCTCCAGTACCTGATCGGGTCGGACGCGGAGTCCTTCGAGCGGCTGACCTGCCTGATCATCACCTCCGACAAGGCCACCCCGGCCGTGGTCATCCCGAAGCTGGAGCTGGCCTCGCTGGCCGGATCGGCCGCGGGCGAGCTCGGTTTGCGGGTGCTGGATTGGGTCGACGGCGTCGACCCCTACGAACTGGTGCAGTCGACGCTGCACGCCGGCTCGCGCATCGCGGTCGCCGACGCGATGCCGGCGCTGCATCTGATCCCGCTCGCGCGCTCCACCAGCGGCCTGCCGGTGTCGGCGACGCCGGTGCTGCGCGATCTGCGAATGGTCAAGGGCGAGGCCGAGATCGACGCGCTGCGCCGCGCGGGCGCCGCCATCGATCGGGTGCACGCCCGGATGGGGGAGTTCCTCGTCGCCGGTCGCACCGAGGCCGAGGTGGGCGCCGACATCACGGCGGCGATCGTCGAGGAGGGGCACACCGAGGCGGCGTTCGTCATCGTGGGCAGCGGCCCGCACGGGGCGGATCCGCATCATCACGTCTCCGACCGGCGGATCGAGCCCGGGGACATCGTGGTTATCGATATCGGTGGCCCGGTCGAGCCCGGTTACTACTCCGATTCCACCCGCACCTACAGCCTCGGCGATCCGAGCCCGGAGATCGCGGCGAAGTTCGCCGCCCTGGAGCGCGCCCAGGCGGCCGCGGTGGCGGCGGTGCGGCCGGGCGTGACGGCCGAGGCGGTGGACGCGGCGGCGCGTGATGTGCTGGTGGAGGCGGGTTTCGGTGCGGCTTTCGTGCACCGCACGGGCCACGGCATCGGGCTGTCGGTGCACGAGGAGCCCTACATCGTGGCGGGCAACCGGTTGCCGTTGCAGGAGGGGATGGCCTTCAGCGTCGAGCCCGGCATCTACTTCCGCGGGGAGTGGGGCGCTCGCATCGAGGACATCGTGGTGGTCACCGCGGACGGTTGCGAGTCGATGAACAACCGCCCGCACGGGCTCACGGTCCTCTAACTCCGTTCCAGGTCGTCGAGGAAGCCGAGCGCCAGCTGCCAGGTGCGCTCGGCGGCCTCGGCGTCCCAGTCCGCCAGCCCGGGGTCGGTGTAGAGATGCCCGGCCCCGCGGTAGCGATACACCTCGACGTCGGCTCCGGCGCGCTGCATATCTAGGTACCAGCTGTTGAGCCAGTCGTCGGGTTCGTACATGTCCGGGTCGGCCACGTGCAGTTGCGTGGGCAGCCCGTCGACCGAAACATCCTCGGGCACATCGGAAGTCCCGTGCACCAGCAGCAGCCCCCGCGCCTTCACGTCCGCCAGCCCGAGGCTGCCCGCGAAGAACGCGCCCAGCGAGAACCCGGCGTAGACCAGCCCTTGCTCGGAGTACGGCGCGGCCGCCACCACCGCCCGCCGCAGCAACTCGTCCTGCCCGATCTCGTCCCGGATCGCCATCCCGTCCTCGACGCTCTCGGCCACACGCCCGTCGTACAGATCCGGCACATGCACCTCGTGCCCCGCGGCCCGCAACCGCTGCGCGGCATCCCGCACCGCGGGCCGCAGCCCGCACGCGGAGTGGAACAACATGATGTTCATGGTGGTCCATCGTGCCAGCACGCGGGGTACGCCTCGTCATCCGAGGGACGCCACCGCCCCCGGCCGTGCGGCGATCGGGGGCCGTGGAGCCCGCTACTTGACGCAGATATCCAGCACCGGAATCCATTTGCCGCCGGTGAGGGTGCAGAAGGCGGCGTTGATCAGCTGGCTGGCGCTGGAGCCGGTGCCACCCACGTTGTCCGAGCCGGAACTCGAACCGGAACCCGCGATGGGGGCGACGGAGGCGGGCGCCGCACTCGCGGTCCCCGCTGCGGACAGCGCGGCCGCGGTGATCGCGACAGCGGCCAGGGTGGCTCGCGGAACTCGGTGTCCGAGGCGAGATTTCATCAAGTGGTGCTCCTTGCAGTGAAAGTGACTGCTGGCACTGTACAGTTTTTGAACTGCCTATGTTTCAGATTCGTGCGACCGACTTACCGAGCGTCACTCGGGGTCGTCGGCTTTCGCGCGTAGATACCGTTGTTCGACCGTGCTGCCGGTGAGGTCGGCTGCTCGGCGGAAGAGCCGGGTCGCGATGGTGAGGTCGCCGCCCGCCGGGGCCGATGTGCCGGAGTCCGAGGCAACGGGTGAGCCGGGCAGCTAATAGTCCACGGGGTCGCGGCGCAGGGGGCAGGTCATGCAGTGGCCGCCGCCGCGCCCTCGGCCGAGTTCGGCACCGACAATGGTGACGACTTCGACGCCTTGACGGCGCAATTCGGTGTTGGTGTGGGTGTTGCGGTCGTAGGCGAACACGACGCCGGGCGCGGCCGCGACGAGGTTGTTGCCGGAGTCCCACTGCTGGCGTTCGTTGGCGTAGTACCCGCCTCCGGTTTCCACCACACGCAGCGTGTCGAGCCCGAGGGCGTCGGCGACTACGTCGAGGAACGGCTTGGACTCGGCGGTGACCTCGAGGCCGGGATCGCCGTCGGCCGGGCGCAGGGAGAACGGGCGGATGCCATCGACGATATCGGGGAAGATGGTGACCAGATCGTGGTCGGCGAAGGTGAAGACGGTGTCCAGATGCATGGCCGAGCGCAGTTTCGGCATACCCGCCACCACGACGCGCTCGGCGGCCCCGGCTTCGAACAGCTCCCGCGCCACCTGGTCGATAGCTTGGCGCGAAGTACGTTCACTCATCCCGATCAGGACCGCGCCGTTGCCGATCGGCATCACGTCGCCGCCCTCTAATGTCGCCATGCCCCAATCCCTTTCGGGTTCGCCCCACCAGATCCGCGCGCCGGTGAAGTCAGGGTGGAAAGTGTAGATCGCCTTCATCAGCAAGGTTTCGTCATGGCGCGCGGGCCAGTACAGCGGGTTGAGGGTGACCCCGCCGTAGATCCAGCAAGTGGTGTCGCGGGTGTAGAGGGTGTTGGGCAGCGGGGGCAGCAGGTATTCGCGCACCCCCGCCTGGCCGTGGGCCAGCGCCCGGTATCCCGTCCTCAGATCACCCGGCAGGTCCACGGTCGCCAGGCCGCCGATGTACTGGACCGCCAGCGCACGATGGTCGAGCGAGTCCAGGTAGGAACGGGTTTCGCCGATGAGCCCGAGACCAACCTGATCGGCGACGATGGTGCGATCTAGCAGCCATTCGCGCGCACCCGGCACCGCGAATGTCTCGCTCAGCAGATTGTGCAGTTCGACCACCTCCACGCCGCGTTCACGCAACTTGGCGACGAAGTCGAAATGGTCGCGGATCGCGTTCTGGACCCACAGCACGTCGTCGAAGAGCAGATCGTCGCAATTGCTCGGCGTGAGCCGCTCGTGCGCCAGGCCCGGCGAGCAGACCAGTACCTTGCGTAACGTGCCCACCTCGGAGTGCACCCCGTAGGACGCCGACGGTGCGTTCACAGTCATGATCGCCTTCCTCAGATAGTGATCGACCCGGTGGCCAAGCCCACGACTCCGGCGACGGCGCCGAAAACGGAAACGGCGAAGAGCACCGCCTCCCGGCGGGAAAAATAGCGCCGGCCCCGCTCCCGGCGCGAGATCAGGAACAGCACGGTGCCCGGGGCGTAGACGACAAAGGACAGCAGCACGAACTCGAGTCCGGCGGCCACGAGCATGAAGGCGGTGTACGCGGTCGCGACCGCGGCCACCAGCAGTTCCCGGTTGCGGTCGCGCGGGCGCAGTTCGGTGTAGGTCTCCCGGGTGACTGCCAGTTTCAGCGCGTACCCGGCAGCGAGCAGGTAGGGCACCAGGGAGAGCGCGCTGCACAGTTTCAGCGTGAAGGTGAACGCGTCGTCGGAGAACAGGGTGGTCAGCAGGACCAACTGAATCAGCGCCGTCGTCAACGTCACCGCAACCACGGGGACCTTGCGGGCGTTTATCCGGGCGAGGAATGACGGCATATCGTCGTCTTGGGCGGCGACGAAGAGCACCTCCGCGGCCATCAGCGTCCAGGCCAGGTACGCGCCCAGGACCGAGACGATCAGCCCGATGCTGATGAACCACGCGCCCCATGGGCCCACCGCGGACTCGAACACCGGCGACATCGACGGTTGTTGCAGCACGGCCAGTTCCCGGCGCGGCAGGATTCCGTAGGAGACCATGGTCACCGAGGCGAACACGGCGAGCACGCACAGAAACCCCAGCACCGTCGCGCGGCCGACGTCTTCGCGGCGGCGCGCGTAGCGCGAGTAGACGCTGGCGCCCTCGATGCCGAGAAAGACGAACACGGTGATCAGCATGGTGGCGCGGATCTGCTCGAACAGCGGATCCGCGCCTTGTTCGCCACCCCAGAAGTTGTCCGCGAACACCCTCGGGTCGAAGTAGAACAGCAGCACCACCAGGAAGAACAGGATCGGCACAATCTTCGCGATCGTCACGATTCGGTTGATCGCGGCCGCCTCCTGCACCCCGTGCAGCACCAGGAAGTGGAAGACCCAGATGAACACCGTCGAGAGCAGGACCGCCGGAACGCTGTTGCCCTCGCCGAAAATCGGGAACACCTGCCCGAGCGTGGATTTGATCAGCACCCAGTACGACACGTTGCCCACGCACGCGCTGGCCCAGTAGCCGAAGGCCGAAAAGAAGCCCGGGTACTCGCCGAATCCGGCCTTGGCGTAGGCGTAGACACCGGCGTCGAGATCGGGTTTGCGAATCGCCAGGTTCTGGAAGACGAAGGCCAGCATGAGCATGCCGGTACCGGCGATCGCCCAGGCGATCAGCGCTCCGAGACTGCCGGTGGCCTGGCCGAAATTACGCGGCAGCGAAAACACCCCGGCGCCGACCATGGAACCGACGACCATCGCGGAAAGCGTCAGCAGCGGCATCGTGCGGACCGGCTTGCTCTCGGTGGTCGTCATCGGTTGCTCCCGTTACGGTGGCATCGACTGCGGCGAGGTCGCGCCCGAGCGGACTCGGGCCGGCGCCTCACCCATCATTCAGCAATCCGATAGCTACTGGTGAGATATTACGCATTCGGTGATGAATCGTTAAAGGATCAGAGGTTGGCTGGTCGCCCTGGCGCGTTCGTACCGTAGCCATAGAAATACGGCGACCCGGCAGCAATCCACAGTGGTAGCCCACTTACTTGCGCTCGGAGTCCGTGTATTGCCTCAGTGTTCAGAAGTCATTCGGGGTGATCGGCTTTCGCGCGTAGATACCGTTGTTCGACCGTGTTGCCGATGAGGTCGGCTGCTCGGCGGAAGAGCCAGGTCGCGGTGGCGCGGTCACCGGTTTTGCTGTAGCAGATGCGCGCGAACAGCGTGTTCGCGCTGCTGGGTGAGCGGATTGCGATCCAGGTGCCGGCATCGGCTCGATGGGCCGGCCCGCGCCGAAACCGGCCCATCGACGGCGGGATACGATCGTCGTAGGCGGGGAGATCGTTCGGCTTACGACTCAGACCTTCGCGGGCAGTTCCGGGTTCGTGTGGAACCAGTGCGGGATGGTGGCGCGGGCGTTGGACCCGTGCAGGGCCTCCGCCAGCGCCTCTATCGCCAGATTGCGGGCCACCTTGGTCGCGTGGCAGTCACGCAGGCTGTCGAGCATCAGGAAGTCGTGGACCATGCCCAGCACCCGGACCGCGGTCACCTCGACACCGGCCTCGCGCAGCTTGGCCGCGTAGGCCTCACCCTCGTCGCGCAGCACGTCGGCTTCGTCGGTGATCACCAAGGTGGTCGGCAGGCCGCGCAGTTCCTCCACGCTCGCCCGCAGTGGCGCGGCATAGATTTCCGTGCGCTGACTCGCGTCGGTGGTGTATTGATCCCAGAACCACTGCATGCCTTCGCGGGTCAGGTAGTAGCCGTCGGCGAACTGGAGGTAGGAGGGGGTGTCGAAGTCGGCGTCGGTGACCGGATAGAGCAGTACCTGCGCCGAGAGGTTGATCCCGCCGCGGTCCTTGGCCATCAGCGCGAAAACCGCCGACATGTTGCCGCCGACCGAGTCGCCGCAGACCGCCATGCGCGAGGCGTCGAGGTCGTGCTCGGCCCCGCGGTCGGCGACCCACTTGCCCACCGTCCAGTTCTGTTCGATGGCGTTGGGGTATTTCGACTCCGGCGCACGGTCGTAGACGGGGAAGACGACCGCGGCCTGGGCGCCGACCGCGAGTTCGCGCACCAGCCGGTCGTGGGTGTTCTCGTCACCGAAGACCCAGCCCGCGCCGTGGATGAAGAAGATGACCGGCAGTGCACCGGTCAGGCCCGCAGGGCGGATTATGCGCGCCCGGGTGGAGCCGGTCGGCCCGCCTTCGACGGTGACCCATTCTTCGTCGATCTCGGGCTTGTCCACACCCGCACCGGTCTGCAGCCCGGCCAGGATGTCGCGGCCCTGTTCCGGGGGGACCTCGTAGATCCTGGGGTGCGGGGCGGTCGCGTCCGCGAGTTCCTGGGCGGCGGGCTCGAGAAAGGGCTTCGGGGGAGGGGGTAGCTGGGTCACGAGTAGTGCTCCCTTCGGAAGGATCGACCGGTGGTGGATGCGTCCTCGGCCATGATTGCTGAGCATTCGCCACCGCGCCACCGAGGTGCTGTGCCGACAGCCGTGGCTATGAGCCGCGTAGCCGCCGCTAGACCCGCCATTCGCGGGCCCGGTGGTGCGAACGATCGTTATCCCACCGAAACGGCGTCCGACGCGCACGCCCAGCGGCACCGTCACCCTGTGTGAGACTCGGATGCATGCTCCAGGTCTGCCTGAACGGTGCTCGGACTCGCGCCGAATCCCGCGCTGCCCCGGTGACTCCGGCCGAGTTGGCGGCGGCTGCCCGGGCGGCGGTGCGCGCCGGGGCCGAAGACATCCATCTGCACCCCAGGGATGCCGCGGGGCGGGACACCATGGAGCCCGGTTACGTCGCGGCGGCGGTCACGGCCGTGCGTGCGGCGGTGCCGGAGGTCCCCGTCGGTGTGACCACCGGCGCCTGGAGCGCCGTGGACGTCGAGCAGCGGGTCGCCTCCGTGCGTTCGTGGACCGTGCTGCCTGATCACGCTTCGGTGAACTGGCACGAGGATGGTGCCGCGGCCGTCGCGGAAGCCTTGCTGGACAGGGGAATCGGGATCGAGGCCGGAATCTACTCCGGCACCGGCGCCGCCCAGCGCTTCTTCGCCTGGCCGCGGGCCGACGAGGTTCTGCGCGTCTTGGCCGAAGTCACCGACACCGATCCGCACACGGCCGGGCGGACCGCGAAGGCACTGCTGGACACCCTCGAGGTGGGAAGCGGGCTGCCTATTCTCCTGCACGGTGAGGAGTACGCGGCTTGGGTAGTCCTCGGTATGGCCGCCGCGCGGGGTCTGGACACCCGGATCGGTCTCGAGGATGTGCTCCACCTGCCCGACCGGTCGCCCGCCGCGGACAACGCAAGCTTGATCCGCGCCGCGCGCGACATCCTCGACCGGCACCGCGAGCCGTAACAGGTTTTCGGAAGCGCACGAGCAGCACCGAGTGTGACGATCTCCGCGGAGCGACCGGGCGAGGGCGCCGACCTCACCCGCGCCGCCGTCGCCGCGGGCTTCGCTTCGGCCGGTCATTTCAGCGATGCGTTCCGGACCTTGTTCGGGCTCACCGCAGGTGCTCGGCCGCGACATCGTCGTCGTCCCGGCCGGGGAGTCGGCCTCGTGAGCGGACGCCGCCGAGCACACCGGTGCCCGCGGCGGCGATTCGCTCGGTCGCCGTTCACGCCCTGGTCGAGATCAGGCTGTGCGCCAGGCGCTGTGCCTCGGCGGCGAGGCCGGGCGGATTGGTGGCGATGAACATCGAGTCGGCGGCCAGGTTGCCCAGCACCCGCCAGGTCGGATCCGGGCGGCCGCGTACCAGGAGGGCGCGGGTGACGCGGTCGGTCGAGAGGCCGCCACCGGGCTGGATTTCGGCGCTGCCGGTGGCCAGCAGTGCGCTGATCAGTGGTTCGGTTTCGGCCGGTACGGCGTAGGCGGGCGGGTTGACGGCGTTGACGACGAAGTCGGCCGTCCAGTCGGTCCCATCGGTGACGGTGAAGCCACCCGCACCGCGCGCCTCGATCTTGGTGACTCCCGGTCGCAGCCGCAGCCGGCCCGAATCCAGCAGGCGCAGCAGGATCGTCGCGTTGTGCGGGACCATCGGGGAGCTGAGGCCGTTGATCGTGCGAAAGTGCTTCGCGCGCAGCATGGTTCGATCGGCTTGCCGGAGCAGCGGCCAGGCGGCCGGACCGGCCACCCGGATCGCCATGGTGAGCAGTCGAGCGCCGCGCAGCGGGGAGTCGACCTCGGTGAGCTGGCGGCGTAGCCGGTCGATCGGTGGCTCGGGGGCCGTGATCCCGGCGGCGAACGCGTCGAAATCCTCGCCGAGGTCGGCGAGTTCGGCCCGCATCAGGTCGGCCAGTCGCGCGAAGGACAGATCGCCGTCGGCGCCGATCGTCTCGACGGTGAGGTGGCGCAAGGCGAGCTGGACCGGGCGCTGCTGCACGAAAGGCAGTGCGCCGGTGCGGGAGAGGAAGCTGATCGGACCCGTGTGTCCCCGCGCCGCCGAGCTCACCGCGATGTCGACGGCTGTCAGGCCGCTGCCGATCACCGCGACATGGGCTTCCGGCGGGATATCGGCGAGGGTTCGGGCCAGGGGATAGGGCTCGTTGATGTATCCGGGTGCGCCGGTCAGGCCGTAATAGTCCCGGGGACGGCCGTTTCCGACTGCCAGAATCGCCCGATCCACCGGCAGCCGGCGGCCGTCACCGGTGTGCAGCACCGCGTCGCGGGCGTCCCGCGAGAATCCGGTGACGCGGTCCGGGACGACATCGACCTGCCAACCGGCCCTGCGCAATTCATCGATCGCGGCGCGGGCGGTGTCCTCGAGGTACTCACCGTATCGGGCACGCGGCACCAGTATCTGGCCGAGCGCCTCGTCCCGGTACCGCGCGAGGTCGGGCCGTGCCGTCAACCACCGCTGGTAATGGGTCAGGTCTCCGGCGCGGATCGACATGATCATCGGCGGCGCGTTCACCCGGACCGCTTCGCCGTCCGGCTGATAGGGGCGGCCGCGCCAGAGGGCGGGCGAGCCGTCGAAAATCGTGATGGCGCCGGGTTTTCCGCCGGACCCGGCCAGCGCGTCGAGCAGTCCGACTCCGGCCGCTCCGGCCCCGATGATTCCGATCCGCATCCCACAGCTCCTTTCGAGCACCCGTCCGGTGCGGTCACCAGCGTCATCCGCGTGGGCTTCGGGCTCCATCCCTCGAATGCGGGGAATTCGGTGGTGGCCGCACAGGTTCTCCCTCAGATGAGGGATGGCCGAGGTGCGCGATTTCCAGCAGGATCACCGCCATGACCACGCACCACAGGCTCGACGCGCTGCTGACCGACATCGCCGGCGCACCGGACGCGCACACCCTGTTCGCGGCGACTTCCGCGCGCCTGCGCGGTCTTTCGAGCTTCGACGCCGCGGTGTGGGCCGCTACCGACCCGATCAACGGACTGACCACCGCACCGGTGCGGGTGGAGAACCTGCACGAGGGCGGCTGCGGGACCTATTGGGAAGCGGAGCTGTTCGGCGAGTCCGTCAACCGGTTCCGCGATCTCGCGCAGGCCCCGGTTCCGGTCGTGGGGCTGCGCGCCGTGACCGGCGGCGACCCCGCGTGCAGCCCGCTCTACCGAACCTTCATGCGGCCCCGCGGTTTCGCGGATGAACTCCGCGCCGTCTTCCGCGTCGACGGCCAGTCCTGGGGGCAGCTCAGCCTGTTCCGGGAGCGCGGGCGCGCGGACTTCGACGCCGCCGACATCGCGCACGTCACGGCATTGTCCGCGCCGCTGGCGCACCGCCTGCGGTCTTTCGCCCGGCCGTCGAGCGCGCCCATGCCGCGGGACACCACCGCGGCGCCGGGCATGCTGCTCTTCGACGACGCGGGAAACCTGGTGTCACTCAACGACGAAGCGCGGTCCCTGCTCGCGCAGATGCCGCCCGGCCCGTCCACCACCACGGCGCTCGGCCTCGCGCTGCCCCTGCCGGTCTGGATTCTCAGCACCGCGGGGCGCGCTCGGCTCACCGGCGGCAGCGCCCGGATCCGGATTCGCACCGGGACGGGCCGCTGGCTGATCTGCCACGCCTCGTGCCTGCGGGCCGCCGAGGGCGGCGCGAGCTCGACCGCCCTGATCATCGAACCCGCCAAACCCTCGGAGATCGCCGGTTTGCTCACCGCCGCCTACGAGCTGACGCCGCGCGAGATCGAGGTCGTCGACCTCATCGCTCGCGGGCTGCCGACCGCCGAGATCGCCGCCACGCTGCACCTGTCCGCACACACGGTCCGCGACCATGTGAAGGCGGTCTTCGACAAAGTCGGCGTCACCAGCCGCGGCGAACTGGTGGCCTGCCTGTTCACCGAATTTCAGCAGCCGGTCACCGCTCGCGACACCGTGCGAGTCGTGCGCTAGCAGTCGTTCACGGAGACGGAACTCCGGGCGCGCGGCACTACGCCGCGCCGGTCGTCGAGCAGTCCGGGCGAATCGGCGATGGTGGCCGTGGACAGCCACCATCGCCGATAGCGCTCAGCGCAGCGACACGCAGCCCTGCAGCGTCTGCAGGTCACCGGCGAAGCCGGCACCGCCGCTACAGGTCGGCACGCCGGTGCCGGTCACCGTGACCTGCGCGCCGGGGCCCGCGATGCCGATGGCCAGTCCGGGGCGAACGCCCGCGACGTTCACGGTGGCGCCCGGACCGACCGCGATGGCCGCCGGAGCCGACAGCGCGGCCGAATTCGAGGTGGCGCTGCCGCCGTTCTGCGCGATGGCCAGCGAGAGGCTGGTCGGTCCGGCGTTGGCGCTCGCGGCGCCGCCGAGCCCGTAGGCCGCCGCGGCCGCGCCGCCCGAACTGGTGGCCGAGCACTGCGCGCCGGCGGCCGAGACCGAGCTGGTGGTGGCGCCGGGCGCCGGGCAGGCGGTGTCGGCGGCCGCGGCCTGCGGCGTGCCCAGCCACAGTGCGGCGGTGATCGGGGCGGCCGCGAACACCGCGGCCGCACTCCGGCGAATGACAGGAACTGTGTGCATGATCTTCTCCTACGAGTGATCGCCACGTGTCCGCGTCGGATCGCGCGTACGCCGGGCGATCCGGGAACTGCCGTCGGACTCGAAGCTTGGGCTGGTGCGGCCACTTGCCCGGACCGGAATCCGGGCCGCGACCGCACCGAGGGGCGACGTTGCCCTTTTCCAGCGCTGCGAGGAGCGCCACAAGGCGTTCGGGACGATCACCGCGCAGGTTTGGTCGAATCTCCGCCCGGCTCGCGGACGGGTCCGCCCTGGGCACACAGGGCGGACCCGCGTCCCCGAGCCCTCGACGCTCCGGGACCGGCGCGGGCCCGCTGGCTCGACCGGCACCATTAACGTTTCGGTTCCGCGGCCGGGAGGGTTTGGTCGGGATATCTCCGGCGCGTGGCGGCTCAGGGGTGTTCGGCGGTGGCGATGATGGCGCGCAGGGCGGTCAGTTCGGCGCCGAAGGCGACGCGGCCGGGGTCGGTGATCGTGATCCAGGTCTTGGGGCGGCCCCGGCCGGTGGTGCGCCGGGCGGCGACGAGGGCGGCGTCCTCGAGGACTTTGAGGTGGCGGTTGAGGTTGCCGTCGGTGAGGTGCAGTTGCTCGCGCAGACTGCCGAACTCCAGGGCGACACCGGAGCTGAGCAGCGCCAGGATGCCGAGCCGGATGCGCTGGTGCACAGTGTCGTCCAGGTTCACGGCCGGGTGCGGCTCGGTCATCGAGCGACGCCGGATTCGGCCCGCACCAGTTCCACCGCCGCGGCCAGCGCGGCCGTGAGGCCGACGACCAGCGCGAGCCAGGCGTAGCCGTCGGCGGGTTCGGCGAGGGCGACGGCCACCGACACCGCGACGGTGCTGAGCGCGACCGCGGCGGTCGCCCACGAGCGCAATGCCACGGCCAGCGCGCCCAGCCCGGCGGCGACCGCCAGCCACGGCGCGACCATCGCCCATTCGCCCCGGTACAGCCCTCCGGCCACCGTCGTGGCGGCCACCATGGCCACCCCGGTCAGCAGGGCGGCGACGCCGCGCCCGGCCGGAACTTGCGCCGGCCGCCGGGCGAAGTACCACCCGCACAGCACCGCGCTCAGCGGCGCGGCGACGACCCAGTACCAGCCCGCGCCGTTGTGCGCGTCGAGCAGCAGCGCGGCGGGCACCGACGCGAGCACCGTCACCGCCACGCACAACAGCGGTAACCACATGGGGGCGGCCAACTTCCAGCCGTGCCGGGCCAAGGTTTCCATGTCGCCGAGCAGCTTCCGCGCGTTCGCGGAATCCGGGTAGCTTTGTGATGCAGAGTTCATACCTCCACTTTGCCTCGCAAAGTGCGGTGCGGCAAGCAAAGTCCATCCGCCTTGACTCATTCGCGCGCGGTGCGGTCGCCGAAGCGTCCGAATAGTGCTGTAGACAATTCTCAGCTAACTGAAAATTGGTCAAACCAGACAATGCGCACCGCGAGCAAAACACGCCGATTTGTGTTGCGTTCGAGTAGGTCCCGGGTGCTCTAGGTTGAGCCGGTGCCTGAGCCAGCAAACATTTCCGACAGTGCGGTTCTCGTGCTCGGGGCCGGTCCCGCGGGCCTGGTCCTGGCCAATCTGCTGTGCGCCGCGGGCGTGGAGTGCGTGGTGCTGGAACGCCGCAGTCGCGCGCACGTGCAGCAGCGGGCACGGGCCGGGTTCCTGAGTCCGCGCAGCGTCGCACTGCTGCGGGCGCACGGGCTGGACCACGGCCTGGCGCGACAGGGCAAGACCCACGACCGCTGCGAATTCCGCAGCGCGGCAGGCCGATTGGAGCTGTGCTACAGCGAACTCGGCACCGGCGACGTGCACACCGTCTACCCCCAGCAACTGCTGGTCACCGACCTGATCGCCGAACTGGAGCGCCGCGGCGGGCAGATCCGTTTCGACACCGAGGTATCGGCGATCGGCGACCTGGATGGTCCCCGCCCCTGGGTGCGCGTCCGGGCCGCGAACGGGCGCGAACAGCGGTGCACGGCAAGGTATGTCGCCGGATGCGACGGCGCGCGCGGCATCGCCCGCGGTGCACTGCCGGTCCGGCCCGCGATCCGCGATCACGGCATCACCTGGCTCGCCCTGCTGGCCCGCGCGCCGTCGAACACCGACAGCGTCGTCTACGGCGTGCACGCCGCCGGGTTCGCCGGGCAGATGCCGCGCACCCCGGACGTCACCCGCTACTACCTGCAGTGCGATCCGCGCACCGACGTGGACGAGTGGGACGCGCAACGGATCTGGGACGAGCTCGACCGCAGGCTGGACGCCGATCGGTACGGCCCGCCCACCCGCGGGCCGATCTTCGAGCGCAGCCTGGTGCGGCTGCGCTCGGAGATCCTGGACCCGATCCAGTACGGCCGGCTGTTCCTGGCGGGGGACGCCGCCACCTCGATCAGCCCGTCCGCGGCCAAGGGCGCGAACCTGGCGATCGCCGAGGCGGGCATTCTGGCCCAGGCGCTCGGCGCGGCCGTGCGCACCGGCGACGACAGCGCGCTCGCGTCCTACTCCGAGCAGTGCCTGCCCCTGATCCGGCAGGCTCAGGAGTTCTCGCACTGGATGATCGAGCTGCTGCACCCGCCGGCGCCGGACGATCCGGAGGCCGCCTACCAGCGTGTCCTGCGCCGGGCGCGGCTGCACAGCCTGACCACCTCGGCCCACCATCGGCACCACTTCGCGGAAAACTACGTCGGCATCTGAATCCAGAAGGGAACAAGCGTGATTCGCTCAATGGCGGTTCCGGATCGGTTGGCTGTGACCGATCTCGCCCGCATCGACGCGGCGGTGGAGTTCGTGCGCGCGCACGACACCTCCGGCGTGCTGGCCGCCGTCCTCCCCACCCTCACCGCCGGTGAGCGGGACGCGGTCGCCGAGCGTTGTCAGTTCTCCCACACGGCGGCCCTGGTGTTCCCGGCGGACCTCGCCGAGCTATCCGAAGCGCTGCGGGAACGCGGTCTGGTCGCGGGCCCGGCCACACCGAGCGTGGTGGTGCGG
Source organism: Nocardia sp. NPDC050435 (assembly GCF_040655395.1). Lineage (NCBI taxonomy): Bacteria > Bacillati > Actinomycetota > Actinomycetes > Mycobacteriales > Nocardiaceae > Nocardia > Nocardia sp. NPDC050435. The sequence goes on from NZ_JBFAJW010000008.1 coordinate 142,184, forward strand.
CGCCGCCTCGCGCTGCGGCATCGCCGCCCCGCGCACCGGCTGGATGTGCGGATCGTGCGCGCCGCGGTGCCCAGCGCGGACGGAAAACACTGCGACATCGAACTGTTCGTGGTCCTGCCGACCTCGGATTCCGATCTCGCCGCGATCGCCGAGGCCGAGCGGCCGGCCGATCACGAGCAGCACCTGGGCCTGGCGGTGCGCACCGACGACGAGGTCGAGATCGCCGGGTTGTGCACGCTGCTCACCCAGCGGGCCGGAATGCGCAGCGACGGCGGCGGTTACAACGGACACGAGAACCTGACGGTGCTGTACTTCCGCACCGACGAGCCTGGCCGGCCCTATCGCCGCCTGGAATTGCACATCGCGGGCGAGCATCCGCAGGTGCTGGCCGCGCACCGGGCCGCCGTCCACGATCCGCGCACCGGGCTGCTGCGGTTGCTCACCGGCGCGTGGGCCACCCAGGCGCTGGCGGTCACCGCCGCGCTCGGCGTCGCGGACCGGCTGGCGGCCGCGCCGGGTTGCCCGGTGGCGGAGCTGGCGGCCGCGACCGGCGCCGACGGCGACAGCCTGCACCGGCTGCTGCGCTACCTCACCGATCTGGACGTCGTGCGCCCCAGCGGGGAGGGCTTCGCGCTCACCGAGGGCGGTGCGCTGCTGGCCGCGACGACCGAGCAGTCGCTGCATCCGCTGGCCCTGCTCTACGGTGGCGCGTTCTACCAGTCCTTCGCCCATCTCGAGCATGCCGTGCGCACCGGGCGCCCCGGCTTCGACCACCACTTCGGCAGCCACCATTTCGACTACTTCACCGCCGTGCCGGAGAGCGCGGAACTCTTCGACGCCGCGATGGCGGCCAGCGCCAGCGTCTTCGGCCAGGTGGCGGACCTGATCGATCTCACCGGCGTGCGCACCGTGGTGGACGTGGCCGGCGGCAACGGCGCCTTGCTGTCGTGCGTGCTGACCGCGGAACCGCGGCTGCGCGGTGTCCTGTTCGAGCGGGCCTCGACCCTGGTGACCGCCCGGGCCGCGCTGGAGCGAGCGGACTGCCTCGAGCGCTGCGAGCTGATCCCCGGCGACTTCACGCGCGAGGTCCCCGGCGGCGGCGACCTCTATCTGCTGTCCCGGGTGCTGCACGACTGGGACGACGACCGCTGCCGGCAGATCCTGGCCACCTGCGCCGCGGCGATGCCCGCCCACGCCCGGCTCTACGTGGTCGAACGCCTGCTGCCCGACGGCAACACCCCGTCGCTGGCTCCCGCCTGGGACGTGCACATGCTCTGCAATGTGGGCGGCCGGGAACGCACCCGCGCGCACTACGGCGAGCTGTTCGCGGCCGGCGGTCTCGCGCTGCGGGAAACCTTCGCGCTGCCGATGGATTTCACGTTGATGCAGGTCGTTCCCGCCGGACACTGAGTGCTCGCCCGGCGCCGCCGTCGCGCGGCGCCGGAACTCAGTGGCTCAGGGCCGCGATCGCGAACATGAAGCCGACACCCGCCAGCGTGCAGAACAGCGGTGCCGTGGACGGTTTGCCGGCGTGTGCCTCGGGCAGGATGTCGGCGGTCGCGAGATAGAGCAGGAACCCCGCGAAGTAGCCGAGGTAGAGGCCCACGAGTTCGGCGGGGACATGGATCAGCGTGCCGATGATCGCGCCCACGACCGGTGCGACGGCGTCCAGGCCGAGCAGCAGGTAGCCGCGCCGACGCTGATTGCCGTACAGCGTGGCGATGGTGAAGGTGTTGAACCCGTCGGCGAAATCGTGGGCGATCACGGCGATGGCCACCGCCACACCGACCCCCGCGCCCGCCTGGAAGCCGAACCCGATGCTGAGGCCGTCGAGCATGCTGTGGAACACCAGGCCGGAGGCCGCCAGCAGCCCGACCGACTCGAATCCGTGGTGGTGCGAACCGAATTCGTCTTCGTAACCGGTGTGGATGGCGACCGCGCGCTCCATGATGTGCACCGTCAGGAAGCCGACTACCGCGGCCAGCAGCGGCACCGGCACCCCGAGTACTTCGTGCTGTTCCTGCTCGAGCGCCTCGGGCAGCAGATCGAAGGCGACGACGCCGAGCATCACCCCGGCCGCGAGCCCCAGCACCAGGCGCTTGCGTTCGCCGATCCGCACGGCCACCAGACCGCCGACCAGCGTCATACCCATGGACAACACCGCCAGCAGAATCGCCATCGGCCCAGCATGCCACCGGTTTCGTCAGCTCCGGTTCGCCACACCGAAGGCGGCGGCTAGCGGACCGGCGTACGCCCGGAGGTGAGGTCGCCGAGCAGTTGCCAGGTGCGCTGCTGATCCGCGGGACCGGTGAGGTCGGTCGAGGTGAGCACGACCTCGGTGGCCCCGGCGTCGTAGTAGCGCCGGATCGCGGCGGCGACGGTCTCCTCGTCGCCGACGACGGCGAGCTCTCCGGCCCGCCGCGCGCCCTCGAGTTCGATGACCCGGCGATAGGAGGGCACCTGCTCGTAGAACGCCAGCTGTTCGATCGCGCGGGCGCGGGCGGCCTCGACGTCCGAGGTCACCACGCCCGGGACGAAGGCCACCACCCGCGGGGCGGCGGTCGCCGCGCGGGTGATCGCCGGAACGATCTGCTCTTCCAGCGTTTTCGGGCCCGCCAGGTAGGGCAGGGTGCCGTCGGCGAGTTCACCGGTCACCCGCAGCGCCTGCGGGCCCATGGCGGCCACCAGCAGCGGGATCCGCGGCTGTGCGCCGGGCACGGCGGTCGGCAGGGGTGGGGTCGCGGTGAAGAACTCGCCGTGGAAATCGGCGCCGCCGGTATCCAGGATTTCCCGCAGCGCGGTGAGGAATTCGCGCAACCGGGCGATCGGCCGGTCGAACGGAACTCCGAAAGCGGTTGCGGCCAGCGTCGATCCGAGCGCCAAGCCCAGCTGGTAGCGGCCGTGGGTGGCGGCCTGCGCGGTTTGGGCGAGCGCGGAGATCAGCAGCGGATGCCGCCCCAGCACCGGGATCGCCGAGGTGCCGACCTGTGCCAGTTCGGGCACCGCCCGGCCGACGAGGGCCGCCAGTGCGGGCGAGTCGTAGTCCATGCGCTGGCCGAACCACACCGATCGCACACCGAATCCGGCGGCGGCGCGTGCCTGGCGCACCGAGTCGTCGACGTAGTTGGCGGAATTCGTCTGGGCGAGCGCTACTCCGAGGGTCATGCCCTTGGGGAACAGCCGCCCGGGCGGCGCTGTTCCACTCCGCTCACGGTGATTCTGGAGGTGGCGCCGCCGGGCCCGCTATGCCACCGCGGCGGCGGGGACGCGCGCGGGCAGACCGGCGGCGGCGTAGATCGCGTCGATCACCGTCATGGTCGCCACCGAGTCGGCCGGGCCGGTCTCCACCGGTTCGCCGTGCAGCACCGCGGCGGCGAAGGCGTCGAGCTGGAAGGCGTAGGTGGAACGGCGCAGGAAACGCTCGGTGTGCCTGCCTTCGGCATCGCGCACGGTGAACCGGTGAAAGTACTGCGGCATCAGCGGATTGAGCACCCGGATCGAGCCCCGGTCGCCGACGAGGTGCGCCGAGATCCGCAGGATGTCGCTGGACCACATCGACGATCGCAGGGTGCCGGTCGCGCCGCCCGGGAACCGCAGCTGCGCGCGCATCGCGCGATCGATCCGGTCGCCCCGCAATTTCGCCTGCGCGGCAACGACTTCCGGCTCCTCGCCGGTGAAGGTGCGCGCCATGTGCACCGCGTAGCAGCCGGCGTCCATGGTGGCCCCGCCGGCCAGCGCCCAGTCGTAGCGGATATCGGAGAACTTCGGCAGCGGGAAACAGAACGACACGTCCACCCGCTGCAATCGGCCCAGCTCGCCCCCGCCCACGATCTGTTCGATCCGCCGGGTCAGCGGGTGGTAGCGGTAGTGGAACGCCTCCATCACCACCCGATCCGAATCCGCTGCCAGCGCTTCGATTTCGCGCGCTTCGGCGGCGTTCGCGGTGAACGGCTTCTCGCACAGCACGTGCTTGCCCGCCGCGAGCGCCGCCCTGGTCCACTCCCCGTGCAAGCCGTTGGGCAGCGGGTTGTAGACCGCGTCGATCTCGGGATCGGCCAGCAATGCCGCGTAACTCTCGTGCACGGTGGCGATCCCGTGCTTGCCGGCGAACGCCCGCGCCCGCGCGCTGTCGCGGGCCGCCACCGCCGCGACGACGACATCCGGATTCTCGCGCGCCGGAGTGACGAGCGCGTTCGGCGCGATCTTCGCCGCGCCGAGAATGCCGATGCGGACGGGGGTGTTGCCGGTCATGCCGACGAAGCTAGCAGCAATCGAACCCGCTCGCGGTAGTCGAAACCCCGCCCGGTCGGCTACGCGCGACGGGGCGGGGTTTCTCGAATGCGCCTGATGGCGGTTCGGGCAGTGCGCACGCCCGTTGGGTCAGACGGCCCGCGGAAGTCTGCGGTCCACCCGGGCCGGTCGACGCCGGGAACCGGGTCGTGCGTTCAGGAACTGCCTGTGTTCGTGACGCCTGCCCGGCTGCGCGGGCAGGGGACCAGAGGTCAGTACTGGTGGCAGGTTTCGACGACCTGGGTCATCTTGGGCGCCATCTCCGGGTTCGCGGTGGCGGTGACGCCCATCTTCTGCTGCTGCTCGATCAGCGTCTGGAACGCGGCCCGACGCTGCTCGACCGGCTGGTCGTAGGCCGACTGCAGGGCGGCCTTCTGCGCCGGGGCCGAATCGAGCTGGGCCGCCGTCTCGGGCGCGACCTGGTGCAGCGCGGCATCGATCTGGGTGAACGAGCAATCCGAGATGAGCAGCGGCTCGAGATCGCCCATCGCGTCGGCCGTGGCGACGCCCGCGCCGAGCAGGCCCGCGGCCGCGACGAAACTGGTGATCGTGCTCGCGATGACGACCGCGTACCTCGTATTGAGCAACTTCATGCGAGACCTTCCGTAGTAGCTGGATCACCTGGTGACCCCCGGCCCTCCGTTGGGCCGGCCACTAGGTATGTCGGAGCCGACCGGTCGGTGGATTGGCCCGGATTCAGACCAGACAACTCCGCAGTCGCTGCAATCCTTTGCGGATCCGGTCCTTGACCGTGGGCAGCGGCAGTCCGAGATAGTCGGCCACCTCGGCATAGGAGCGTCCGCCGTAGAAGGCCAGCGCGAGGGTTTCCCGCTGCCGGGTGGTCAGCGTCCGCAGGCCCTCGACGAGCGCTTGCTCCTCGCAGCGCTGCCCGACCGCCTCGGCGACCACATCGTGATCGCGGCTCAGATCGCGCACCCCGTAGGCGATATCGCGCGTGCTCGCGCGCGCTTCGACGCGCACATGATCGACCGATCGGCGGTGGGTCAGCATCAGCAGCCAGCCGAGCGGACTGGCCAGGCGCGCGTCGTACTGCCCCGCCGACTTCCACACCTGCAGATAGACCTCCTGGGTGACCTCCTCCGCGGCCGCTCGCTGCCGCACGATGCGCAACGACAGACCGAAGACCCTCGGATGCGTGGCGCGATAGAACCGGGTGAAGGCGTCGCGATCATCCGCCGCGATCGCGGTCAGCAATTCGGCGAGCTGCTGCGCGCCGAGTGGGGTGGAACTCTGACCGGTGGTTCGGTCGCTGCTGACGGTGTGGTGCTTCAAGTCCGTCATGGCGGGTGACTCCAGACGTCGTTTCGCTTGTGAACCGTGCTCTCAGAAGCTTCGGCTGGGGTACCGGCGTGGTTTGGTCCTGATGTCGCCCGATGTCGTCGCGGGCTCGCGCCGAAGCACCGCGAATGCGACTGAAGCGCCGGTTCCGGCCCGGATTCGGATGAGGTGGCGCGGTTCGCGGTTGCCGTTCGCCGGTGCTCGACCCTATGATCGGATCGATGATTACTTCTGATCGTAGATTGGGGGTCCCGTTCGTCTCAGGTGAGTGCTGATGCTCACTGTGCAGACGAAGGGGAACGAATCCCGACAGTCCTTCTGGCCGCGCGTTCGCGAATTCGCCGTGCCGCCAGCCATGATCGAAACCGCTACCACTCGGCGTAGAGCCGGGGATTGGGCAGGTGCCTGTGCGGCCGCGGGTTTCGACGTCGACATCAACCTCCGATCCGTGGCGCAGGCGTACGGATCGGAACTCGCCTCCCGGGTTCGGGACGATCTGCTGCATCTGGCTCCGGATCTGCTCCGATGGCACCTGCCCAGGGTCGGCCCCGACGGCTTGTTGCGGCCGGGACTGACCATCGCCCTGGCCCGGTACCGGGCTGAAAGAAGCTGGGGCGCGGCCGGTTCCATCGATCTGGTGGTGCGGACAGCGCCCGCGTGGGCGGATTCCGGACAGCGGGTCAGCCTCGCGCTGTGGGGCGGGGCGCGCACCGCCCCCGGATTGCACCCGCATCCCCGGCCGGACCGTCGCTTCCGGCTGGACCTGCACCGCCATCTCTGGGACGCGCGCAGAACCGGTGAACTGCGGACGCGGGCCGGAGCCGATCCGGCCGACCCGGCCGCGTTCGCGCCGGACTTCCTCGACGCGGTTCCCGCCGCGGGCTGCGCCATCGATCGATGGTCCGACGAAGCGCGCATACTGCTGGAATACGAAGGGCGGCAGGATAATACGTTCCTGGTGCGCCTCGGTGGCCGGCAGCGGGTCATCGCGGAACTGGCCGATTCGGAGCTGCGGCTCGTCACCGGCTACCCGGTCGGTGCGCTCTCGGCGCTGCCGATGCTGCCCGATGCCGCGACCTGGACGCTGCCCGATCTGGAGCTGCTGCGCACCGGCGTCCTGTCGGCCGGGCAACTCCATCCGCTGGTCGCCGCCGCGCTGGCCCCGGACGCGGTGCGAGACGAATCCGACTGGAAGAACACCGGAGTCGGCCGTCCGGAGCTGGTGGACTGCCGCGGCGAACTCCATCGCCTCGGTCTCGTCGACGGCGTGCTGTCCGCCCTGGACCACGACCCCGCCGAAATCCACCGCGAAGAACTCCTCGCCGCCCTGACCGGAACACCCGTCCCGTGCCTGCAGGTCATCGATCAGGCGCATCGCCACCCGGACTGCCTGACCGGCGTCCGTGAGCGACTCGCCCACGGTGACACCGCCGGCGCGCTGGCCATCATCGACAACCTGCTCGGCCCGGCCGCCGCCCTCCGCGACGGCACCCTCCGCGACGAACTCGAAGCCGCGGCCGAACAGCGAAACATCTACGGCCGCTTCCGATCCGGCCCGCACGAACCCGCCCTCGTCCCGCCTCCGCGCACCGCCGAAGCCCGCCGCGCCCGCGCCCGCCGCACGCACCGCGGGCGGGATCGGCGCAACGCGAGTCCCTCCTGATCCGCGTCCGACCCCCGGCCCGTCGGCTCTACCCGCCCGGATCCCGACCCGTAGTCCCAGATCTCCCTCCGCCGCACTGCACGTCGGCCAGGCACAGCGCCGAGACCATCTCCAGGCGGCTTGTCCAGCGTCAGACTCTCTGAACCCCAAGGTGATTCCCATGACTTCTGTCTCCACGCCCCAGCTCGCCATCGCCGCCGATCTGCTGGCCCTGCTCGGCGCGACCACCACCGAGCTCCGCCCCGACGATCAGCTGGAGGCGCTGATGCTGGCCGTCGCCGCGGACCTGCCGGTGCTGCTGTGGGGTGAGCCGGGGATCGGTAAGACCGCCGCGCTGACCCAGCTGGCCGCGACCCTGGATCTCCCGTTGACGACGGTGATCGCGAGTGTCCATGAGCCGTCCGACTTTTCGGGGCTGCCGATCGTCGGCGACGATCCCGCCGAACAAGGGGTGCCGATGGCGCCGCCGGAGTGGGCGGTGCGGTTGGTACGGGCGGGGCGCGGGCTGCTGTTCCTGGACGAGCTGTCCACCGCGCCGCCCGCGGTGCAGGCCGCGCTGCTGCGGCTGGTGCTGGAGCGGCGGATCGGGTCGCTGACGCTGCCGCCGGGGGTGCGGATCGTGGCGGCCGCGAACCCGCGCTCGTCGGCGGCCGACGGGTGGGAGTTGAGCCCGCCGCTGGCCAACCGGTTCGTGCATCTGCACTGGGTGCACGATCACGAGGTGGTGGTGCGCGGGCTCGGCGGGGTCTGGCCGCGCGCCACGCTGCCACGGCTCGATCCCGGAAAGCTCACGGCGGCCGTGGATTACGCCCGGCGCGCGGTGTGCGTGCTGCTGGCGGCGCGGCCCAAGCTGGTGCACCAGATGCCGACCAGCGAAGCCCGGCGCGGCGGCGCCTGGGCCTCGCCGCGCAGCTGGGATATGACGGTGCGGTTGATCGCGTTCGCGACCGCCGCCGGTTCCTCGCGGGATGTGCTGTCGCTGCTGATCCGCGGCACCGTGGGCGACGGTCCGGGCTTCGAGTTGCTGACCAGCCTGGGCCGGATGGAGCTGCCGGACCCCGAGGCACTGCTCGCCGACCCGGCGGGGACGGTGCTGCCCGAGCGCGGCGACCTGCGCCAAGCCGTGCTCGACGGTGTGGTGGCGGCGGTCCGCGCCCGCCCGGACCGGTCGCGCTGGGACGCGGCGTGGGCGGTGCTGGTGCGCGCGATCGAGACCGGCGCGCCCGATCTGGTGGTCGTCCCGGCGACCACGCTGGCCACGCTGCGCCGGGACGACTGGCCGGTCCCCGCGGCGATCGAACGCCTGGCGGGTGTGGTGACGGTGTCCCGGCGCGCGGACCGCGCCGCCGACCTGGTCCGGGCCGGCCGATGACCGCGCCGCAGCCACTCGACCTGGACAAGCTGTATGCCGCGCGCCTGTACGCCGTCCGGGTCCGGCCCTATCTGGCCACCGCGCTGTTCGCCCTGCACCTCGTCGAATCGCGCCAGGTTCCGACGATGAGCGTGGACCGGTACTGGCGCTGCTACGTCTCGCCCGCGTTCGTGGACGGCATGCCGGTCGAGGAATTGGCGGGCGTGCTGGTGCACGAGGTGTCGCACCTGCTGCGCGACCATCACGGCCGCGGGGAACGTTTCGCCCGCGAACACGATCTGACCGATCCGGGCGAGCGACTGCGCATGAACGTCGCCGCCGACTTCGAGATCAACGACGACATCTTCGACGACGATCTCCCGCGTCCCGAGAGCGCGATCCTGGCCGGCGACATCGGCCTGCCCGAAGGTCTGCTCATGGAGGAGTATCTGCGCGAATTCCGTTCCGCCGCCTACACTCCCGCCATGGCCTGGCTCGACTGCGGCAGCGGCGCCGACGGCCTGGACCGGGAGTGGGAACTGGGACCGGACGGCGCCGACGGCCTCACCGAACAGCAGCGCGACGCGGTCCGGTTCCGGGTGGCCGAGGGCATCATCGGCGCACCGGGCAACGCCCCGAAGGGCTGGCGGCGCTGGGCCGAGGAGGCGTTCCATCCGCCGCAGCCCTGGCGCGACCTGCTGGGCGGAGCCCTGCGCGCGGCCGCGTCCGCGCCGGGCGCCGGCGAGGATTACACCTACGGGCGCCCGTCGCGCCGCTCGGCCGGGGTGCCGGGCGTCGTGCTGCCCAGCCTGCGCCGCACCCCGCCCCGCGTTACGGTCGTCATCGACACCTCCGGGTCGGTCAGCGACACCGAATTGGGCAGCGCGCTGCTCGAAGTCGCCGCCATCTCCCGTGCGGTCGGCGGCCGGCGCGATCTGGTCACCGTGCTGTCCTGCGACGCCGCCGCCCGGATCGCGCATCCGCTGTGCGCGGCCGAGGGCATCCCGCTGATCGGTGGCGGCGGCACCGACCTGCGCTCGGGTTTCGCCAAGGCGGTGCGCGCGCATCCGCGCCCGGATGTGCTCGTGGTGCTCACCGACGGCCAGACGCCGTGGCCGGCGCGGAAGCCGCCGTGCCGCACCGTGGTCGGACTGTTCGGCCGGCCACGCCGTTGGCGCGAGCACGATCCGGAGTACGTCGGGGGCCCACCGGAGTGGGCCCGGGTGGTCGAGATCGGCTAGCGGGTCAGGCCGGGGTGTCGCGCAGGCTGCGGCTGCACAGCACCCGCGCGACCTGGATCGCGATCACGACCCGGGTCGGGTTCTCGCGCGGGATTCGGTAGCGGCCGGCATAGCGCTCCTCGGCTTCGCGCACGCTGCCCGCGTCCTCGAGCACGGTGGCCGGACCCTCCAGGGTCAGGTAGCGGGGGCCGTCCACCTGGCTCACCGCCGCGTAGCCGGAGCGACGGACGTTGCGGGCCTTCATGGTCGCGGTGTCGGTGATGACGCGGGCGATCCCGGCGTCCGGATCCCAGGTGAAGCCCACGGCCACCACGTGCGGAGTGCCGTTGGCGCGCAGCGTGGTCAGGGTGGCGAGGTGCCGTTCGGTGAGGAATTCCAGGGCGGCGGGCGAGAGTTCGGCGGCGGTGATCGGCATCCCGAAACCGTAGCGTTCCCGCCGCTCAGGCCGGAGAGGTGGGATGACAGACTGGGCGGATGGGATTGCGCGGGGTTGCCGACGGGCCGGTGCTGGTGCTCGGTGGGCGAAGTGAGATCGGGCTCGAGGTGGCGCGCCGGCTGGCGCCCGGGCGGGTGGTGATTCTCGCGGCGCGGCGCAGCGCCGAGCTGACCGACGAGATCGCGGCCGTGCGGGCGGCGGGGGCGAGCGCCGTGCACGGCGTCGAGTTCGACGCGGACGACACCGCCGCGCACGCGGCCCTGCTGGAGAAGGTCGCGGCCGAGCACGGCGGGATCGGGGTCGCGGTGCTGGCCTTCGGAATTCTCGGCGATCAGGCCCGGGCCGAACAGGATCCGGCGCACGCGGTGGCGGTCGTGCACACCGATTTCGTCGCGCAGGTCAGCGTGCTGACCACGCTCGCGACGCTGCTGCGGGCGCAGGGATCGGGCCAGATCGTGGTGTTCGGTTCGATCGCCGGGGTGCGGGTGCGGCGGGCCAACTATGTCTACGGCTCGGCCAAGGCCGGCCTGTACGGGTTCGCCAGCGGGCTCGCCGACGCGCTGCACGGCAGCGGCGTGCACCTGCTCCTGGTGCGCCCCGGCTTCGTGATCGGCCGGATGACCGAGGGGATGACGCCCGCGCCGTTCTCCAGTTCTCCGGGGCAGGTCGCCGAGGCGGTGGTCGACGGGCTGCGCAGGCGATCGGCCCGGGTCGCGGTGCCGCGCGTGCTGAATCTGGTGTTCCTGGCGACGCGTTTCGTGCCGCGGTCGATCTGGCGGCGGATGCCGCGATGACCGTGCCGATCACGGTGATCGGGATCGGCGCCGACGGCTGGGACGGCCTCGGGTCCTCCGCGCGCGCGGCGCTGGGTGCCGCCGAGGTGCTCTTCGGTTCCGCGCGGCAGCTGGCGCTGCTGCCCGCGGAGGTGGCGGGGGAGCGGGTGTTGTGGCCGTCGCCACTGGTTCCCGCGCTCCCGGACCTGTTCGAACGGCACGCCGGGCGCACGCTCGCGGTGCTGGCCAGCGGTGACCCGATGTTCTACGGCATCGGGGTGACGCTGGCGCGCCTGTTCGGGCCGGACGCGCTGCGGGTGCTGCCGCAACCGTCCTCGGCGTCGCTGGCCTGCGCGCGGCTGGGTTGGCCGCTGGCGCGGGTACCGGTGGTCAGCGTCGTGGGCCGCCCGCTCGAGACGGTGCTGCCCGAGCTCGGCGACGGCCGGCGGCTGCTGGTGCTCAGCGCCGACGAGCACAGCCCGGCGCGGTTGGCGGAGCTGCTGGGGCGCAACGGTTTCGGACCCTCTCGCCTGACCGTGCTGGAGCAACTCGGCGGTCCCGGCGAGCGGGTGTACTCCGGAAACGCGCGGGAGTGGCGGCACGAACCGGGCGATCCGCTGAACGTCGTCGCGATCGACGCCGTCGCCGATCCCGCGCACCCGCGCCGGACCCGGCTGCCCGGTCTGGCCGACAGTGCCTACGCCGGCGACGGTCAGCTCACCAAGCACGAGGTGCGCGCCCTCACCCTGGCCGCGCTCGCGCCCGCGCCCGGCGAGACGCTGTGGGACGTCGGCGGCGGTTCCGGGACGATCGCGATCGAATGGTGTCGCACGCACCCGGACTGCCGGGCGGTCACCTTCGAGCGGCTGGCGGCCCGGCGCGCGCAGATCACCGGCAATGCCGTGGCGCTGGGCGTACCGCAGGTGCAGGTGCGGGGCGAGGCCCCGGCCGAGCTGGCGGACGCCCCGGCGCCGGACGCGATCTTTCTCGGCGGCGGCCTGACCCAGGATGGCTTACTCGCGACATGCTGGTCACATCTACGCCAGGGCGGCCGACTGGTCGCGAATGCGGTGACGGCGGAATCGGAAGCGCTGCTGCTGAATTGGGCCACCGAGCACGGCGGTGAACTGCGGAAGTTTCAGATTTACCGGGCCGAGCCGCTCGGCGGATTCACCGCCTGGCGGCCGCAGCTGCCGGTGGCGCAGTGGTCGGTTGTCAAGCCTGCTTCGTTGTGAAATCCCCATTCTGCGGGTGATTCCCCCGCAATGCCCCGGTAGGGTCGGCCGCGAGATCCGAGTTCGATCTTCGGGTCCTTATTCCTGATGGGGAGATAGATGAGATACAAGAAATTCGCCGCCACCGCGATCGTCGCCGCCGCTGCCACCGGCATCGCCGCCGGAACCGCCGGCGCGGCCCCCACCGCTCCGGCGCCCGCCGTGCAGAACCAGGGCGCGCCCGCCGTGCAGGGCCAGGACCAGGGCGTGAACTACGCGGTGCAGATCGCCGACAAGTCGATCGTGTCCACCCTCACCGGCGGCGCGTTCAGCCTGGACGCCGACCAGAAGTACGTCACGGTGAAGAACGCCGAGGGCGCGGTCGTCACCCAGATCCCGCTGGCCGCCCAGGTCGGCGAGCAGCTGATCCCGATCGCCGCGACCATCGACGAGGCCGGTCAGAAGCTGACCCTCACCCCGGACCTGAAGAACGCCGCGCTCAGCGCGGACGCCCCGAAGTTGCAGGCCGAAGCCATCTCCTCGCAGGAGTGGTTCTTCGCCGAATTGCAGCGGGCCTCCCTGGGCGCGCTCATCGGCGGCATCATCGGGTTCCTCTTCTTCGGCATCGGCATATTCCCGGGCGCGCTCATCGGCCTGCTGATCGCCGGCGGCCCGAGCCTGATCAACGCGGGCATCGCCTACTTCAGCGGGCAGCCCTGACCAAGATCCTGATTCTGGGCGGCACCCGGGAAGCCCGGGACCTGGCCCGGCTCGCGTCCGGCGAGCGCGGATTCGACCTCGTCTCCTCGCTCGCCGGACGCGTCAGCGATCCGCGGCTGCCCGAGGGCGAGGTGCGCGTCGGCGGGTTCGGCGGCGCCGACGGCCTGCGGGACTGGCTGGCGGACAACGCGATCGACGTCGTCGTCGACGCCACGCATCCGTTCGCGGGCCGGATCAGCGAGCACGCCGCCCTGGCCGCGGATGCGCGCGGCCTGCCGCTGCTGCACGTGCGGCGTCCCGGCTGGACCGAAGTGCCCGGCGACCGCTGGATCCGGGTTCCGGACCTGCCCGCCGCCGCGGCGGCGCTCACCGGGCTCGGCGAGCGCGTCTTCCTGACCATCGGCCGCCAGGGCGTGTCCGCCTTCGCCGGCCTGGACGCCCACTGGTTCCTGATCCGGGCGATCGACCCGCCCGTCGACGCCGTCCCGGCCCGGCACGAATTGCTGCTGGCCCGTGGGCCTTTCGCGTTGGAACAGGAAGTCGCGCTGCTCGCCGAGCGGCGGATCGAGGTCCTGGTCACCAAGGACAGCGGCGGCACGCTCACCGAAGCCAAACTGGAGGCCGCGCGCCGCGCCGCGCTCCCGGTGGTGGTCGTCGACCGCCCGGCCCTGCCCGCCGGCGCTCCGGTCGTGGATTCCGCTCGCGCGGCCCATGATTGGCTGCGCGAACTCGGCTAATCCAGCAGGCCCGGCAGGCGGTCGAACCAGTCCAGGACGCCGCGTTCGTAGGTGATGCCGAAGGCGAGGGTGGCGCGCAGGTGCGCGGGCATCTCCTCGCCCTCCTGGGCGAGGTAGCCGTCGAGGCGCTGCTGGTGAATGTCCCGGTTGGCGGCGATGATCCGGTCGCGGTGGGCGGCGTCGAGATGGTCGCCGAAGGACAGCGTGAGCAGCAGGGGCACGCGGATGGTTTCCGCGCCCGGATCGCGGGAGATCCACTCCTGGAACACTTCTCGTCCGGCGTCGGTGATCCGATAGGGCGTGCGGTCCCGGGCGCCGACCGTGCCCTTCTCGACCAGCCCGGCGGTGTCCATGGCGGCGAGTTCGCGATAGACCTGGCTCTGGGTTATCGTCCAGAAATCACCGATCCGGTCCTGGGCCAGGGTGGTCAGATCCCAGCCGGACATCGGGCCCTCGTGCAGGAACCCGAGCAGTGACGCCGCCGTGGAATTCAGCGATTTGCGCCGAGTCGTGGTCTCGGTCAACGATGCGCTCCCTTCACCCGGATGTTCCATAGTGGAATATTACTTGATGGCGGTGCCCGCCCGGCGCCCGGTCCACCCCGTATAGAGCAATTCGGCGCACACGAGCAACCAGATGGCCGCCGCCACGGTGAGCAGCACCACACCGAGGGCGTGCAGCGGGCGGATCGAGAGCGCGGCGGCGGTCGACAGCGTCGCGACCGCGGACATGCCGAGCGGGAACACCGTGGCCCAGCGCCGGATGTCGTATCCGGGACGGAACCGCACGAGCTCCGCGGCCAGCAGGATGACGTAGTCGATCAGGCAGAGGCCGAGCAAGGCCAGCGTCAGCACGCGCAGGAGGTCGTGGCCGGCGCCGGTCCAGTGGTGCCAGCCCGCGAGCTTCGAGGCGGCGAGCGCGGAGATCGCGAGCGCACCCGAGGCTACCCACTGATCACCCGCGCCGCGCCACACCTGGGTCAGGTCGAAACGCGCGAACGCCGCGACGTAGAGCGGAATGCCGAGTAGGAAGAATCCGAGCGCCGCCACGATCAGCCACTCGCCCACGCCCTCCTGCGCCAGCGTGGCGGTGAGCACGGCGATGCCCTCGGTGGACACGCACACCAGGAACGCCACCCCGGGCATCCGGCGGTGCCAGTGCCGCAGCACGTCCGCAAGCAGGACCGGCCAGGCCGCGACCGCGAGCACCAGCAGCGCCACCGCGACCCCGTGCCAGCCCGCCAGCGCACACCGGGTGCCGAGCACCGTGCTGGCCGCCACGCCGGTCAGGGCGGGCGCGGTCGCCGCCTCGGTCTCCCACCGCGCGCGTTGCCACAGCAATCGCCTGGTGAAATCGGCGGCCAGCACGATCCAGGCCACGCCCGCGAGCACCAGCGCGGCCCGGGAGGCGAGCGCGAAGCCGGTGAGATGCAGCCCGACCGAGAGAATCCCGGTCGCCATGACGAACGACCCGGCCGCCGGCGGTAGCTCGCGCCACCACTGCTGTGTCATCCCGCCATCTCAGCCGCTGCGCGGCCCGTGGTCAAGCAACCGCGTCGCAAACAAGTGCTCGCGTCGTCGGGTGCCGCTGCCGGTCGGTCAGCTCTGGTAGCGGCGGGAGGTGTAAACCCTTGGGCCGTCGGCGGTCTCGAAGACGGCGGTGGTGGAGGCGCCGATGATGAGCAGGGTGCGCATGTCGACGTCGGCGGGGTCGAGTTCGGCCAGGGTGATCACCCGGACCGATTCCGCCGGGCCGCCGACATCGCGGCCCAGCACCACGGGGGTGTCGGGCTTGCGGTGCTCGAGCAGCAGATCGCGCATCGCGGCGACCTGCCAGGTGCGCTGGGAGGAGGCGGGGTTGTAGACGGCGATGGCCATGTCGGCGGCCGCCACGGCGGCCAGGCGCTGGGCCACGACCTCCCAGGGCTTGAGCCGGTCGGAGAGCGAGATCATCGCGTAGTCGTGCCCCAGCGGCGCGCCGATACGGCTCGCGACCGCGTTGGCGGCGGTCATTCCGGGCAGCACCCGGACCGGCACGTCGCGCCACTGCGGATCGGCGGATTCCTCCAGCACCGCGGCGGCCATGGCGAACACGCCCGGATCGCCGGAGGACACGACCGCGACCCGGGCCCCACCCTTGGCCAGATCCAGGGCAATGGCGGCCCGTTCGGATTCGACGCGATTGTCGCTGGCGTGCCGGCGCTGGCCGGGCCGGGCCGGGACCCGGTTGATGTAGGTGGTGTAGCCGACCAGGTCGGTGGCCTCGGCCAGAGCCTGGCGTACCTCGGGGGTGGTCCAGTCGGGAGAGCCGGGGCCCAGGCCGATCACGACCACCTCGCCCGGGGCTGTCGCCGTCGAATCGGGCCGTGCGGCAGCGGAATCGTCGGATGTCGCGGCGAGTTCTCGGCTGCCGGTGCCGAGGGTGGCCGCGCTCGTATCGGGCTGTGCGGCACTGGGATCGGCCGCTCCGCGGGGCACTGCGGTGAAGCCCCGGCTGCCGGTGCCGAGAGTGGCCGCGCTCGTATCCAGCTGTGCGGCAGCAGAATCGGTCACTTCGCCAGAATTTGCGGTGAAGTCTCGGCCCGCGCCGAGGGGGGCCGCGCTCGTATCGGGCTGCGGGGCAGTGGAGGCGATGCCGTCGTCGCCTTCGGTCGCAGTGGCGGGGCTCGTGGAATCGTGGCGTGCGGCACGGGATCCGGTGCGCGGCAGCGGGGTGGTCGGGGTGGGTCCGGGGACCAGGGTGATCGAGAAGTAGGGCACGTCCGCGTCGTTCACGTCGGCCGCGGCGAGCACGCGCTGCCGGGTGGAGCTGGCGCGCTCGACGTAGTACGCGTCGTCCAGCCGACCGGAATCCGAGAGCGCCTGGCGCACACCGGGATAGGTGCGGCCGAGCTTCATGATGGCGGCCGCGTCGGTGTCGCGCAGGCGGCGGGTCAGCTCGTCGGTGGGCATGGTGCCGGGCAGCACGGTGAGCACCTGCTCGCCCTCCACCAGCGGCGTGCCCAGCGCCGCCGAGGCCGCGCTGACCGAGGTGATGCCGGGAATGATCTCGGCGTCGAAGCGGTCCGCGAGCCGGCGGTGCATGTGCATGTAGGAGCTGTAGAACAGCGGATCACCGGCCGCGAGCAGAGCCACGGTCCGCCCGGCCCGCAGATGCGCGGCGAGCCGCTCGGCCGCCGCCTCGTAGAACTCGTCGATCGCGCCCTGATAGCCGCCGGGATGATCGGTGGTCTCGGTGGTCACCGGATAGACCAGATGCTCCTCGAGCTGACCGTCGCGCATGTAGGGCGCGGCGATGGCGCGCGAGATGCTGCGGCCGTGCCGGGCGCTGTGGAACGCGATGACATCGGCCGCCGCGATCACCTTGGCCGCCTTGACCGTGACCAGTTCCGGATCGCCGGGGCCGAGACCGACGCCCCAGAGTTTACCGGGCATGTTCTGGCTCATTCCTGTTCGCTCGCAATCGCATTCAGGGCGGACGCGGTGATCGCGCTGCCGCCGCGCCGGCCGCGCACGGTCAGGAACTCGACTCCGCCGTACTCGATCAGCGCGTCCTTGGACTCGGCCGCGCCGATGAAACCCACCGGGATGCCGAGGATGGCGGCGGGGCGGGGCGCGCCCGCGTCCAGCAGATCGAGCAGATGGAACAGCGCGGTCGGTGCGTTGCCGATCGCCACGACCGCGCCGTCGAGGTGCTCGCGCCACAGTTCCAGCGCGGCCGCCGAGCGGGTATTGCCCAGCGCGGCGGCGAGTTCCGGCACCCGCGGGTCGGTCAGGGTGCACAGCACCGGGTTGTCGGCGGGTAGCCGCTTGCGGGTGACGCCGGAGGCGACCATGTGCGCGTCGCACAGGATGGGCGCGCCGGCGCGCAGCGCGGTCCGCGCGGCGGTCACGACGCCGGGGGAGAACGCGATGTCCTCGGCGAGATCGACCTGCCCGCAGCCGTGGATCATGCGCACCACCACCTGCGACACGTCGGCGGGGAACCGGCTCAGCTGCGCCTCCGCGCGGATCGTCGCGAACGAGCGCCGATAGATCTCGGCCCCGTCGGTGAGATAGCTGGCACGCACGTCGGACATGCGAACACCCTATGAGGAGCCCGCGCGCGGGTCAGGTGCGGGGGCGTTCCAGGATGCGCGACATGACGATGGCGCTGCGGGTGCGCCCGACCCGGGTGTTCTCCCGGATGTGCTCCACGGTGGATTCGATCTCGGCCATGTCCCTGGCCATCACGTGCACCAGCGCGTCGGCCTCGCCCGCGATCGTCCACACGCCGACCACCTGGGGGATCGGTTCCAGGCTGCGGCGCAGCTCGGCGGGGGAGATGTTGTCGCGGTAGTAGACCTCGACGTAGGCCTCGGTGGTCCAGCCCAGGGCGGCCGGGTTGACCAGGGCGGTGAATCCGGTGATCTGGCCGCTGGCGACCATCCGGTCCACGCGGCGTTTGACCGCGGGGGCGGACAGGCCGATCACGGAGCCGATCTCCTGGAACGAGGCGCGCGCGGATTTCAGCAGATGCCCGAGGATCCGGCGGTCGAGGTCGTCCACGTCACACCCTTGCGCTTCAGGCGCAACGAATCGCTGTTTTCACGATCATCTGCGCAATGGATTGATGTTCCTGGCGCAATGGTAGGTCATTTACCTTCGTGACAACCTGAATACTCCGCGCGACTCCGGGAGCCACGATGACTTCTGTAGCGATCCTGCCCACCTCCGATTCGACCCCGGCGCGGCGGCCGACCACCCGCCGTTTCGTCATGTGCCGCCCGGACCATTTCGCCGTCTTCTACGCCATCAATCCGTGGATGAACCCGGCCGAACCCGTCGATCGGGCGCTGGCGATCGCCCAGTGGGAGACCTTGCGCGCGGTGTACGAGCAGTACGGGCACCAGGTCGATCTGGTGCCCGGCGAACCGGGCCTGCCGGACATGGTCTTCGCCGCCAACAGCGGGCTGGCCTACGGCGGGCGGGTGCTCTCGGCGCGGTTCACCCATCCCGAGCGCGCGGCCGAGGGGCCGGCCTTCCATCAGTGGTTCGCCCAGCGGGGTTTCGCCGAAGTGGCCGCGGCCGCGGAAACCAATGAGGGCGAGGGCGATTTCATCCGGGTCGGCGGGCGGATCCTGGCCGCCACCGGCTTCCGCAGTTCGGTCGCCGCGCACCGCGAGGTCGAGCACTACTTCGGGCGGCCGGTGGTCTCCCTGGAACTGGTGGATCCGCGCTTCTACCACCTGGACACCGCGCTGATGGCGCTGGACGAGGACAATATCGCCTACTTCCCGGCCGCCTTCAGCGCCGACAGCCGCGCCATCCTGAGCGCGCTGTACCCCGAGGCGATCGTCGCCACCGACGCGGACGCGGTCGTCCTGGGACTGAACGGGGTATCCGACGGCTACAACGTCTTCGTCAGCGATCGCGCGCTCGATCTGCAGAACATGTTGCGCGCCGGCGGATACAACCCGGTGGGCCTGGATCTGTCCGAGCTGCTGCGGGCCGGCGGCGGGGTCAAGTGCTGCACGCTGGAGTTGCACGACTAGCCCGCACGGCGGATGCCGGCCAGGAATTCGGAATTGGTGTCGGTCTGCCGCAGGCCGGTCAGCAGCAGTTCGAGTGCCTGCTGCGGCTCGCGGCCGGCCAGGGTCTTGCGCAGCGAATGGGTGGCGGTGAGCTCGTCGGCGGTGAGCAGCAACTCTTCGTTGCGGGTGCTGGACCGGTCGATGTCGATCGCGGGGAACAGGCGGCGGGCCGCGCTCTGCCGGTCGAGTTTCAGCTCGGCGTTGCCGGTACCCTTGTACTCCTCGAAGATCACGGTGTCGGCGAGCGAACCGGTTTCGACCAGGGTGGTGGCGATGATGGTGAGCGAGCCGCCGTTCTCCAGATTGCGTGCGGCGCCGAGGAATTTCTTCGGCGGCGCCAGGGCGGCCGCGTCGACCCCGCCGGAGAGAATGCGGCCGGAGCCGGAGGCGGCCAAGTTGTAGGCCCGGGCCAGGCGGGTCAGCGAGTCGAGCAGCACGACCACGTCGCGGCCCATCTCCACGCGCCGTTTGGCGTGTTCGATGGCCAGTTCGGCGATCGCGATGTGCTCGTGGGCGGGTTGATCGAAGGTCGCGGCGGCGATCTCGGCGGGCACGGCCCGCGACAGGTCGGTCACCTCCTCGGGGCGTTCGCCGACCAGGACGAGCATGAGCTCGCACTCGGGGTGGTTCTTGGCGATGCCGTGCGCGATCGATTGCAGCACCGAGGTTTTGCCAGCCTTGGGCGGCGCGACGATCAGGGCGCGCTGCCCCTTGCCGATCGGCATCACCAGATCGGTTGCGCGGGTGGTCAATTCGTGTGGCTCGGTCTCCAGGCGGAGCCGGTCCTGTGGATAGATGGGTACCTGGTCGGCGAAATGCGGTCGGGATCTCGCGTTGCCGGGCGGTAGTCCGTTGATGCTGTCCACGGTGAGCAGGGGCGCGAGTTTCGCACTCTCCCTTGGGTTTCCGGCGGTGCCGGTGAGTGTGTCGCCGCGGCGCAGTCCGTATTCGCGGACCAGGCGGGGCGGGACGTGGACGTCGTGCGGGCCGGGCAGGTAGCCCTCGACGCGCACCGTCGCGTGGTTGTCTCTGCTTTCGAAGATGCCGGAGATATTCCGGATAGTGTTGTCCTGCATGATGTTTCCCCTTCGGGGGTGAGTTTCTGAGGGCGGCGGCTCGCCAAAAATTTCCGCCTGGGGAATGGCGCTCGCTGTCCGCGTCTAGTCGAGGTGGATACGCGAGATCGCCGTGGCGATAAGGGATTCTTGTGGGAGGGATTCGACACCTGCATCCACAAATGAAGCTGCCCCTACGGTAGCGGCAGCGGGCGTGGCGCGCAAGCGCGCCGGTCAGAGCCGGTCGACGCGGTACCCGTCCGTGGTGGCGGTGACGTCGGTGACCTGGCCGCGGGGGCGGCCGCAGTGCCGTGCGCAGCCCGACCAGTGCTCGCGCTCGGTGACGCGGCCGGATTCGACGGCGGCCGCCACGTCGGCGCGCACGTCGGTCAGCGATTTCGCGCAACCCGGCTGCCCGGCGCATGCGCTGACCAGCAACCACGGGGAATTCGCGTCGAAGATCAGGCCCATCGGGGCCAGTACCCGGACCACCTGTTCGGCGACGCCCTCGGCCAGATCGGGAATGACCAGGCTGCGCCAGGGCGTCACGAACAAGGAACGCTCGATGGCGGCGAGAAATTCCGCGAGCCGGGCGGGCAGCGAGCCGAGCCGGACGCCGGCGCCCAGGCTGACCAGGCCGTCGTCCTGAGCCAGCCAGCCGATCGGAGGCGCCTGGGCGGCGGCGAATGCCAGTGGTTCGGCGCTGGGGGACAGGCCGAGATGATCGATGACGCCCGCGACGCCGTTCGCCACCTCGCGCAACCGCCACGCACCCGCGCTCAGGTCGAGGAAGCCGTGGGCGGCGGCCAGCATGATGTCGACGGCGTCGGCGGCCGAGATCCGGATGCCGCTGTCGCCGCCGGCCAGGACCAGCGCGAACTCGTCCGCGCCGACGGCGTGCACGCCGATGTCCCCGCCGAGGCCGCTGATGTCGCCACGCCCGTCGTCGAGGGTGAACAGCACCCGCCCGGGCAACTCGGCCAGCCGTGCGACGCCCTGTAATCCGTTGTCCAGCAAGGGAACCAGTGGATGGACGTCGAGTAGGCCGCCGACCCGGCCGGCCAGCGGCGAGGCCACGATATTGCGGACCCGCTCGTGCGAGTGGCTCGGCAGCAGACCCGCCGCCTCCAGCCGCCGGGTCAGTTCCCCGGCGTCCCGCACCTGCCGCAGTTGCAGATTCCCGCGCGAGGTCAGCTCGATATTGCCGTCACCGAGTTCCGTAGCGGCTTCGGCGAGCGCCTGCCACTGCACGGGCTCCACCCGCCCGCCGGGCACCCGTATCCGCGCCAGCGGCCCGTCGGCCGCCTGATGCAGCCGCAGCACACCGGGGCAGGAATCCGGAACCTCGCGCGTCACCCCACGAGCCTACGAGCCCGGCGCAGGGCCGTGACATGCAACCTGAGCATGCCGAGGCGGACCGCCCGCGATCCACGCCCGCGTGCCGTGGTCACCGGGCCCGCGCATCGTGGTGCCGGGACCCGCCGGCGCGAGCATGGCCCGGGACCGCTGGCGTGAGCGTGGCGATGTCGGAACCGATTCGATCGTCGCGGTATCGGGACCGGTTCGAGCGTCACGACCCGCCAGGCCGAGTGCGAGGCGGATTCCGGGTCGGGTCAGCGCGTGCTGGTTTCGGCGACCGGTTCCGGCTCGACCGTGGCGGGCGCGGACAGCTGGGTTTTGCGGCGGCCGGGAGCCCAGACGGCGACCAGGACGGCGGCGGCGAGGGTCAGGCAGCCGACGACCAGCGCGGCCTGCTGGACGCCGTGCATGAACGCGTCCTTGGCGAAATCCGCGAGGGGCTGGGCCTGGGGCCCGGCGCGTTCGGCGACCTGGAGCGCGGCGGCGAGCGAATCGCCGACGGGCTCACGGGCGGCCTCGGGGAGGCGGGGCAGGGCGGGGGCGATGCGGTCGCTGTAGCCGGCCGCGAGCAGGCTGCCCATGATCGCGATGCCGACGGCCGCGCCGATCTCCCGGGCCGCGTCGTTGACCGCGGCGGCGACGCCGTGCTTCTCCGGCGGTGTGCCCGCAAGGATGGCGGTGGTCGCGGGCGCGGTGCACAGCCCGAGCCCGGCGCTCATGATCAGCAGCGGGCCCAGCGCGTCGAGATAGCTCGCGTCGACGCCGAGCCGCGACATCACCAGCATGGCCGCGCCCAGGATGACCAACCCGGCCAAAGTGGTCCAGCGCAAACCGATCCGGTCGGCCAGCCAGGGCGCCACCATCGACAGCGCGACCATCGGCACCACCATGGGCGCGATCGCCAGCGCCGAGATCAGCGGCTGGTAGCCCAGAATCAACTGCAGGAACTGCACCAGCACCATAAAGGTGCCGAAGGAGATCAGGAACTGGATGGTGATCGAGGCAGTGCCGCTGCCGAATCCGCGATCGGCGAACAGCCGCACGTCCAGCATCGGCTGCGGGAGCCGCAGTTCGATCAGCGTGAAAGCCACGGCCGCGACCGCGCCGGCCGCGAACAGGCCGAGCACCAGCGGGTCGAGCCAGCCGCGTTCGGGCGCTTCGATCGTCGCGATCACCACCGCGCCCACCGCGAACGCGGCGGTCAGCGCGCCGAGCGGATCCAGCGCGGGCCGCGCCTGATCCACCGATTCCGGCACCGTGAACGCCGCGACGCTGAGCACGAGCCCGGACACGGTCATCGCCACGAAGATCGAGACCCAGGACCATTGGGAGAGCAGCAATCCGGAGCCGATGATGCCGAGAACCGCTCCCGCACCGGCGATTCCGGCCCACAGTCCGACCGCCGCGCCGCGCCGCTCGGCCGGGAACCCGGCGGTGAGCAGCGACAGCGTCGAGGGCATCACCAGCGCCGCGCCCACACCGGCCGCCGCCCGCGCGGCGATCAGCCAGACCGGCGCGTCGACGAGCAGCGGCACCGCCGAGGCCACCGAGAACACGATCAGCCCGGCGATCAGCATCTTTCGCCGGCCGAAGCGGTCACCGAGCGCCCCGGCCGGGAGCACCAGGCAGGCCAGGGTGAGGGTGTAGCCGTCGACGATCCAGGTCAGCTGGCGCTGGCTGGCGCCCGTGGCGGCCGCGATCCCGGGCAGCGCGGTGTACAGAGCCGCCATCGAGGCGATGACCAGGGTGACCGCCAGGCACGACAGAGCGAGCAGCCAGCGCTGCCCGGCCGACAACCCGGTTCGGGTGGTTTTCATCAGAACTCCGCTACTATCCGTATCGTTACGCTACTATTGGTAGCACAAGTGTCGTGAGTGGCGGTAGCCCTCGACGAGAGGAATGCTTTCCGGATATGAGGCCAGAGGACAGCGATGTCGATCCGCGGCGGCTGCGCTCCCGTGCCCGGCTGCTCGATGCCGCCACCGCGCTGCTGAAATCCGGTGGGCTGGAAGCGATCACCGTCGAAGCCGTGACCAAGCAGTCCAAGGTCGCCAAGACCACGCTGTACCGTCACTTCGACAACATCGTGCAACTGCGCGCGGCGACCGTGGAGCGCCTGCTGCCGCCGCTCATCGAGGCCCCGGCCCCGGGCCCGCTGCGGGACCGCCTGATCGAACTGCTGGAACGGCAGGCCGCCGCCATTCGTGAGGCCTCGCTGCAGGTCGCCGTGCTGGCCTGGCTCGCGACCGGGGCCGAACGCACCGACCCCGCCGACGCGCCCGCGCTCACCGCGCTGCGCCTGCGCCTGATCGACCGCTACCGCACGCCGTTCGATCAGGTCATCGAGACGCCCGAGGCCCGCGCGGTGCTCGGCGATCTCGACGTGATCGCCGCGATGTCGCAGTTGCTGGGCCCGCTGGTGTTCACCGAACTGATCGGCATCGGCCGGGTCACCCTCGCCGACACCACCCGCATCGTCGACGATTTCCTGTTCGCCCGCACCGGCGCCCGCCCGGCATGATGGCCGGATGCGGATCCTGCCGTTCGAATACCGGGTCACCAAATACGATCCGCGCCACCGCGACGACCACGGGCACTACCGCCGCGACGAGTGGACGTCGGCCTCCGATATCGGCCGCCGCTTCGAATCCGGGGTGCTCACCATCGAGGAGTACCTGCGGGTGGAGCGCGACTATCTGAGCACACTCGCGGCCTGTGCCGCCGCCGCGGGGTGTGCGGCACTCACGGTGACCGATCGCGAAGCCCGTGACCTGCGTGACCCGGTCCTGCGAGCGGGCGTGGAGGGCGCCCGCCTGCCGATGCCCGCGGTGCTGGAGGTCGCCAGAGGCGTCCTGCGCGAACAACTGTGGTGCCGGCTCGAGGACGAGGACCGATTCTTCGCCCACTTCGGCTGGGACTACTACCTCTATCTCGGCAGCGCGACCCCGATCGAGCAGGTCGCCGGTGCGCACGGCCTGTTCGCCGAGGCGATGGTCTCGCCTTATCACCGCGACGGCGAACGCTGAGCGGGCGCACCGGCAGCAGCGGGTCGCCGGGCGCTGGGTAGCATCTGGGTGCTCGGCGGGCGACGAGGAAACCGGTGTAATCCCGGTGCGGTCGCGCCACTGAAACAGCCAGACCCTCTCCGGCGAGCACCACCCACCGATGGGCGCGTAACCCGAGGAAGGCCGTCTCCTGTGATTCTGCTGCTGTCCACGTCCGACACCGACCTGCTCAGTGCCCGCGCCTGCGGCGCCGACTACCGGTGGGGCAACCCGGCCCGGTTGCTCGTCGACGACCTGCCCGCGCTGCTCGCCGACGCCGATCTGGTGATCGTGCGCATTCTCGGCGGCAAGCGCGCCTGGGAGGAGGGCCTGGAAGCGGTACGCGCCAGCGGGGTTCCGCTGGTGGCGCTGGGCGGCGAGATCGCGCCCGACGCGGAACTGATGGAGTGCTCGACGGTGCCCGGCGGCGTCGCGGCGGACGCGCACAACTATCTGGCGGCCGGCGGCGCGGAGAACCTGCGCCAGCTGCACAACTTCCTCTCCGACACGGTGCTGCTCACCGGGCACGGTTTCGCGCCGCCGGTGCAGCTGCCCAGCTGGGGCGTGCTGGAACGCGCGGCCGCGCCGGCCCAGGGCCCGACGGTCGCGGTGGTGTACTACCGCGCCCAGCATCTGGCGGGCAACACCGGCTACATCGATGCCCTGTGCGGCGCGATCGAGAACGCCGGCGCGACACCGCTTCCGCTCTACTGCGCCTCGCTGCGCACCGCCGAACCCGAACTCCTGGACACCCTCCGCACCGCCGACGCCCTGATCGTCACCGTGCTCGCCGCGGGTGGCACCAAGCCGGCCACCGCGTCCGCTGGCGGTGACGACGAGGCATGGGATGTGGCCGCGCTCGCCGAACTGGACGTGCCGATCCTGCAGGGCCTGTGCCTGACCAGCGGCCGCGCCCAGTGGGAGGCCAACGACGACGGCCTCTCGCCGCTGGATGTCGCCACCCAGGTGGCGGTCCCGGAATTCGACGGCCGCATCATCACGGTCCCGTTCTCCTTCAAGGAGTTCGACGCCGACGGCCTGTCCACCTATATGCCCGATCCCGAGCGCGCCGCGCGGGTGGCGGGCATCGCGGTCCGCCACGCCCGGCTGCGGCACATCCCGAACGCGGACAAGCGCGTCGTGCTGATGCTGTCGGCCTACCCGACCAAGCACGCCCGCATCGGCAACGCCGTCGGTCTGGACACCCCGGCCAGCGCCATCCGGATGCTCACCGACATGCGTTCGGCCGGTTACGATCTCGGCGCGCCCGGCGAGATCCCCGGGCTCGAGGAGCAGGACGGCGACGCGCTGATCCACGCGCTCATCGCGGCGGGCGGCCAGGACCCGGATTGGCTGACCGCGGAACAGCTGGAGGGCAACCCGATCCGCATCGGCGCCGAGGTCTACGCGCGCTGGTTCGAAACCCTGCCGGCCGACCTGCGCGACGGCGTGGTCGAGGCGTGGGGGCCGCCGCCGGGCGAGCTGTATGTCGACCGGTCGCGGGATCCGAAGGGCGAGATCGTCATCGCCGCACTGCGTTTCGGCAATGTGGTGCTCATGGTGCAGCCGCCCCGCGGCTTCGGTGAGAACCCGGTCGCCATCTACCACGACCCCGATCTGCCGCCCAGCCACCACTACCTGGCCGCCTACCGCTGGCTCTCGGCTCCCGAGGGCTTCGGCGCGGACGCCATGGTGCACCTGGGCAAGCACGGCAATCTGGAGTGGCTGCCCGGCAAGACGCTCGGCATGTCCGCCTCCTGCGGCACCGACGCCGCGCTCGGCGACCTGCCGCTGATCTATCCGTTCCTGGTCAACGATCCCGGCGAGGGCACCCAGGCCAAGCGCCGCGCGCACGCCACCCTGGTCGATCACCTGATCCCGCCGATGGCGCGGGCCGAGAGCTACGGCGACATCTCGCGGCTGGAACAGTTGCTCGACGAGCACTCCAACATCTCCACCCTGGATCCGGCCAAGCTGCCTGCCATCCGCCAGCAGATCTGGACGCTCATGCGCGCGGCCAAGATGGACCACGATCTGGGCCTCACCGACCGCCCCGACGAGGACGTCTTCGACGACATGCTGCTGCACGTCGACGGCTGGCTGTGCGAGATCAAGGACGTGCAGATCCGCGACGGCCTGCACGTCCTCGGCCAGGCGCCACTGGGGGAGACCGAACTGGATCTGGTGCTGGCCATGCTGCGCGCGCGCCAGCTCTGGGGCGGTGAGCAGAACGTGCCCGGCCTGCGCGAGGCGCTGGGGCTCAGCGAGGCCGGTGACGAGGCGCGCGGCCGGGTGGACGTGGTCGAGGAGCGGGCCCGCGAACTGCTGGGCGCGCTGCAGGCGCGGAACTGGTCGGCGGACGCGGTGGATGAGCTGATCGCCGATTTCGAGACCGCGATCCTGGACGGCCGCCGCGCCGAGCAGCCTGCGGCCGAAGCGGATTCGGCGCGGTTGGCGGCCGTGGCCGCGGTGCTGCGGTTCGCCGCCACCGAGGTGGTGCCGCGGCTGCGCGAGACCGGGGTGGAGATCGAGCGCGTGCTGCACGCGCTCGACGGCGGCTTCGTGCCGGCGGGCCCGAGCGGTTCGCCGCTGCGCGGCCTGATCAACGTCCTGCCGACGGGTCGCAACTTCTACTCGGTGGATCCCAAGGCGGTGCCCTCGCGGCTGGCCTGGGAGACCGGCCAGGCGATGGCCGACTCGCTGCTCGCGCGCTACCTGGCCGATCACGGCGAATACCCGCGCTCGGTGGGACTCTCGGTGTGGGGCACCTCCGCGATGCGCACCTCCGGCGACGATATCGCCGAGGTACTGGCGCTGCTGGGCGTGCGGCCGGTGTGGGACGAGGCGAGCCGCCGCGTCACCACCCTGGAGGTGATCCCGCTCGCGGAGCTGGACCGTCCGCGCGTGGACGTGACGGTGCGCATCAGCGGATTCTTCCGCGACGCGTTCCCGCACGTGCTGGCCCTGCTGGACGACGCCGTGCGCCTGGTGGCCGAGCTGGACGAGCCCGCCGAGTCGAATTACGTGCGCGCGCACGCGCAGTCGGATCTGGCCGAGCACGGTGATCCGCGCCGCGCCACCACCCGGATCTTCGGGTCCAAGCCCGGCACCTACGGCGCGGGCTTGCTGCAGCTCATCGACTCCAAGAGCTGGCGCACCGACGACGATCTGGCGCAGGTGTACACGGCGTGGGGCGGTTTCGCCTACGGCCGCGACCTCGACGGCGCCCCGGCCGCCGAGGACATGCGCACCGCCTACAAGCGGATCGCGGTGGCGGCCAAGAACACCGACACCCGCGAGCACGACATCGCCGACTCCGACGACTACTTCCAGTACCACGGCGGCATGGTCGCGACCGTGCGCGCGCTGACGGGCAAGAACCCCGAGGCCTACATCGGCGACAGCACCCGGCCCGACGCCGTGCGTACCCGCACGCTCTCGGAGGAGACCTCGCGGGTGTTCCGGGCGCGGGTGGTCAACCCGCGCTGGCTGGAGGCCATGCGCCGGCACGGCTACAAGGGCGCCTTCGAGATGGCCGCGACCGTGGACTACCTGTTCGGCTACGACGCGACCACCGACGTGGTCGCCGACTGGATGTACGAGAAGCTCACCGAGAGCTACGTTTTCGACGACGTCAACCGCAAGTTCATGGAGCAGTCGAACCCGTGGGCGCTGCACGGGATCACCGAGCGGCTGCTGGAGGCCGCCGAGCGCGGCATGTGGTCGGCGCCGGAGCAGGAGACCCTGGATCGTTTGCGTCAGGTTTACCTGGAGACCGAAGGGGAACTCGAGTAATCTGTAAGCATTCGCCGTCGCCCCGGCGAACTTCTGAAATGCATTCGGTGCGAAATCAATACCCCAATTCTGGGGTCATTGTTCGATCTTGAATTCGCATTTCGATGCTTCATTCCGCATACAGCCAATGCCGAACAGGCGCATGATTATTGAGTCCCATGTCCGTATCTCGGGGAACAGCAATCGATTCGGCTGGATGATTGGATATCTCATGAAGATCAGAAAATTCGTGGCGGCCGCAGCGCTGACCGCTGCCGCCACCGGCATCACCGCGGCCACGGCCAACGGCGCGCCCACGGCACAGAGCTTCGACGGTTTCGATCGCGGGGTCGCCTACGTGGCGGC
Organism: Nocardia sp. NPDC050435; assembly: GCF_040655395.1. Taxonomy (NCBI): domain Bacteria; kingdom Bacillati; phylum Actinomycetota; class Actinomycetes; order Mycobacteriales; family Nocardiaceae; genus Nocardia; species Nocardia sp. NPDC050435. The sequence continues at coordinate 171,078 of NZ_JBFAJW010000008.1, forward strand.
GGTCGCACCGGATAATTCGGCGGCCACGCTCACGCTGGCCTCGGGCAAGTTCGAGCTCAGGCCCGACGGCTTCAGTGTGATCGCGCCGGACGGCGCGGTGCTGGCCTCGGTTCCGACGACGCTACACACCGCCGCTGGCCAGCGGGTTCAGGTGGTTCCGGAAGTCGATGCCGCCGCGAGCACGCTGACGCTGACCCCGGTCGGCGCGCCGGCGCAGCCGCAATTGCAGAACATCGGTGACGCGGGCACCACGGTCGCGGGTGTCCTGATCGGTTGCGCCATCGGCTTCCTGATCGGCTTCCTGTTCTTCGTCGCGGGGGCGATTCCGGGTTGCATCATCGGCGGCATCATCGGTGGTATCGCCGGCGCCAATCAATGACGCCGGCCCGGCAGTGACAAATCCATAATGGTTATCCCCGGCGCGGCGGCCCGCACCCCTGTTTCCCGAAAAGAATGGCTGCCCGACCGGGGATCGCTGCTGTCGATCTAATTCCCTGCTTTGTTCGACGGTGCCTCGCGCAGTTCTTTCGGCCGCTCCGAGCGGGGTGCATGCCGGCCGGGAGCATGATGGAGGTGCACAGTCTCCGATCTTCGGTGAGGAGGATCGAACATGGTCGACGACATCGACAAGCGCCGGTCCGGCGACGGCGCCTACCGCCGAGCCGCCACCTACGCGCTGGCGGTGATCGGCCTGGCCGCTTTGGTCGCGGCCCTGACCTACTGGTGGGCGGCCGCCCGAGACCGCTGCGCGGACGCCGAGGTCGTGCTCTGCGACACTCCCGCGAAGGTCGCGGTCGTCTTCGGGCCCGGCGCGATCCTGCTACTGGGCGGCCTCGGCGCCTTCATCCTCACCTACCTCGCCTGGCGGCGCGGCCGACCCTGGGTGCTGTGGCAGGGCGCGGGCTGGTTCCTGTTCGTGCTGATGACCGTCTATCTCGCGATCGGCGGCGGTACGGCGAGCTGAGGTTTCAGTTCCGCTGGAACGACGCCCGCCAGCGGAAGACGCCCGGCGCGTCCGGGCGCGGCACCGCTTCGACCGCGATCCGGCCGGGCTAGGCGGATTCGGCGAGTCCGGTTGAGCGCCAGGTGTCCGCGAGGTCCTGGAGCGGCAGTTCCAGCGCCAGGCTCAGGGCGACCACGGTGCCGAACGCGGGGGAGGGCAGGCGGCCGGTTTCGATCTTGCGCAGAGTTTCCGGCGAAATGCCTGCGGTCCGGGCGACTTCGGTGAGATCGCGCTCGCCGCGGGCCGTGCGCAGCAGACCGCCGAGGCGGCGGCCGGCCTCGATCTGGGCAGGGGTGAGCGGGAGTCGGACCATGCGGCCAGGCTACCGCATCGGTCGGTATTAAAATACTGGCCTCCCAAGGCCCCGGAAGCGGCGAAGCCGCCGGACGAGAAGGTCTCGTCCGGCCGCCCGGTAGCCGCGATTCGCCGGGGTGCGGATGAGGGGTTCACACCTGGCGTGATCGCTGACCCGCGCCGGCGCTGTCGTTCGTCGACGCGGGAGTTCGCACACCTGAACTCTCGCGGGCGAACCTTGACGTGGCCTCGTGCGGCGCTGGGAATCCGCTGTGAAAAACGCCGTGAAAACCTGACAAGGGGTGTCAAGATACTGCGGCAGGATCGAGATCATGACAACGCAGTACTACACCGCGACCAGCCTGGATGGCTTCCTCGCCGACTCGGACAACTCGCTGAGCTGGCTGTTCGAGGTCGACGACGACGGGCAGACCGAAAGCGTCACCGAGGCGTTCGGCGCGCAAGTCGGCGCGATGTGCATGGGCGCGACGACCTACGAATGGGTGCTGGCCAACGACGAACCCGGATCCTGGGCCAAGTGGTACGGCGACACCCCGTGCTGGGTCTTCACCCACCGCGACCTCCCGCGCATCCCCGGCGCGAACCTGCGCTTCGTCTCCGGCGACGTCGCACCGGTCCACCGGGAAATGTCCGAAGCCGCTGGGACGCAGAACATCTGGATCCTCGGCGGCGGCGAACTGGTCGGCCAGTTCTACGACGCGGGCCTGCTCGACGAGATCACCGCCACCGTCGCCCCGGTGACCCTGGGCAGCGGCTCCCCCCTGCTCCCACGCCGCATTCCCGCCGCCCGCCTGCACCTCCACGACGTCAGCCGATTCGGCCAGTTCGTCATGCTCACCTACCAGGTGAAGTAACTCAGCTTCGGACCATGCGGGCCGGGTCGAGGTCGAGGCGGCGAAGGAGTTGGGCGTTGACGGCGACGACGACGGTGGAGGCGGACATCAGCAGGGCGCCGACTTCCATGGGGAGGGTGATGCCCCAGGGGGAGAGGACGCCGGCGGCGAGGGGGACGGCGACGATGTTGTAGCCGGCGGCCCAGATCAGGTTCTGGATCATTTTGCGGTAGGTGGCGCGGGAGAGTTCGATGACGGACAGGACGGCGCGGGGGTCGTCGCCGGCGAGGACGACTCCGGCGGAGGCGATGGCGACGTCGGTGCCCGCGCCGATCGCGATGCCGACGTCGGCGCGGGCCAGGGCGGGCGCGTCGTTGACGCCGTCGCCGACCATCGCCACCGTGTGCCGATCATCCTGTAGGGCTTGGACTTTCGCGCCCTTGTCCGGCGGCAGGACTCCGGCGAAGACCTCGTCGATGCCGAGCTCGCCGGCCACCGCCCGAGCCACGGGTTCGGCGTCTCCGGTGATCATGGCGACGTGCACGCCGCGCTCGTGCAGGGCGGCGATGGCTTGCGCCGATTCGGGGCGGATCTCGTCGGCCAGGGCGAGCGCGCCGACCAGTTCGCCACCGCGCAGCACGTGTAGCACCGTCGAACCCTGAGCCGACCATCGCGCCGCCGCCGGGGCCGGATCGAGACCGTGCTGAGCGAGCAGCGCGGGCCCGCCGACCGCCACGGTGGCGTCCTCGACGGTGGCGGTGACCCCGACGCCGTTGTGCGCGGCGAAATCGGTGGCGGCCGGGATGCGCAGGCCACGCTCGGTGGCGGTGCCGACGATGGCCCGGCCGAGCGGGTGCTCGCTGTCGGCTTCCGCGGCGGCGGCCAGGGCGAGGACCTCGTCCTCGCTCGTCCCGGGCGCGACGGCGGCGGTGGCGACGACGGCGGGCTCGCCGCGGGTGAGCGTGCCGGTCTTGTCGAACAGGATGGCGTCGACGGTGCGCATCGTCTCGAGGGCGCGCCGATCGGTGATCAGCACACCGGCGGCGGCCGCCCGCTCGGTCGCGATGGAGACCACCAGCGGGATCGCCAGACCGAGCGCGTGCGGGCACGCGATCACCAGCACGGTGATGGTGCGGGTGACCGCCGATTCGGGCTGTCCGAGAACGAGATAGGTGATCGCGGTGAGCACCGCGGCGCCGCCGGCGAACCAGAACAGCCAGCCGGCGGCCCGGTCGGCCAGCACCTGGGCACGGGAGGTGGAGTTCTGCGCCTCGGCGACCAGGCGCTGGATACCGGCCAGCGCGGTGTCGTCACCGACCGCGGTGATCCGCACCCGCAGCGCGGAATCCGTGCTGACCGTGCCCGCGACCACGCGGTCCCCGGCGGCCCGGCGCACCGGGCGCGATTCGCCGGTGATCATCGATTCGTCGACCTCGGCGCTGCCGGATTCCACGGTGCCGTCGGCGGGGACGCGCGCGCCGGGGCGCACCATCACCAGGTCCCCGGTGCGCAACTCGGCCAGGTGCACCGTCGCGGTGCTGCCGTCGGGTTCGAGCCGTTCGGCGTCGTCGGGCAGCAGCGCCGCCAGCGATTCCAGCGCGCTCGCGGCCTGGCCGAGCGAGCGCATCTCGATCCAGTGGCCCAGCAGCATGATCACGATGAGCAGCGCCAGCTCCCACCAGTAGTCCAGCTCGTGGGAGAGCAGCCCCAGCGTGGCGCCCCAGGACGCGGCGAAGGCGACGGTGATCGCCAGTGCGATCAGCAGCATCATGCCGGGGCGGCGGCTGCGGATCTCGGAGGCCGCGCCGGTGAGGAACGGGCGGCCGCCCCAGCCGAACATCACCGTGCCCAGGGCGGGTGACACCCAGCGCAGCCCGCGCGGCACGGTGTAACCGACCAGGTCGGCGAACATCGGGTCCGCGAGCACCACCGGTATCGCCAGGAGCAGCATCACCCAGAACAGCCGCCGGAACATCGCGACATGGTCGCCGTGGCCGGCGTGTTCGTGGTGCTGGACGGTCCCGGTGCCGTGCGCATGATCGCTGGACATGTGCTGAAAGCCTCCCGGTCGGTGTGCCTTCTCCATCTCACTGAAAATTTACCGGCTTGTCGGAGGTTTCTGCGGGTTAGCTGATGGGCATACTGGCCGGGTGGGCATCCCGTGAGGTGTGGCTACGGCGTCTCGACCCAATGGTGGTGGATCTGTCAGGGAGGCGAAATGGACGGCGCGGAGCCCAATCGGCCGGCGATGTCGGGCATGCAGCAACTGGTAGCCGAAATCCTTGCCCGCTACGGCAGCATTGATGCCTTCTGCGCGCGCCTGCACGAACTGGTCGACGACAGCAACGACAACACCGAGGAGATCCCGCACATCACCGCGGATTTCGGGCAGCCGGAGGAGGGTGGGCGACACCGGCTGCGGACACCGCTGGCCTGAATCGCGGCGGGATCACTCGGACAACCATCGCTCCAGGTCTGCACCGGCCTGGAGTTCCGCGGCGACCGCCGCGCGATCCGCGGGGCCGAGATCGAGTACGCGGATCTCGGCCCGGTACCGCGCGGCGCGGTCCGGATCCGCCGCGGCGACAGCCAATTCCGCGAGCATGGCCAGGGCGCGACCGCGCTCGACCGGTTCGGACTCGACCGCGAAGCGGCGCAGCCCGACTTCGAGCACCCGGGCCGCGGCCTGGTCGTCGGTTTTGAAATCGCGCAGCACGCGCGCGTTGTCGAGCACTTTCGCCAGGTTCTGCAAGTCGGCCGAGCCGCCGTATTCCACGGCGTGCTCCGGCTCGTCGCGCTGGATGAACAGCAGCGTGTTGCCGTGCGGATCGACGAGGCTGAACCGGCTCTGGCCCGGCCGGAAGCGGGTGATCCGCGGACAGCCCTTGGCGGGAATCCGGCCGTAGTGCGCGCGCAGCCGCGCGGTGAAATCGCGGTGCCGCTCGGCCACGTCGTCGACCATGACCAGGCAGCCGACCGCCTCGAACGGGCTGGTCAATCCGGGCGGCCACGAGCTGAAGTGCAGGGGGCAGTCGTGCGCCTCCAGGGCGAGGTAGACGTAGGGCCGGGTCTGCGCCGAGACGACGGTGTATCCGAGGGTCTTGTAGAAATCGAGAGTTTCCTCAGCCTGCGCGCTCCACAGCACCGGGACGGGAGTGTCGGGCATGCTCTCTCCTCTGATCAGTACTAATCAAGTTTGACTACCGAGGCTAGCCCGCCGGAAAATCGGAAGTCAAATTTGAGTAGTATGGCGGCGAGCGAAGGAGGCGATCATGTCCGCGGTGCGTCTGCTGGTGCTCGGCGTCGTCCGGCGGCACCAGCCCACCCACGGGTACGCCGTGCGCCGGGAACTGCTGTCGTGGCGCGCCGAGACCTGGACCAATGTGAAGCCGGGCTCGATCTATCACGCGCTCAAGCAACTGCACGCCGAAGGCAAACTCGCCACGGCGGGCACCGAGAGCAGCGCCGAAGGCCCCGGCCGCACCCGCTACGAAGTCACCGCCGCGGGCGAAGCCGAATTCCGCCGCCTGATGGATCTCGCGCTGGTCAGCATCGACATGGAGGAGCTCGGCGCCGCCATCGCCTTCATGGACGCGCTGCCCCGCGCCCACGTCCTGGCGAAACTGCGTGAGCAGCAACGCAACAGCGCCGAGGTGCGCGACGGGCTGATCGCGATGATTCCCGAGTTCCCCGGCCGGTACGAGGCGCCGCACGCCCCCGATCTCCTGGAACTCTGGAGCGGGCTGTTCGCGAACCTGACCGGCTGGACCGGCGGGCTGATCGAGCGCCTCGAGGCCGGGGAATATCGAACGGCCGACTGACGCAACGGGATCCGGGGACCAGTACGCTGGCCCCATGACCACTAGCCTCGGGGCCGTCGGCAAGGCCGACTACGTATTGCTGACCACCTTTCGCAAGGACGGCACCCCGGTCGGCACTCCGGTCTGGGCCGTCGCCTCCGAGGGGCGGCTCTACGTGTGGACGGTCACCGACAGCTGGAAGGTCAAGCGCCTGCGCCGCAATCCGGCGGTCACCGTCCAGCCCTGCAATGTCAGCGGCAAACCGCACGGCGACATCGTCGAGGGCACCGGCCGGGTGCTCGACGCGGAAGGCACCGAACACGTGCGCAAGCTTTTGAAGAAGAAGTACTTCATCACCGGACCGCTCGTCATTCTCGGCAGCAACCTGCGCCGCGGGAAGTCGGGCACGATCGGCCTCGAGATCACCCTCGGCGCTTGAGTACTCGCCGATCGTTGCGCACCCGGCATGTCGGGTGTTAAGAATCGGCTCGACTCGCGGCGTACCCGCACGCGCTCGGCTATCCTTCCTCGGGCACGGGGGTGGTTCACAGCCGGAACACTTGATTCGACTCTGCCCCTTGTAGAGGGAGGGATTGTATGACCGCACCGACCAGACGGCCGCCGAATGCCTCGCGCCCGTACCCCGTCGCCCAACCCGACAACGACCCCGAGTACGGGTCCGACCCCAACGGCTGGGTCCCCGTCGTCATCGCCGGCGTGATCGCCGCCGTCGTGATCGCCGTGGCCGGCGTGATCGCCGGGCTCATCGTGGTGAATATTCGCGAAAGCGACACGCCCGCCGCGAAACCCACGCCCGCCGCGGCCTCCGCGCCGGTCCAGCTCGCGCCGATCGGCGCGCTGCCGACCACCACCGTCGCCGCCACGCCGACCCCCGTGGTGCCGGACAACCTCGACCCGGTCGCCGTGCAGCAGGGCGTAACCCAGGTGCTCACCGAGTCCTACGGGCTCGGCGCGATCAAGGACGTCAAGTGCCCGGCCGAGCTGCCCGTGGTGGTGGGCAGCAGCTACGAGTGCAGCCTGCGCATCGACGGCGTGAAGAAGGCCGTCGCCGTCACCGTGACCGACCCCGACGGCACCTACGAGGTGTCGCGCCCGCGCTAGGCGCCGCCGGTCAGGTCGCCTGGCTGACCGAGGACATGTGGAAGTCGGGAATTCGCAACGGCGGCATGGCCGCTCGGGTGAACCAGTCTTTCCACTCGCGCGGCAGCGTGATCTCGGTGCGGCCGGCCTCGCTGACCCGGCGCAGCAGATCCAGCGGGCTCTCGTTGAAGCGGAAGTTGTTCACCGCGGCGGTGACCTCGCCGTTCTCCACCAGATAGACCCCGTCGCGGGTGAGGCCGGTCAGCAGCAGCGTGGCCGGATCCACTTCGCGGATGTACCACAGGCAGGTCAGCAGCAGGCCGCGCTCGGTCCGGGCGATCATGTCCGCGAGCGAGGTGTCCGCGCCGCCGGTCATGAGCAGGTTCTCGCCGGGAACGGTGACGGCGGCGCCGAATTCGGCGGCCGTCGCGCGGGGATACACCAGCCGTTCGATCACCCCGTCGCGCAGCCAGTCCACCCGATCCGCGGTGAGCCCGTTGTCGAACACCGACACCGCCTCCGAGGAGGCGGACGTCGCGACGAACGGAATGTACTCCAGCCCGGCGGCCTGCGGATCCGAGGACAGCGTGAGTGGAATATCGGTGAGCCGCTCGCCGATCCGGGTGCCGCCCGGCCGGGAGAAGGCGGTGTGCCCCTCGTGCGCGCCGCGGCCCTCCATGCTCCAGTTCATGTAGATCATCAGATCGGCGACCGCCGAGGGCGGCAGCAGCGTTTCGTAGCGGCCGGCGGGCAGGTCCACGCGGCGCGCGGACCAGCCCAGACGGCGCGACAACTCGCTCAGCAGCCCGGGGACGTCGACATCGGTGAAATCGCGGGTGCCCGCGCCGACCCAGGCGCTCGCCAGATCCGCGCCCGCGCCGCGCTTTCCGTTGATCTCGATCGACCCGGTCGGCTGGACCCAGCGCCGGCGGACCCCGGTCGAGGTGCCCAGCCAGGTGGAGTGCGCCTGATGGTGGGCGAACCCGTAGAGCTTGTCGCCGCCGTCGAAGCCCGCGGCCAGATCGCGGGCCACGCCCTCGAAGACGCTGATGTCGGTGGTGGCGGGGCCGCCGTCCCAGGGCAGATCCCAATCCAGGCCGACGGGGCTCAGCGCATCCGGATCCAGCAGGGGCATGGCGTCTTTCGCGGGTTCGGCGGTGCGCGCCGCCTCCTCGCTGGCCCGGACCACGGCTTCGACCTCGGCGGCGTGCACGCTGGTGGAGCTGATGCTGCCGACCCGCGCGCTGTTCGGCCCGTCGCGGAAGATCGACACCACCGCCCAGGCGCGCGAGACCGAGGATCCGTTGGTGGTCATGGAATTGCCGGCCCAGCGCAGCGAAGCCTCGTGCGCGTCGGTGACGACGACGATCGCCTCGTCCGCCCGCGACAGGCGCAGCGCCTGTTCGACGACCTCCGGCGCGGCCGATACCATGGTGGCGTTCACTGTCCCGCCTCGTTTCGCGTGTTGAGAATGTTGACCCCGCGCACCAGGACCGACGGGCAGCCGTGGCTCACCGCCGCGACCTGACCGGGCTGGGCCTTGCCGCAGTTGAACGCGCCGCCCAGCTGCCAGGTGGATGGGCCGCCCACCGCCTCCATCGACCCCCAGAAATCGGTGGTGGTGGCCTGATAGGCCACATCGCGCAGCTGCCCGGCCAGCTCGCCGTCGCGGATGCGGAAGAAGCGCTGCCCGGTGAACTGGAAGTTGTAGCGCTGCATATCGATCGACCAGGACTTGTCGCCGACGACGTAGATGCCGTCCTCGACCCGGGAGATCAGCTCGGCGGTGCTGGTGTCGCGCTCGGGATCCGGTTGCAGCGAGACGTTGGCCATCCGCTGGATCGGCACGTGGTGCGCCGAATCGGCGTAGGAGCAGCCGTTGGAGCGGTCCAGGCCCAGGCGCGGGGCGAACACGCGGTCCAGCTGGTAGCCGACCAGGATGCCGTCGCGAACCAGATCCCAGCGCTGCCCGGCCACGCCCTCGTCGTCGTAGCCGACGGTGGCCAGGCCGTGCGTTTCGGTGCGGTCACCGGTGACGTGCATGATCGGGGTGCCGTAGCGCAGCGTCCCGAGCTGGTCGGGCGTGGCGAACGAGGTGCCGGCGTAGGCGGATTCGTAGCCGATGGCGCGGTCGTACTCGGTGGCGTGCCCGATGGACTCGTGGATGGTCAGCCACAGGTTGGTCGGATCGATGACCAGATCGGCCGGGCCCGCGGTGACGCTGGGCGCCTTCACCTTCTCCGCCAGCCAGGCCGGCATCCGCGCGAGTTCGCCGTCCCAATCCCAGATTCCGTCCGCGCCGGTGACGTACTCCCAGCCGCGCCCCGCCGGGGCGGCCAGGGTGCGCATGGATTCGAAGACGCCCGAGGCGGAATCGACGGTGATCGCCTCCAGCGACGGGTGCAGGCGCACCCGCTGCTGGGTGATCGCGGACCCGGCGGTGTCGGCGTAGAAGGTCTGCTCCTTGACCTGCAGCACCGAGGCGGACACGTGGTCGACGCCGTCGGCGGCGGCGAGCCGGCCCGAATAGTCCTGCAGCACCGCGACTTTGTCGGCGGTGGGGACGGCGAACGGATCGATCGCGTAGGCCGAGACCCACCGCGCGTCGTCGTAGCGCGGTTCGGCGGCCAGCTCCACGCGTTCGCGATTGAGCGCGCGCAGCGTCTTCGCGACCGTCACCGCGCGCTGGGCCACCTCGGCGGCGCTGTCGGGGGTGAGCGCGGCGGCCGAGGCGAAACCCCAGGTGCCGTCGACGATCACGCGCACCGCCAAGCCGAGATCGGTGGCGTTGGTGATCGCCTCGACGCGGCCGTCGCGCAGCCGGATCGACTGTGTCACCAGGCGATGCACCCGCAGATCGGCGTGCTGGGCGCCCGAAACCCGTGCGGTGGACAGCGCCGCATCGGCCAGCGTCGACAGCGGTAGCGCAAGAAATTCGGCGTCTACTTCTGGGCTCACGCCGACCACGCTACACGCCCGGATGAATTGCGCTGAGCGACTGCGGGACCGGTCTTTCAAGATCACGCGGCGCGCGGAAAACCCGTGGTTACACCATAGAGCGCAACATATGTCGTACTGTGCCCGCGTGCCACCATCCGCCCTCCGCGACCGTAAACGGGAACGAACCCGCCGCGCTCTGCTCGAAGCCGCTGTCGAGTTGTTCGAGGATAGAGGTTACGAGGACACGACCGTGGCCGATGTGGCTGCCGCCGCCGAGGTGGGCACCCGCACCTTCTTCAACTACTTCGCCTCCAAGGAAGAGCTGCTCTTCCCCGAACCCGACGAACGGGTCCGGGCCGCGGTGGCCGCCATCGGCTCCCGGCGCCCCGGCGAACGGCCGGTCGAGGTGCTGCTGCGCGCGCTGCGCGCGGCGGGCGACAACCCCGGCGATCACCTGGTCGACGATCTCAACGCCCGCATCGCCGCTGTCCGGGCCCAGGTTTCGCGCACCGTGCCCGCCGTGAGTGGCCGGGCCGCGCACGCGCAGATGGTCGCCCAGCGCGAGATCGGCCGCCAGCTGCACGCGGCCTTTCCCGACGAGCTCGACGAGGTCGGCGCGGCCGCCCTGGTCGGCGCGGTGGTGGGTGCGGTGTCCGGCGCGCTGACAGTGCTGTTCCAGCAACCGAATTCGGGGCCGGAGGACGGGGAGCGCCTGCACGAGCGCATCCACGAGACCACCGAGCAGATCCTGCGGCCCTGGCTCGCCTCCAGCCGCGCGGCCAAGGAACCGCATCCGGTCGGATAGCTCAGGCGAACTGCTGCCAGCCCAGGCGCGCCACCATCGCCACGACCACCACCAGCAGGACGACGCGCACGAACTTCGCGCCGTTGCGCAGCGCCATGTGTGAGCCGAGCACCGCGCCCGCGATATTGGCGATCGCCATCGCCGCGCCCAGCGCCACCAGGATGTGGCCGGTGAGCCCGAAGTAGATCAGCGCGCCCACGTTGGACCCGCAGTTGATCACCTTCGCCATCGCCGCGGCGCGGACGAACTCCGTGCCGAGCAGCGTGGCGAAGGTGATGATCAGGAAGGTGCCGGTGCCGGGACCGATCAGGCCGTCGTAGAGGCCGATCAGGCCCGCGGCGAGCGCGACCACCAGGATCACCTTGCGCCGGGTCGGGCGATGGGTGGCCAGCGTGACGCCGATGCTGGGCCGGAAGGTGACGAACAGCGCGACCCCGACCAGCACGACCAGCACGATCGGGATGAACAGCTCCCGGTCGATCAGCGACACCGCCGCCGCGCCGGCGGCGGCCGTCACCGCGGCGAGTACCGCCGCCGGCACCATCATCCGCCACTGCATCGGCACCTTGCGGGCGAAGGTCGCCACCGAGGCCGCGGTACCCGCGACCGCGGCCATCTTGTTGGTGCCGAGCGCGGTCTGCGGCGCGATGTTCGGCGCCACCAGCAACAGCGTCGGCAGAATGATCAATCCGCCGCCGCCGACCACCGCGTCCACCCAGCCCGCTGCGGTCGCGGCGACCAGCAGGGCCGCCCAGTCTCCGAGATCCACCTCGCAAGACAACCAGACATCCCATGATTCATCGGTCAGGGGGTCGGCAGTCCGCGCCGGCGGACGGGGCGGGCAGTTACTGCGGGGCTGCATTGCGTGCAAGCACGCATACGCTGATCTCCATGCGCCGGTTCAGCCTGTGGCTTCGCGGAAAGCCCGTCGTCGCCGACTCCATGCTGGCGTTCGCACTGCTGCTGCTCGACATCGTCGCCGGAGTCGGGGACAGCAAGAACCCGATCGTCTACCTCGTGCTCAGCGGGCTGCTGCCGTTGCCGGTGGCGTTGCGCCGGATCTATCCGCGCGCGATGGCCGCGACCATGGTGACGCTGTCGATCGGCACCTCGCTGCTGAGCTACCTGCTCGACGATCTGGCCGTGCACCCGGCCCTGCTGGCGCTGGGCATCATGCTCTACACCCTGGTCGCCTACGTCGGGCGGCGCGAGGGCATGCTGCTGGCGGCCGCGCTCGTGGTCGACACCACGCTCTCGATCACGCTGGTGGATCAGCCCGCCGTCACCACCCTGGTGTTCGCCGCCATGTACTACGCGCTGTGCTGGACCCTGGCCGAATTCAACGGGGCCCGGCACGCCTACGACACCGAGGTCGCGGCGCGACTCGCGGTCGCCGACTACGACCGGGAACGCCGCACCCACGACGCGGTCTCGCGGGAACGCACCCGCATCGCGCGCGAACTGCACGATGTCGTCGCGCACGCGGTCAGCGTCATGATCGTGCAGGCCGACGGGGCGAAGTACGCGCTGCGCCGCGACCCCGACACCGCCGAGCAGGCCCTGACCGTCATCTCGGGTACTGGCCGTGAAGCGCTGCGCGAACTGCGCCGGACGGTGGCGCTGCTGCGCACCGAGCACGCGCCCGATCAACTTCCGCAGCACGGCACCGCCGGGCTGGCGGCCATGGTGGAGATGATGCGCGGCACCGGGCTCGCCGTCGACTTGGAGCTGACCGGGGACGTGGACGGTCTCGCGCCCGAGGTCAGCCTCGGGGTGCACCGGATCGTCCAGGAGTCGCTGACCAATACGCTGCGGCACGCGGGCGCCAGCCCGAAGGCGTGGGTGCGGGTGCTGCGGCGGGAGGACGACGTGGCGGTGACCGTCACCGATTCCGGCGGCACCCCCGTGCTCGCGCACCCGATCCAGGGCGGCGGGCTCGGGCTGCTCGGCATGCGCGAGCGGATCGCCGTGCTCGGCGGCACCTTGACGACCGGGCGCACGCCCGAGGGCAAGTGGCGGGTGCACGCCACCATCCCGCTCACCCCCGCACCCACCGAATAGCTCTGCTCTGCCGATAGATTGAAGACGTGCCGATCACCGTTCTCGTCGTCGACGACCAGGAATTGATGCGCATGGGCCTGAAGATGGTGCTCGGCGCCCAGCCCGACCTCGAGGTGATCGGGGAAGCCGAGAACGGCGCCGCCGCGGTATCGCGAGCCCGGGAACTGCGGCCCGACGTGGTGCTGATGGACGTGCGGATGCCGGTCGTGGACGGCGTCACCGCCACCGGGCAGATCGTGGAGGGCGGGCACAGCCGGGTGCTGGTGATGACCACCTTCGACCTCGACGAACACGCGCTGGGCGCGCTGCGCGCCGGGGCCAGCGGGTTCCTGCTCAAGGACACCCCGCCCGAGGATCTGATCTCCGCGATCCGCAGCGTCGCCGCCGGGGACGCCGTGGTCTCGCCCAAAGTGACCAAGCGCCTGCTGGACCGCTTGATCGCCGAGGAGCCCGGCGGGATGCGCGATCCGGCGGTGCTCGACGTGCTCACCGCGCGGGAGCGCGAGGTGCTCGAGCAGATCGCCGCGGGGCGGTCCAACGCCGAGATCGCCGAGCAGCTGTTCCTGTCCGAGGCGACCGTGAAGACCCACGTGGGGCGGGTGCTGACGAAACTGGGGCTGCGCGACCGGGTGCAGGCTGTGGTGCTGGCCTACGAAACCGGGCTGGTCCGGCCCGGCGGCTGAGGGTGCCGGAAATCTCAGGGGGTTCCCAGGCGGGAACGGGAGCGATCCGGGCCGCCGCGACGTTGGAACGAGTAGACCGAAAGGATCGCCCATGCCCGCCCTGATCTTCGTCCTGTACGCCGTCACCGAGCTCGCCGCCTTCTACGCCGTGGCGCATTTCTTCGGGCTGTTGCCCGCGATCCTGCTGCTCATCGCGGTCTCGGCCGTCGGCATGCTGCTGATCGGGTCCCAGGGGCGTCGCGTCTTCGAGCAGTTCCGCCGTGCCCGCCGCGGGGAGATCACCCCCGGCACCGCGGTCGCCGACGCCACCCTCGTCGCCGCCGGCGGCTTCCTCATGTTCGTCCCCGGCCTGGTCACCGGGCTCGTCGGCCTGCTCTTCCTGCTCCCGCCCACCCGCTTCCTGGTTCGCCCGCTGGTCGGGCGCATCGCCGACCGCCGCGTCGACAAGCTTCGTGCCCAGATGCCCTATCGCGGGATCGTCATCGACGGTGCGGACGTCGTGGATCGTGGTGAGGTCATCGATGGTGTGGTGGTGCAGCAGTTCTACGAGGATGGGAAGGGCGGCGCGCACCGCGTCATCGGGCCGGTGGTCTGAAAACCCGCGAAAAAAGCTGGCATACTGGGTCGTTGATCGCGCACAGCCTATGAAAGAGGTGGGCTCGCCATGGTGGTGCATTTCGAATTTCTGGATCAGGCCTATGGCCTCCAGGCACCCGACGGGTACCGGATCGATGTCAAGGGGGACGAGATCGTGATGTCGCCGCAGCGCCCGGCTCACTGGCGGGTCATCAGCGATCTGGATTTCCAAGTGCGCACCCAGGATCAGTCGGTGCAGCGCCAGTCGGACGTTCGCATGGCCCTGCCCGGCTGGAAGCACCCCCCGGCGCCCGACTTCGCTGTCTATCCCGAGGGCGCCGCGCTGGCCGCGGCGAACGCTCTGTTCGTCGCGGAGGTCGTCGCGGAATCGAGCCGAGAGGCGGATTTCGACACCAAGCGCAAAATCTATGCGAGCGCCGGTGTGCCCGAATATCTGGTAGTCGACCCCGAGAGCGGAACCTGGTCTCTGTTCAGCGACCCCGTCGATGACGGTTACACCAAAGTCCAGGATGGCACCCGCGGCGACAGGGTGCGGATTGCCGGTTTCACCATCGAACTGTAGGTCTACGTACGGTGACCCCATTCCGGTAGCCCGCGCTCTGCAACAGCGGTCCTTTGCCGCGGTATCTGGGATAGCTGGCAGTAGTCGGGCGCGGCCCGGAGCATAGGGGCCGCTCCGACGCGCGGGGGATACGGCAGACTGGTCGACTGTGAGTACCCAGTTGCTGATCGGTGGTCGGATCTACAGTTCCAGTGCGCCCGATGCGACCGCGATGGCGGTCACCGACGGGATGGTGGTGTGGCTGGGGGCCGACAAGCCGGGGCGGGCGTTGCATCCGGATGCGGAGATCATCGAATTGGACGGGGCGTTCGTGGCGCCGGGGTTCGTCGATCCGCACGTCCATGTGACGGCGCTGGGGTTGCGGTTGACGGGGCTCGATCTGTCGGGCGCGGAGTCGCTCGCGCACTGTCTCGAGTTGCTGCGGGTGCACGCGGGCTCGCATCCGGACGGGGTGATCCTCGGGGACGGGTGGGACGAGACCGGGTGGGCCGAGGGACGGGCGCCGACGGTGGCCGAGATCGACGGGGCCGCGGGGCTGGGGCGGAAGGTGTATCTGGCGCGGGTGGACGGGCATTCGGCCGTCGCGTCCTCGCCGCTGCTGGAGGCGGTGCCCGAGGTGAACTCGGCGGTGGGGTACACCGCCGGTGCGCCGGTGCGCGCCGACGCCCACCACCTGGTGCGCGGCGCGGCGCTCGCGGAATTGACTCGTGCGCAACGTGATTCGGCGCGCAAGGCGGCGCTGGACGCGGCGGCGGCGCAGGGGATCGTGGCGGTGCACGAGTGCGGTGGGCCCGATATCGCCGGGCGCGCGGATCTGCGGGAGCTGCTGGAGTTCGAGCACGGCGTCGAGGTACGGGCCTACTGGGGTGCGCCGGTGCGGACCGCCGAGGAGGCGAAGGCGCTGGTGCAGGAGCTCGGCGTGCATGGGCTGGCCGGTGATCTGTTCGTGGACGGTTCGCTCGGGTCGCATACCGCGTGGCTGCGCGAGCCCTACGCCGACGAGCCGACGAGCGGTCGTTCCTATCTGGACGCGGACGCGGTCGCCGCGCACGTCCGGGCCTGCACCGAGGCCGGAATCCAGGCCGGTTTCCACGTCATCGGCGATGCTGCGATGGACGCGGTGGTCGCCGGGTTCGGGCGCGTCGTGGACGCGCTGGGCGGTCCGGCGGTCGCGTCACGCGGCCATCGCGTCGAGCACGCCGAACTGCTGGACGCCGATCAGATCGAGAAGCTCGCCGCCTGGGGCGTCATTGCCAGCGTGCAACCGGGTTTCGACGCCGCCTGGGGCGGACCGGACGGCATGTACGCCGCCCGCCTCGGCGCCGAGCGCGCCGCCCGCCTGAACCCGTTCGCGGCCATGGCCGCCGCGGGCATTTCCCTCGCCCTCGGCTCCGACGCGCCGGTCACGCCGCTCGACCCGTGGTCCGCCGTGCGCGCCGCCGCGCACCATCGCACGCCGGGCAACGGGATCTCCCCGCGCGCCGCCTTCGCCGCCGCCACTCGCGGGGCCTGGCGCGCGGGCGGCGTCCGCGACGGTCTCGCGGGCACCCTGGTCCCCGGCGCACCCGCCTCCTACGCGATCTGGGAGGCCGACGACCTGGTCGTCGCCGCGGCCGCCGACACCGTCCAGCGCTGGTCCACCGACCCCCGCTCCCGCGTCCCGGGCCTGCCCCCACTGGACCCGGCCGCCACCCTGCCCCGCTGCCTGCGCACCGTGCATCGCGGGGTCACCATCTATGAAGCCTGATCCAGCCGGGGCCGCCGCCGGTGATTCCCGCGTCACCGAGGCACGGTCACGCCGCCGCGAGGCCCAGCGCCTCGGTTCGGCGCGGCGGAGTTCGCCCGCGGGAAAGCGTGCGCTCGAGCGCGCATCCGCCTGCGCGACGACGATCCTCGAACCGCGGCAGGGGCCACACCCCGTGCGGACACCGTTTGTGGCGATTATCGATGGGGAGTGGGCGGGACTATGAGTGAGGGGCGCGAGCCGGTGTTGCGGCGGGTGACGAGTGTGGTCGGCGAGTATCCGGTGCTGAGCCGGTCGGTCGGGGCGGTGGTGGCCGGGGCGCTGCTGTTCGGGAGTTTTCCGCCGCGCCCGTTCTGGTTTCTCGCGCCGCTCGGGATCGCGCTGCTGACGTTGGTGGTGCGGGGGGAGGGGAAGTTGCGGGGTGGGTTCGGGTACGGCGTGCTCGCCGGGCTCGGGTTCTTTCTGCCGTTGCTGCCGTGGACCGGGATCTATGTGGGGCCGGTGCCGTGGCTGGCGTTGTCGGCCGTGTGTGCGGTGTACGTGGGGCTTTTCGGGGTGCTGGCGCGGCTGCTGGGGAAGCTGCGCGGCTGGCCGCTGTGGATCGCGCTGGCGTGGGTCACCACCGAGTGGGTGCGGTCGAGTTTTCCCTTCGGCGGGTTTCCCTGGGGGCGGCTGGCTTTCGGGCAGGCCGACGGCTGGTTCCTGCCGCTGGCGATGGTGGGCGGCGCGCCGCTGATCGGGTTCGGGGTGGCGCTCACCGGCACCGGGGCGGCGGCACTGGTCGAGCGACTACGCGGCAGCCGCCACAGCTCGCCGGCAAGTGCGCCGGAACCGACCGCCGCCGTAACGAAGCCGCAGGTCGGGATGGGTGCCCGGGCCGGAATTATCACTGCGGCAGCAACTCTGGCTATCATGCCTATCACCGGAGTGATCCTCCGGCCCGCGCTGCCCGGCCCGGATGTGGGCGACCGGATGATCACGGTCGCCGCGATCCAGGGCAGCGTGCCGCGGCTCGGTTTGAATTTCAACGAGCAACGGCGCGCGGTGCTGGACAACCACGTCCGGCGCACCGAGGAATTGGCCCGGGCAGTCGCGGAGGGGGCCGCGAAACAGCCGGATGTCGTGATCTGGCCGGAGAATTCCTCCGATATCGATCCCTTGCGTAATGCCGACGCGCGGGAACTGATCACCCGGGCCGCCACGCTGATCAAGGCTCCGATTCTGGTCGGGGCGGTGCTGATCAATTCCGATCGCACCACCACCAACTCGGTGATCGTCTGGACCGGCGCCGAAGGCCCGGGGGACCGGCACGACAAGAAGATCATCCAGCCCTTCGGCGAATATCTGCCGATGCGCTCGTTCTTCCGGCTCTTCTCCGAATACGCCGACCGCGCGGGCTATTTCGTGCCGGGTAACGGAGACGGCGCGGTGCGGGCGAACGGCATCGATATCGGCGTGGCCACCTGCTATGAGGTCGCCTTCGATCGCGCCTTCCGCGATTCCCTGGACGCCGGCGCGCAACTGCTGACGGTGCCCACCAACAACGCCACCTTCGGCGACAGCGAGATGACCTATCAGCAGCTGGCCATGTCCCGGGTGCGCGCCGTGGAGCACGGACGCGCGCTGGTCGTGGCGGCCACCTCGGGCGTGAGTGCGATCATCACCGCCGACGGCGCGGTGCGTCAGCAAACGCCGCTGTTCGTGCCCGCGGCCCTCGTCGCCGACCTGCCGTTGCGGCACAGCACCACGCTCGCTACCCGATTCGGCCCCGTACCCGAACTGCTGTCCGTTATTCTCACCGCAGCCGCTGTGGTGGCGGCGCTGCTGGCCCGGCGACGGACCCGCGGCACCGGCGCCGCCGCGGACGACGCGCTCGCCCGGCCGCTCGGCTGACGCGAGCCGGCGGGCTCGAATCAACCGAACACCCGGTACTTTCCGGGGTCGGTGTGACGAAAAGGCACAATCGCCGGCCCCCGCGCGCTGTTCGCTCTGGCATTGCCGGGGCGCGTACCGCATCTTCTGCCACACGCCTGATGGTGGTGTTTCCAGTGGTTATCGCAGCGAATCTGTCGCATTAGCGAATAAATAGCTGTCGGATCAGCCGCACTACCAATGCGCGTCGATGTGAAACAAATCCACATCGGCGACCATCCGATGGTCTTGATGCTCCGAATCATAGGTCGTGGATCACGTCCTACGGCTGGCGCATGCGCGCGGGTCGTGGTGGTGCTCGGGGAGTTGCGTCAACTGCGCCCACCGGTCGCCCGACCACCGCCCCTCCGGGGGTAGCCACGGCGATGCGGTATTGAACCGGCAGAACGGAGTGATTTGATGAGGTCATTGGCCAGCGAACGCGTCGACCAATGCTCTTCCAGCGAATTCTCGGCACAACCCTTTTCGCTCACGCCCGCGCAGACGGCCCTGTACTACGCGCAGCGGATCAGCCCGGAAGTGCCGCTCACCATCGCTCAGTACGTCGAGATCAAGGGCGACCTCGACGTCGGCCGGCTGCTCTACGCGATCGAACGCTTCGGCGCCGAAACCGAAGTCGGCCACGTGCGCCTGCAGGAGATCGACGGCGTGCCGCATCAGCTGATCGATATGGCCTGCCGTCCCGGCTGGGCCCGCGTCGACCTGCGCGCCGAAGCCGATCCGAAGGCCGCCGCGCTGCGCTGGATGGACGCGCACTCCGCCACACCCATCGATCTCGACCGGGATCCGTTGACCACCAACGTGATTCTGCGCCTCGGTGACGCCGACTACATCTGGTACGCGCGCGCCCACCACATCGTGATCGACGGCTACGGCGCCATGAACGCGCTCACCCGCACCGCCGAGATCTACTCCGCCCTGGAGCATCGGAGCGAGCCGGCGGTGTCCCGCGCGACCCCGCTGGCCACCATCTACGCCGACGAGCAGACCTACCGCGATTCCAGCCGCTTCCGCAACGACCGCGAGTACTGGACCGAGCAGCTCGCGGGCGCGGGCAGCGCGATCACCCTGTCGGCCGCCAACGGCAACGGCTCGGCCCCCGAGGCCGGCCGCCGCACCGCCGCCGGTGAACTCGACGCCGCCGCCGACGCCGCGATGGAGGCCGCCACCGCGGCCTTCGGCACGCACAGCTCCACCCTCTTCGTCGCCGCCCTGGCCTGCTACGTGCGCTCGGTCACCGGCAATCCCGATGTGGTGCTGAGCCTTCCGGTGTCCGCGCGCACCACCGTCGCGCTGCGCCGCTCGGCGGGCGTGGTGTCCAACGTGGTGCCGATCCGCCTGCGCTTCGACCCCGAGACCACCGTCGCCGACGTGGTGCGCGCCGCGGAACTGCAGATCACCGGCGCGCTGCGGCACCAGCGCTACCGGCACGACGACATCCGCCGCGACTGCGGCTATTCGCGCGAGTCGCGCGGGTTCTTCGGCCCGATGGTCAACATCATGCTGTTCCACAACGAGCTGAGCTTCGGTAGCCTGCCGGGCTCGCTGCACGTGCTGTCCACCGGCCCGGTGGAGGACCTCTCGGTCAATCTCTACAACGGCGACGGCGGCCGCATCCACATCGACTTCGAGGCCAATCCCCGCCTCTACACCGGCGCGGAGGTCGGCGCCCACCACGCCCGCTTCCTGGACTTCCTGGGCCGCTTCCTCGCGGCCGACCCGGTCACGCGCACCGAGACCCTGCCCGCGATCACCGCCGCCGAGCGCGACCTGGTGCTCTACGACTGGAACGCCACCGAGGCGCCGGTCCAGCAGGGCACCCTGGCCGGGTTGTTCGCGATCCAGGCCGGGCTGTGCCCCGACAGCGTCGCGCTCGAATTCGGCGCCGAGACACTGACCTACGGCGAATTCGACGAACGGGCCAACCGCCTGGCCCGGCTGCTGATCGCGCGCGGGGCGGGCCCGGACACCCTGGTCGGGTTGTGCCAGCGCCGCGGCCTCGAACTGGTCGTCGGCATGTACGCGATCGTCAAGGCGGGCGCGGCATACCTGCCGCTGGACCCGGACCATCCGGCCGAGCGGATCGAGGAGATCGCGAAGCAGGCCGCGCCCGTGTGCGTGCTGACCGCGGACCGGGACGGGCTCACCCTGCCCGCCGCGGTGCCGACCCTGGCGATCGACACCGTCGATCTCGCCGGCTACGACGGCGCGCCGGTCACCGACGCGGATCGACCCCGGCCGCTGCGCGCCGACCACCTGGCCTACGTCATCTTCACCTCGGGGTCGACCGGCAAGCCCAAGGGCGTCGGCGTCACGCACGCCGCGATCGTGAACCGGCTGCGCTGGATGCAGCACGCCTATCCGCTGGACGCCACCGACGCGGTGCTGCAGAAGACGCCGGCCACCTTCGACGTGTCGGTGTGGGAGTTCTTCTGGCCCTTGCAGATCGGTGCGCGCCTGGTGGTCGCCGCGCCCGACGGGCATCGCGATCCGGTGTACCTGGCCGCGGTCATCGTCGAGAAGGAGATCACCACCGCGCACTTCGTGCCGTCCATGCTCTCGGTGTTCGTCACCGACACCGATGTGCGCGGCTGCCACTCGCTGCGCCAGGTCTTCTGCAGCGGCGAGGCGCTGCCGGCCGCCGCCGCCCACGCGTTCCGGGCGGCGCTGCCGCAGGCCCGGCTGCACAACCTGTACGGGCCCACCGAGGCCGCGGTCGACGTCACCTACTGGCCGTGCCCGGTCGACCCGGCCACCGTGCCGATCGGCAGCCCGGTGTGGAACACCCAGACCTACGTGCTGGACGCCGACCTGCGCCCGGTCCCGCCCGGCGTGGTGGGGGAGCTGTACCTGGCGGGCGTGCAGCTGGCCCGCGGCTACCTCGGTCAGCCGCGCCTGACCGCCGATCGCTTCGTCGCCAATCCGTTCCGGTCCGGCGCCCGGATGTACCGCACCGGCGACCTGGCCCGCTGGCAGGTCGATCCGGACCACGGCGCGGCGCCCGCCGACGAATCCGTCGGCGTGCTGGATTACCTGGGCCGCACCGACTTCCAGGTCAAGATCCGCGGCCTGCGGATCGAGCTCGGCGAGATCGAGTCCGCGCTGCTGGCCGATCCTGCGGTGGCGCGCGCCGTCTGCGTGGCCCGCCCCGGCCGCGCCGGCGACGAACTGGTGGGCTATGTCGTGGCGGCGCCCGGCCACACCGTCGACACCGCCGCCCTGCTGATCGGGCTGCGCGGCACGCTGCCCGGCTACATGGTGCCGGCCGTGCTCGTGGTGCTCGACGAACTACCGCTCAACTCCAACGGCAAGATCGACCGGAAGGCCCTGCCCGCGCCGGCGCCCGCGGCTCGCCCGCAGGCGGTCGGCGCCGAGCCGTTCACCGAGGTGGAACGCACTCTGGCCGCGATCTTCGCCGAGGTGCTCGACCTGGACCGGTCCGAGATCGGCACCGCCGACAACTTTTTCGACCTGGGCGGCAACTCGCTGGTCGCCGCGCGCGCCGTGGCCCGGATCAACGCCGCGCTCGACGCCGGGCTGACCATCCGCGATCTGTTCGAGGCCGCGACGATCGCGGAGCTCACCGTGCGGTTCGCCGCGCACACGCCCGCCGCGACGCCGAAACTGGTTGCCGCGCAACGCCCCGAGCGCGTTCCGCTGTCGCTGGCCCAGCAGCGGCTGTGGATCCTGAACCGCTTCGCCGAGCACGCCGCCGCCTACAACATGTCGCTGGCGGTGCGCGTGACGGGCCCGCTCGACGTGGCCGCGCTGCGCGCCGGACTGCTCGACGTCATCGAACGGCACGAGAGCCTGCGCAGCACCTTCCCCGAAACCGAGGACGGCCCCTGCCAGGTGGTGCATCCGGCCGCGGAGATCCCGCTGACGCTGGACCCGATCGACGCCGCCGAGGCCGACGTCGCGGCGCTGGCCGCCGAATTCGCCGGCTACGGCTTCGATCTGCGCAGCCAGGCCCCGATCCGGGTGGCGCTGTGGCGTACCCACCCCGCCGGCCATGCCCCGGGGTCGACCGGACCGCAGTCGCACGTGTTCCTGCTGGTCCTGCACCACATCAGCGGTGACGGCTGGTCGGTGGCGCCGCTCGCGCGGGACCTGATGTCCGCCGTGGCGGCGCGGGCCCGTGGCAGTGCGCCCGAATGGTCGCCGCTGCCGGTGCAATACGCCGATTTCGCGCTGTGGCAGCGCGAGCTGCTGGGCGAGGAGTCCGACGAGACCAGCGCGCTGAGCCGGCAGCTCACCTTCTGGCGCGACACGCTCGACGGCCTGCCCGATCAGCTGGACCTGCCGCTGGATCGCCCGCGCCCGCTGCGCCGCGGCACCGGCGGCGGCCGGGTGGAGTTCACCATCGCGGCCGAAACCCGCCGGGCCGCAAACGAACTCGCCGCCACCCGGGGCGTCAGCATGTTCATGGTGCTGCACGCCGCGCTGGCCACGCTGCTGGCGCGCCTGTGCGGCAGCAGCGACATCGCGATCGGCACGCCGATCGCCGGCCGATCCGATCCGGCGCTGGACGAGCTGGTCGGCATGTTCGTCAACACCCTGGTGCTGCGCACCGAGGTCGACTCCGCCGCGGGCTTCGACGCGATGCTGGACCTGGTCCGCGAGACCGACCTGAACGCGTTCGCCAACGCCGACGTGCCGTTCGAGCGGCTCGTCGAGGTGGTCAACCCGGACCGCTCGGCCGCGCGGCATCCGCTGTTCCAGGTCATGCTGTCCTACGACCGCGCGCCCGAACTGCGGGTCGAGCTGCCCGGCGTCGACGGGGCTCCGGTGCAGGCCGAGATCCTGCCGCTGGACGCCGGTATCGCCAAGTTCGACCTGCAGCTCGAGGTTCGTGAGGACACGGCCGACGGTCCGCTCACCGCCGAATTCGGCTACGCCACCGATGTTTTCGACGAGCGCACGGTCGCGGCGTTCGCCCGCCGGTTCGTCGCGGTGCTGGACGCGGTGGTCGCCGCGCCCGCCGTCCCGGTCGGCGACATCGATCTGCTGGACCGCCGCGAGACCACCAAGCTGGTGCCGATCGCGGGTTCGCCCGCCGAGCCGTCGGTCACCCTGGCGCGCATGCTCACCCAGATCGCCGAGCGGCTGCCCGACGCGGTCGCCGTGCGCTACGCGGGTGTCGACACCACCTACGGCGAGCTCGACGAACTGTCGAACCGCCTGGCGCGGGTGCTGATCGAGCACGGCGCCGGACCCGAGGTCGTCGTCGCCGTCGCCCTGCCGCGCGGCCTGGATTCCATCGCCGCGGTCTGGGCGGTCGCGAAGACCGGCGCCGCCTACGTGCCGATCGATCCGGGCTATCCGGCCGAGCGGATCGGGCACATGATCGCCGACTCGGGCGCCATGCTCGGGCTGACCGTGCCGGACTGCCTGGCCGCCATGCCCGCGTGGCCCACCGCGCGCGGTAAGCATCGCAAGCAGACCGTGGACTGGCTGGTGCTCGGATCCGAGGCGCTGGCCGCGGAATCCGCGCGGCACGGCACCGGGCCGGTCACCGACGCCGAGCGGCACTACCCGCTGCGGGTGTCGCATCCGGCGTACCTGATCTACACCTCCGGGTCCACCGGCAAGCCCAAGGCCGTCGTGGTCACCCACGCCGGTCTGGCCTCGCTGGCGCACGAGCAGATGCACCTGTTCGGTGTCACCGATGCCGCACGGACCCTGCACTTCTCCTCGCCCAGCTTCGATGCCTCGGTGCTGGAACTGCTGCTCGGCTTCGCCGCCGGCGCGACCATCGTGGTCGCCCCGGCCGGGCTGTACGGCGGCCGCGAGCTCGCGGATCTGCTGCGCACGGAACGGATCACGCACGCGTTCATCACCCCGGCCGCGCTGGCCACGGTGCCGGACGAGGACCTCGGCGAGCTGGAGGCCGTGATCGTCGGCGGTGAGGCGTGCTCGGCCGAACTGGTCGACACCTGGTCGCGGCGGCATCGCATCCACAATATGTACGGCCCCTCCGAGGCCACGGTCGCGGCCACCGCGTCCGGCGCGATGCAGCCGAATCAGCCGGTGCCCCTGGGTCTTCCGGTGCGCGGCATGCGGCTGTTCGTGCTGGACGGCCGGTTGCGCCCGGTCCCGCCGGGCACGCCGGGTGAGCTCTACCTGTCGGGGCCCGGCCTGGCCCGCGGCTACCTGGGCCGGCTGGGCCTGACCGCCCAGCGCTTCCCGGCCAATCCGCACGGCCGCCGCGGCGAACGCATGTACCGGACCGGCGATCTCGTGGTCGCGGACCCGGCCGGGCTGCTGCGCTTCCTGGGCCGCGCCGACGATCAGATCAAGATCCGCGGTTTCCGCATCGAGCTCAGCGAGATCGATCACGTGCTGCGCGCGCACCCGGGCGTGCGGTTCGCGCTGACCGTCGTGCACACCGACGAGCACGGCCAGCCGCGCCTGGCCGCTTACGTGACCGCCGAGGCCGAGGTGACCGGGGCCGAGGTCGCCGAGACCGCGCGGCAGCGGCTGCCCGGCTACATGGTGCCCGCCGCGGTCGTCGTGCTGGACGAGCTGCCGGTCACTCCGTCCGGCAAGCTGGACCGGAAAGCCCTGCCGGAACCGGTGTTCGCGGCGGTGGGCTCCTCCCGCGCCCCGGCCGGCGACGCCGAACTCCGGGTCGCGGCGGTGTTCGGGCAGGTGCTCGGGCACCCCGTCGCCGGGGCCGAGGACAGCTTCTTCGACGTGGGCGGCAATTCGCTGCTGGCCACCCGCCTGGCCGCCGCGCTGCACGCGGAATTCGGCGTGGACCTGCCGGTGCGGTCGATTTTCGAGACGCCCACCGTGGCCGGGGTGGCCGAGCAGCTCACGAAAGCGCCCCGGACGCAGCGGCTGGCGCTGGCTGTGCACACGCCGCGTCCGGGACGCATTCCATTGTCGCTGCCGCAGCAGCGACTGTGGTTCCTCAATCGATTCTCACCCGAATCCAGTGCCTACAACATCGCATTCGTCATACGAATCGACGGCGATCTGGATGTGGCGGCGTTGCGGTCCGCGCTCACCGATCTGGTGGAGCGGCACGAGGTGCTGCGCACGGTCTTCCCGGAGGATCTCGAAGGCGCGCAGCAGTGCGTGCTGCCGACGGAGCGGGCGCTGCCGGATCTCACCCCGGTCGAGACCGACGCCGCGGGCGCGCAGGCGGCGCTGCGGGCGATGGCGCACCGCGGCTTCGATCTCACCACCGAGGTTCCGCTGCGCATCGCGGTGCTGCGCGTCGACTCCGGGCACCACCAGCTCGGCATCGCGCTGCACCACATCGCCGCCGACGGCTGGTCGCTGGGCCCGCTGACCCGGGATCTGGCCGCCGCCTACGTGGCCCGCCGCGAGGGCACCGAGCCGGCCTGGCCGCCACTGCCGGTGCAGTACGCCGACTTCGGGCTCTGGCAGCGCGCGGTGCTGGGCGCGGAGTCCGACCCGGAGAGCCTGGGCGCGCGCCAGCTCGCGTTCTGGCGCGAGACGCTCGCGGGCATTCCGGAGGAACTGCCGCTGCCCTACGACCGGCCCCGCCCCGCGACGCCCAGCCATCGGGCGGGCCGGGTGGAATTCACCGTGCCCGAGCCGATGCGCCGGGCGCTGGCCGAGCTGGCCCACGAACAGGGCGTCAGCCTGTTCATGGTGCTGCGCACCGCGCTGGCCGTGCTGCTGCGCGGCGTCACCGGCGGGCGCGACATCGTGATCGGCACCCCGATCGCGGGTCGCACCGACGCCAAGCTCGACGAGCTCGTCGGCATGTTCGTCAACACCCTGGTGCTGCGCTCCGACGTCGACCCGGATCTGCCCTTCGCCGGACTGCTGCGGGTTGACCGGGACACCGAGCTGGCCGCGATGGAGCATGCCGACCTGCCGTTCGAGCGCGTCGTCGAGGAACTCACCCGCGACACCCGCTCCACCGGCCGGCCGCCGCTGTTCCAGGTGGCGCTGACCGTGCAGGAGGGGCCGCTGCCCGCCCTGGAACTGCCGGGGCTGGCGCTGCGCGCCGAGGAACTCGACATCGCGCTGGCCAAGTTCGATCTGGAGCTGCGCGTCGGCGCCGCCGCGTGGGACGCCCCCGCCGGTCAGTCCTTCGAATTCGTCTACGCCGCCGAGCTTTTCGACGCCGGCACCGTCGAGACGCTGGCCGATCGGCTGCTGCGCGTGCTCGCGGCGGTGACCGCCGATCCGCGGGTGCTGATCCGCGACATCGACACCCGCACCGACGCCGAACGGCGGCTGCTCACCCCGGCCACCGGGTCTGCGGCCAACCCGCCGTGCACGCTCGCGGCCTGCTTCACCGCCACCGCCCACATGCACCCGGATCGGCTGGCGCTCAGCTCCCGGCCCGATCCGGACGCCGAGCCGATCACCCTGACCTACGCCGAGACCGACCGGGTCTCCAGCCGGTTGGCGCGCGCCCTCATCGAACGGGGCGTCGGCCCCGGCGACCGGGTCGCGCTCGGCCTGACCCGCTCGATCGAATCGGTGGTCGCAATGCTCGCGGTCACCAAGGCGGGCGCGGCGTTCGTGCCGATCGATCCGAAGTACCCGGCCGACCGGGTCCGGCACATGCTCGCCGACTCGGGCTGCTGGACCGGCATCACCGTCTCGCCGCACGCCGCCCGGCTGCGCGCGGTGGGCAGTCCGCACGACGGCGGCCGCCGCACCGAGTGGCTGCTGCTCGACGACGAGAACCTGGTCGCGGAGCTGGCCGAGCACGACGACGACCTGATCGAGGACTGGGAGCGCACCCGCGGTTTGCAGATCTCCGATCTCGCGTACCTGATCTACACCTCGGGGTCGACCGGCAAGCCCAAGGGCGTGGCGGTCACGCACTCCGGACTGTCCAATCTCGCCGACGATCTGCGCGACCGGATGCGCATCGACCGGGACTCGCGGGTGTTCCACTTCTCCACGCCGAGCTTCGACGCGGCGCTGTACGACTTGCTGTCGGCGTGGGGATCCGGTGCGGGACTGATCATCTGCCCGCCCGAGGTCTACGGCGGCGACGAGCTGGCCGCGCTGATGGAACGCGAGCGGGTCAGCCACACCTTCATGACCCCGGCCGCGCTGGCCACCATCGATCGCGACCGGTGGGCGCTGCCGGACCTGCGGGCGATGTGCGTCGGCGGCGAAGCGCTGGACCCGAACCTGGTGGCGCGCTGGGCGCCGGGGCGCAGCATGTTCAACGGCTACGGGCCGACCGAGACCACCGTGGTCGTCACCGTGGCCGGTCCGCTCGACCCGGAAGCGCCGATCACCATCGGCGGCCCGGTGCGCGGCGCCCGCCTGCTGGTGCTCGACGAGCGGATGCGCCCGGTGCCGACCGGCGTCCCGGGTGATCTGTACGTCGGCGGATTCGGCGTGGCGCGCGGCTATTTCGATCGCGCCGGGCTGAGCGCGACGCGCTTCGTCGCCGACCCGCACGGGCCGCACGGGACGCGCATGTACCGCACCGGCGACGTGGTGCGCTGGAACACCGCGGGCGAGCTGGTCTACCTGGGCCGCAGCGATCACCAGGTCAAGGTGCGCGGCTTCCGCATCGAACTCGGCGAGATCACCAACGCGCTGGCCGGGCATCCGAGCGTGCGGTACGCGCACACCGAGGTGCGCCGGATCGCGGGCATGGACCGGATCGTCTCCTATGTCCAGCCCGCCGACGCCCGCGGCGTCGACACCGAGACGGTGCGCGCGCATCTGGCCAATCAGCTGCCGGCGCACATGGTTCCGGCGGCGATCACGGTGCTCGACGAACTGCCGCTCACGCCCGTCGGCAAGCTGGACACCGCCGCGCTGCCCGAACCGCGATTCACCGCGGGCCCGGCGGCGCGCGCGCCGGAAACGGAATCCGAGCAGCTGGTGGCCCGGGTGATGGGCGAGCTGCTCGGCGCGGAGTCCGTCTCGGCCGCCGACAGCTTCTTCGACATCGGCGGAAACTCGCTGCTGGCAACACAATTGGTGGCGCGACTGGCGGCCGCCAGTGACGTCCGGCTCGCGGTCCGCAGCGTCTTCGCCGCGCCCACGGTGGCCGAGCTGGCCGCCCTGCTCGACGCGGGCACGGGTGGTGCGGCGCAGGCGCCGCCGCTGGTGCGCCGGGAGCGACCGGAGCGGATTCCGCTCTCGGCGGCCCAGCGCCGGCTCTGGTTCCTCAACCGGTTCAACGAAACCGACGCGGACGGCGCGTACAACATCCCGGTGGTGCTGCGGCTCAGCGGCACCCTCGACGTGGACGCGCTGGTGCGCGCCCTGCACGAGGTGCAGCGCCGGCACGAGACGCTGCGCACGGTGTTCCCCGAGCGCGACGGCAGCCCCGAGCAGCTGGTGCTCGACGCCGAGGACGCCGCCGTCACGCTGTTCGTCGCCACCGTGACGCCGGACGAGGTCGAGGGCGCGGTCCGCAGCTTCGCCGCCCCGGGCTTCGACCTGGCCGATCAGGTGCCGATGCGCGCGGCGCTGATCACCGTCGCCGAGCGGCCCGACCTGGACGGCGTGCCGCCCGCCGGTTCCACCGAGAACGTGCTGGTTCTGGTCGTGCATCACATCGCGATGGACGGCTGGTCGCTGGAACCGCTGGCCGCCGACGTCGCCCTGGCCTACCAGGCGGCGTGCACGGGCGCGGAATTCGGCTGGCCGGAACCGGAAGTGCAGTACGCGGATTACACCCTGTGGCTGCGCGACCTGCTCGGGACCGAGGAGGATCCGGAGTCGGCCGCCGGGCGGCAGCTGGCCTACTGGCGCGAGCGCCTGCAGGGCAGCCCCGAATTGCTCAGCGTGCCCGCCGACCGGCCGCGGCCGCCGGCGCCGTCCTACCGCGGCGGCTCGGTGGAATGCCCGATCGACGCGTTCACGCACCGGGAATTGCAGGCCATCGCGGGCGCGGGCAACGCGACCATGTTCATGGTGCTGCACACCGCGCTGGCGGTGCTGCTGCACCGGATGACCGGCACCGCCGACATCACCGTCGGCACCCCGATCGCCGGGCGCGGGCACCCCGCGCTGGACCGGATGATCGGCATGTTCGTCAACACGCTGGTGCTGCGCACCGAGGTCGACCCGGGCGCCGGGTTCACCGAGCTGCTGCAGCGGGTGCGCGAGGGCGACCTGGACGCGTTCGCGCACGGTGACCTGCCGTTCGAGCGCCTGGTGGAGGTGCTCAATCCGGCGCGCTCGCAGGCGCATCACCCGCTGTTCCAGGTGATGCTCTCGGTGCGCAATCATCCGGTGCGGGTGCTGGAGCTGCCCGGGCTGGTGATCACGGGCGAGGACATCGACGCCGGGATCGCCAAGTTCGATCTGCAGTTCACGCTCACCGAAACCCACACGGCGGCCAAGGAACCCGACGGCATCACGCTGTCGGTGAACTACGCGAGCGATCTGTTCGACGCCTCGACCGCGCAGCGCCTGGGCGCCCGCCTGGCCCGGCTGCTGGCCGCTGTCGCCGCCAATCCGACCGCCCCGGTCGGTGACCTGGAGATCCTGGACCAGGCCGAATGGAGCGGGCTGGCCCCGGTGCGCGGCGCCGAACCGGCGCGCCCGGTGACCTTCCCGGAGGTGTTCGCGGCCGCGGCGGCGGTGGATCGCACCGCGATCGCGCTGCGCTCGGCCGACACCCAGATCACCTACGACGCGCTCGACCGCTGGACCAACCGGCTGGCGCGCGTGCTCATGGATCTCGGCGTCGGCCCGGAAACGCTGCTGGCCCTGGGTATCCCGCGCTCGGTGGAGTCGGTGGCCGCGATGCTCGCGGTGGCCAAGGCCGGTGCGGCGTTCGTGCCGGTCGACCCGAACTACCCACCGCAGCGCATCGGGCACATGCTCACCGATTCCGGTGCGCGCCTGGGCATCACGCTCGGCGAGCACGTCGATCAGCTGTGCGAGGCCGGGCCCGGCACCCGCTGGTACACCCTCGACGATCCGGCCTTCCGGGCCGAGGTGCTCGCCGCCTCGGACGCGGCGATCACCCCGGACGAGCGCGAAGTCGCGCTGCGCGTGGAGAATCCGGCCTACGTCATCTACACCTCGGGCTCCACCGGCACACCCAAGGGCGTGGTGGTCACCCACGGCGGCCTGTCCAACTTCGCCGCCGAGACCGCGCAGCGCTTCGACGTCCGGCCCGGCAGCCGGGTGCTGCACTTCGCGACGCCGAGCTTCGACGCCGCCATGCTCGACCTGCTGCTCGCGCTCGGCGGCGCGGCGACCCTGGTGATCACGCCGCCCGGCGTGGTGGGCGGCGCCGACCTGCGCGAGGTGTTCATCGAGGAGGGCATCACCCACGCCTTCATCACCACCTCCGCGCTCGGCACGGTCGACCCGGCCGGGGTCACCGAACTGGCGCACGTGCTGGTCGGCGGCGAGGCGCTGCCGCCGGAGCTGGTCACCCGCTGGGCGCCGAACCGCAACCTCTACAACGTGTACGGGCCGACCGAGACCACCATCGTCACGGTCATCTCCGCGCCGATGGCGCCGGGCCGGCCGATCACCATCGGCGGCCCGATCCGCGGCGTCGGCGCGACCATCCTGGACGGCCGCCTGCACCCCGCGCCGGTCGGCGTCACCGGGGAACTGCACCTGGCCGGCCACGCGCTGGCCCGCGGCTACCTCAACCGGCCCGGGCTCACCGCGCAGCGGTTCGTCGCGAACCCGTACGGCAAACCCGGCGAACGCATGTACCGCACCGGCGATCTGGTGCGCTGGTTCGCCGGTCAGCAGGCGGCGTCGCCCGACCCGAGAATGGTCGCACCGCGCGAGATCGAATACGTGGGCCGCACCGACCATCAGGTCAAGATCCGCGGCTTCCGGATCGAGCTCGGCGAGATCGACACCGCGCTGACCCGGCACCCGGCCGTGGAGTTCGCCACCACGATCGGGCACCGCACCGCCGCGGGGGCGACCGCGCTCGTCTCGTACGTCAAGCCGCGGCGCGGTTCCGGGACCGACGTGCCGGAACTGCTGCGGCACGTGTCGGCGCTGGTGCCGAACTACATGGTGCCGCAGTCGATCATGCTGATCGACGAGGTGCCGCTGAGCCCCGTGGGCAAGCTGGACCGCAAGGCGCTGCCGGAACCGGTGTTCACCGCGACCGTCGGCTACCGGGCGCCCGGCACGCCGGTCGAAGCGGCGGTGTGCGCGGCCTTCGCGGCGGTGCTCGGCGCGGACGCGGTCGGCGCCGACGACGGGTTCTTCGAACTCGGCGGCAACTCGCTGCTGGCCACGAAGGTGGTGGCCCAGCTGCGCGACGCGGGCATCGACATGCCCGTGCAGCTGATGTTCGGCGCGGCCACCCCGGCGGCCATCGCGGCCCAGCTGGCGACGGCGGGCGGCGCGGGCGCGGCCATGGCGGCAGCCCTGGCTCCGCTGCTGCCGATCCGGCCGATCACCGCGGCCACCGGTGCGGCCCCGCTGTTCTGCGTGCACCCGGCGATCGGGCTGTCCTGGTGCTACTCCGGGCTGCTCGCGCACCTGTCGCCGGACCGTCCGGTGTACGGGTTGCAGGCGCCGCACGTGTCCGGTGCGGACGGCTTCGACTCGATCGCGCGGGCCGCGGAACACTATGTGGCCCACATCAAGTCGGTGCAGCCCAGTGGGCCGTACCATCTGCTCGGCTGGTCGCTGGGCGGACTGATCGCGCACGAGATCGCGGTCCAGTTGCAGGAGGCGGGGGAGCGGGTCGCGCTGCTGTCGATGATGGACAGCTACCAGCTCTCCGACGAGTGGCTGGAACACGCGATCCCGAGCGTCGCCGAGATCATCGAGGAATTCGGCGGCGACGCCCTCGGCGACACGGCGGCCGCGCTCGACCCGGCGATGAACCTGCGCGACGCGGCCGAACTGCTGCGCGCGCGGCCGGGCCCGTTCGCGGCGCTCACCGTCGACCATCTGGAGCGGCTCTACGCGGGCTACGCCAACGGCACCGTGCTCGCGCACGGGTTCCGCCCCCGGCTCTTCGACGGCGACCTGGTGTTCTTCACCGCGGCCGCCGACGAGATCAACCGCGCCGATCCCGCGCGCTGCGCCGCGGCGTGGGAGCCGTTCGTCACCGGCGAGATCCACGACCACCGGTTGCCGTGCCGGCACTCGGCGATGACGACGCCGGAGTCGCTCGCCTCGGTCGGACCGGTTCTGCACCGCCATCTGGAAATCACGTCACGTCGCACCGAACAGAAGGAGACCGTCTAGTGAGTGAGGGCGTGTTCTTACCCACCCCGTCGGCTCCGCCGACCGCCGCCCCCGTGGGGACGAGCACCCGGGCCCCGGGGCGGCAGATGCCGCCGCCGGGCAGCGAGAACAGCACGGAGCCGAGACTTTTCGTGCTGAACGAACTCAGCACGCTGGTCGCGAAGAAGGTCTTGCAGAGCCGGCGCTCACCGCGCCTGCCGGGAGGGGTGTCATGAGTCTGGCGGTGGAAGTCTCCGGTCTGGTCAAGAGCTACG
This sequence comes from Nocardia sp. NPDC050435, assembly GCF_040655395.1. Classification (NCBI taxonomy): domain Bacteria; kingdom Bacillati; phylum Actinomycetota; class Actinomycetes; order Mycobacteriales; family Nocardiaceae; genus Nocardia; species Nocardia sp. NPDC050435. The sequence goes on from NZ_JBFAJW010000008.1 coordinate 203,868, forward strand.
GCAAGGTTCGGGTGCTCGACGACATCGACCTGCGGATCCCCGCGGGGACGGTGATGGGATTGCTCGGCCCCAACGGGGCGGGCAAGACCACCACCGTCCGCATCGTCACCACCCTGCTGCGGCCCGACGCCGGCTCGGTGCGGGTGGCCGGGGTCGACGTGCTGCGCGACCCGGCGGGCGCGCGCCGCCGCATCGGGTTGTCCGGGCAGTACGCGGCGATCGATGCGAACCTGTCCGGCTACGAGAACCTGCGGATGGTGTCGCGGCTCTACGGGATGTCGCCGCGCGGCGCCGCCGCCCGGGCCACCGAACTGCTGAGCTCGTTCGGGCTCGAGCACGCCGCGCACCGGCGCGCGGGCACCTACTCCGGCGGCATGGCGCGCCGGCTCGACCTGGCGGGCGCGCTGGTGGCCCGGCCCGCGGTGGTGGTGCTCGACGAGCCCACCACCGGCCTGGACCCGCGCGGCCGCCTGGACATGTGGCGCGTCATCGGCGATCTCGTCGACGACGGCACCACCGTGCTGCTCACCACCCAGTACCTGGAGGAGGCCGATCTGCTCGCGGATCGGATCACCGTCATCGACCGCGGGCGGGTCATCGCGCGCGGCTCGGCCGACGAGCTGAAGACCTCCATCGGCGGTGACCGGCTCACCGTCACCCTGGCCCCCGGCCAGGAGATGAAGCCCGCGCTGACCGTGCTCGCCCAGGTCGGCGTCGGCGAACCCATTCACGAACCCGGCACCGAGGAGGCGTCGGTGGTCGTCGGGGACGGCACCCGGACCATGGTCGAGGCGCTGCGCCGGCTCGACGACGCCGGGGTGTGCGTGCTCGACGCGAGCGTGCACCGGCCCAGCCTGGACGACGTGTTCCTGTCCCTGACCGGCACGATGCCTCAGCCCGAGGCCGAGACGGCGAACGAAACCGATGAGGTAGAAGAGGAGATCATGTCGTGACCGCCGCCGGTACAGCGCTGCGCGAGAAGGACGAGGCCGCCGCGGAGGCGCCCAAGCCCGCCGCGAAGCCCGACATCACCAACCCGCCGCTGCGCGTCTTCCGGGACAGCGCGATCGTCGCCTACCGGAATCTGCTGACGATTCTGCGGGTGCCGACGCTGCTGGTCACCGCGACCATCCAGCCGCTGATGTTCGTGTTCCTGTTCGCCTACATCTTCGGCGCCTCGCTCGGCGGGGATCAGTACCGGGAGTTCCTGCTCGCCGGAATTTTCACCCAGACAGTCGCTTTCAACGCGGCGTTCACCACGGTCGGCCTGGCGGGCGATCTGCACAAGGGCATCATCGACCGGATGCGCACGCTGCCCATGTCGCGGATGGCGGTGCTGATGGGCCGCACCCTGTCCGACCTGGTGGTCAACGTGCTGAGCCTGTCGGTGATGGTCGGCTGCGGCTACATCGTGGGCTGGCGGATCCACGGCGGCATCGCCGACGCGGCGCTGGCCTTCGCGGTGATCCTGCTGTTCGCCTTCGCGATGTCCTGGGTGGGCGCGCTCACCGGTCTGCTCTCGCCGACCGTGGAGGTGGCCCAGAGCGCGGGCCTGATCTGGCTGTTCCCGCTCAGCTTCATCTCCTCGGCGTTCATCTCCGCCGAGACCCTGCCCGGCCCGCTGCGCACCATCGCCGCCTGGAACCCGATCACCGCCGTCTCCGCGGCCTGCCGCGAGCTCTTCGGCAACAGCGCGCCCCCGACCTTCATCCCGGCCACCGGCTGGGCCGCCGACCACGCCATCGGCTACGCCATCGCCTGCTCCCTGGCCATCCTCGCCATCGCCGCCCCCTTGGCCCTGCTCCGCTACCGCAAGGTCGCCAGCCGCTGAGGCACTCCGGATACGCGAAAGGCCGCTTCCCCGAGGGGAGGCGGCCTTTTTCGTGTGCTGGGCCCTACGCGCGGCGGCGGGTCTTGAGGAGTTCGAGGCGTTCCTTGAGGAGTTCCTCGAGCTCTTCCTTGCTGCGGCGTTCGAGCAGCATGTCCCAGTGGGTGCGCGGGGGCTTGACCTTCTTGGTCTCCTGGGTGGTGCCCTCCATGAGGGTGCCCTCCTGGCCGTTGCGGCACAGCCAGGTCGGCGGGATCTCGGCATCGTCGGCGAACGGCACGTCGAACTCTTCACCGTTGTCGGTGCGATACCGGGCGATCCGACGCGGAGCCAGGTCGTGGTCGCGATCGGTCTCGTAGCTCACCGCTCCGAGCCGACTGCCCCGGAGTACGCGATCTGCCATGGTGTGCCTCTCCCTGTGTGCTCGGGTGTTCGCTGGACCATCAGTACAACGGCCAGCCGGTTCCGAATAGTTCCCGGCACGGCTGGCAGCGACGGTGAACCTGGCCATTGTAGTCGTTGGCGTGTCGTGGTTTTCCCACGCCTCACCCGAGGCGTTACTGTTCTGCCTCATGTCGCGCCGCTTGCTGTCGTCCTGCCTGTGGTGCGGGCGGGAGATCGTCGATTCGGAGGCCGGGCGTCGTCGCCGGTACTGCCGTCAGTCCTGTCGCCAGCGGGCCTACGAGGCCCGTAACAGTCTCAAGGGAACCGGCATTCCCGACGACTCAGTGGTGCTCAGCGCCCAGGAGGCCGCGGATCTGGCCGACCGCTGGTTCGCCGCCCGCTGCGCCGCCGAGGACGTGGCCACGGCGGTCGCCGAGGGCGCGGGCCCGGAGGAACTGGCCGCGCTGAGCAAGACCCTGGTCGATCTCACCCGCGACGCCGAGCGGCTGCGCTGAGCCCGCCGCGCGCGGCCCGCAGGTAGATCCCGGCCAGCAGCAGCCCGGTACCCGCGGCCAGCGCCGTGTAGCAGGCCAGGAAGAGGCCGTCGGGGTGCACCAGCGACTGCGCCCGCATCGCCTGGAAGAAGGTCAGCGCGAACACGCCGGTGTAGCCCAGCGCCAGCACCCCGATCACGGCGGCCCGGGTGCGCTCGGCGCGCAGCCAGGGGTAGCGCGGCGCGAGCCAGGCCAGCACGACCACGGCCAGCAGCAGCACCTGGATGCCGTGCAGCCCGACGAAGTGCGGGATCCGCAGATCGCCGCCGATCGTGCTCCACCCGGTGATCGGCATGCCCGCGCCGTCGCGCGCGGCGTCGGTGCGCACGCCGTCCGCGAGCACGGTGTGCCCGGCGATCAGCTCGACGGGGTTGCCGTCGGCGTCGAGCACCCGTTGCTTGCCGGTGTAGCCCATCAGGTAGGCCTGCGCCATGCCGAGCACCGCCAGCGCGAGCCCGGCGTGGATCGCCCGGGCGGTCGGGCGGTCCACCAGCCGCTGCCACGAAAGGATCAGCACGATAACCAGATTGGCCAGGAACAGGCCCGGAACGCCCGACATGAACACCTGCTGGCCGATCGTGTTGACCGGGTCCGGGTCGCCGTTGTTGAAGTGGCTGTAGGTGCCGCGCGCGGCCTGCACGGCGATGAACCCGACATCGGCGAACCCGGTGACGGCGAACGCCGTGCCCAGCCACCAGGTCGCCCGGGATCCCCTGTGCGGCAGGGCGAGCAGCCAGGCCAGCGTGAGGCCGTAGAGCGCGAAGGCGAACCCGAACTTCAGCGGTTTCACCCAGACGGATTCGCCGAGCAACATGCGCTCGTCGAAGATCAGGCCGCCGATCGAGAGCACCACCAGTGCGCTCATCGCGACCACCATGGCCAGCAGGGGACGGTGCAGCGGGCCGCTGATCCGGGCCGATGCGGGTGCGGCACGGCGGTGCCGGGGGAGCGGGGAATCCGGTGCCGCCGAAGCGATCTCGATCGTGGACATGCACCGAAGGTAGGAATCGGCGGCGCCCGGGCGCCTCCCGCTGCGGCCCGATTCGCGTGTCATACCCGGGTGCTAGCGGATCCGCTCGGTGGCAGAGCGCTAATGCGCGGCGTGGCATAGTGGACAGTCGAATTGCGTAACTGTCGGTGAGCTGGTTTTCTGAGGTGGTGGTGGGAGTGCGGTCGTCGTCGCTAATGACGAGCATATTGGAGATGCTTTCGAGCGGAAGGGTCCATATGCCGGTTCCGCGATAGCGAACAACTATCGAAACCGGCTTGCGGCCGTCAGTTCCGCGCGCGCCACGTCACGCCACGCCGTGCTCGTCAATGTTTCCGTCGTGTAAAGATTTGTGCCGCGCCGGGAAAACCGGTGCCCATGATTCGTGGGTCTCGATCGCGAAGTTTACGGTTCTGCATAATCGGGCGTGCGCCCGTTGTCAATTCCTTCGGTAATTATCGGATGCTTTTTTTCGCGCGCGGGTTTCGGCCTCGGTGCGGAATTGGTGAGAGGGTGTTTTCCAGAAAATGGCCAGGAATCGTCGGTCCGCAAGTGGCAGTCGTCGCCGAGTCGGTCAGCTCATGGGGAACCTGCTCACCACCGCGGTGGAGTCGGCCGCCGACACCGACGCCATCCGGTTCAACCCCACCGGCGATCCCGCCGATGACCGGCGCCTGACCTACCGGGAACTGGACGAGTCGTCCTCGCGCTGGGCGCGCGAGTTGATCGAGCGCGGAATCGGCGCCGGCGACGTGGTCGCGATCGGCATCACCCGGAGCCTGGAATCCGTTCTCGCCGTGTGGGCGATCGCGAAAACCGGTGCGGCCTATGTTCCGGTGGATCCGGGCTTTCCCGCCGAGCGCGTCGCGCACATTCTCGCCGATTCCGGCGCGGTGCTCGGCTTGACGACGATCGAGCACCGCCCGATGTTCGGCGCCGAGCCCGGCTGGATCGAGCTCGATGACCCAGGTCACATCGCCCGGGTGGCCGCCCGGCCCGCGCACCCGATCTCCTACGCCGATCGCGTCCGTCAGGTGGACGCCCGCCACCCCGCCTATGTGATCTACACCTCGGGGTCGACCGGGAAGCCCAAGGGCGTGCTGGTCACCCACGCCGGCCTGGCCGGGCTCGTCGCCACCGCGCGCGAGGTCTGCCGGGTCTCCGAGCACGCGCGCGTGCTGCACGTGTGCTCGCCGAACTTCGATCCCTCGGTGCTCGAACTGCTGCTGACCTTCTCCTCGGGCGCGACCCTGGTGGTGGCGCCCCCGCAGGCGTCCGGCGGCCCCGAGCTGACCGAGCTGCTGCGCCGCGAGCGGGTCACCCACGTGATCATCACGCCGGGCGCGCTGGAGTCGGTCGATCCCGCCGGGCTCACCGACCTCGAGGTGCTCGCGGTCGGCGGCGAGGCGGTCGGCGCCGAACTGGTCGGGCGCTGGGCGCACGACGGGCGGTTGTTCCTCAACGTGTACGGCCCGACCGAGGTGACGATCTGGGCGACGCTGGGCGAGTTGCGCCCGGACGCCCCGATCACGATCGGCGCGGCGCTGCCCGGCGTGGGCGCCTACGTGCTGGACGCGCGGCTGCGGCCGGTGCCGGCCGGCGTGACGGGCGAGCTGTATCTGTCGGGACAGGCGCTGGCCCAGGGCTATTCGGGTCGACCGGGCCTGACCGCGGAACGATTCATCGCGAACCCGTTCGAGACCGACACCACGGCCCGGCTCTACCGCACCGGTGACCTGGTACGCCGCATCGAGACCGACGGCACCCTGGAATACCTGGGCCGCACCGACTTCCAGGTCAAGATCCGCGGTTTCCGGATCGAGCTGGGCGAGATCGACAACGCGCTGGGCGCGCATCCCGCCATCGATTACGCGGCGACCCTCGGCAAGACGCTGTCCTCGGGCGCGAAAGCCTTGGTCTCCTATGTGCTGCCGCACCCCGGCACGGCGGTGGACACGGCGGCGCTGACGGCCTTCCTGACCGAGCGCCTGCCCGAGTACATGGTGCCCGCCGCGATCGTGGTGCTCGACGAGCTGCCGCTGACGCCGGTCGGCAAGCTGGACCGGGCCGCGCTGCCGGACCCGGTGCCGGCCGCGACCGAATTCCGCGCGCCGGTCGGCGAAGTCGAGTCGATCATCGCCGAGGTGTTCGCCTCGGTGCTCGGCGTCGAGCGGGTCGGCCTGGACGATTCGTTCTTCGCGCTCGGCGGCGATTCCATCCTGTCGATCCAGGTGGTCGCGCGCGCCAAGGCGCGCGGGGTGGTCTTCACCGCCCGCGACGTCTTCGATCAGCGCACCGTCGCGGCACTGGCCGAGATCGCCACCCGGGCCGGGGCGGGCGAGCGGCAGCGCCTGGACGAACTGCCCGGCGGCGGCGTGGGCGAGATCGGCCTGACCCCGCTGCTGGCCGCGACGCTCGCCAATGGCGGTTCCTACCAGCGCTTTTCGCAGTCCATGGCGCTGGCGCTGCCCGCCGGGCTCGCGGACGAGACCCTGGTGGCGACCCTGGGCGCGGTGCTCGACCACCACGACGTGCTGCGCACCACGCTGCGCCCCTCCGGCGCCTCCTGGATCTTCGAGGCGCTGCCGCCCGGCGCGGTCCGCGCCACGGAGTTACTCCGCCGGGTCGAGATGCCCGGCGAGATCGACGACGCGGAATTCACCCGCCGGGCGAACGCGGAGTACGCTGCCGCGCTGGACCGGCTCGATCCCGCGAACGCCGCGATGCTGCAATTCGTCCGGTTCGCCTTCCCGGCCGGCGCCGGTCGCCGCGACGTGCTGCTCGTGGTCGCGCACCACTTCGTCGTGGACGGGGTGTCCTGGCGGATCGTCATCCCGGACCTGGCCGTCGCCTGGTCGCAGCTGGCGGCCGGGCAGCCGGTACGCCTGCCCGGCAACGGCACCTCGATGCGGCGCTGGGCGCACGCCCTCGCCGACGCCGCCCGCGAACCCGCGCGGCTCGCGCAACTGCCGTTCTGGCAGCAGGTGACCGCCACCCCGGATCCGCTGCTGGGCGCGCGCGCCTTCGATCCGGCGGTGGACACCCTCGCCACCGTGCGCCGGTTCGAGGTGACGCTGCCGGCGGCGGTCACCGAGGCGGTGCTGACCGCGGTGCCGCAGCGCTACCGCGGCGGCGTCAACGACGGCCTGCTGGCGGCGCTCGCGCTGGCCGTGCGCGCCTGGCGCGGCGCCGAGCACGGCGACGCGGTGCTGATCAAGCTGGAAGGCCACGGTCGCGAGGAGGAACTGGTGCCGGGCGCGGATCTCGCGCGCACCCTCGGCTGGTTCACCAGCGCCTACCCGGTCCGGCTCGACCTGTCCGGCATCGATGCCGAGTCCGCGTTCCAGGCCGGAAAGGCCATGGGCGACACCGTGAAAGCGGTGAAGGAGCAGCTGCTCGCCATCCCGGACAAGGGCCTCGGCTACGGCCTGCTGCGCTACCTGAACCCGCAGACCGGCGCCGAACTCGGCGCGGCCGGGCAGATCGGCTTCAACTACCTGGGCCGGATGTCCACCGGGGAGATCCCCGCCGAGCTCGCCGACGCGGGCTGGACACCGGTCGCGGACCTGGGTCGCCTGGACTCGCTCCCGGATCCGGACATGCCCGCCAACGGCGTGCTCGACATCAACGCGATCGTCACCGACGGCCCGCAGGGCCCGGAGCTGGGCGCCTCGTTCGCCTTCCCGTCCGGGCTGCTGTCGGAGGACCAGGTGCGCGAGTTCGCGGATCTGTGGGTCGCCGCCCTGCACGCGCTCGCCGAGCACGCGGCCGGGCCCGACGCGGGCGGCCTGACGCCCTCGGACCTGCCGCTGGTGCGGGTCGGCCAAGCCGATCTGGAAGCCTGGGAACGCGAGTACCCGTCCGTGTCGGACGTGTGGCCGCTCTCCCCGCTGCAATCCGGCCTGCTCTTCCACGCCCTGCTGACCGAGGCCGAGGTCGACGTCTACACCACCCAGGCCACCGTCGACCTGGGCGGCACGGTGGACCCCGAGCGTCTGCGCACCGCCGCGCAGGCCTTGCTCGACCGCTACCCGAACCTGCGCACCGCGTTCGTCACCGACGCCGGCGGCCACGCCGTGCAACTGGTCCTGGACCGGGTGGAAGCGCCGTGGCGGGAGGTCGATCTGCGGCACCTGCCCGAGGCCGAGCGGCTGCCGGCGCTGCGCGCGGCGGTCGAGGCCGAGCGCGCGACCCGCTTCGACATGGCGGCCGCGCCGCTGCTGCGGTTCACGCTGTACCGCACCGACCAGTGGCACCTGGTGATCACCACCCACCACATCCTGCTCGACGGCTGGTCGATGCCGCTGCTGATGCGAGATCTGCTGGTGCTCTACGCGACTCGCGGCGATCAGGCCGTGCTGGGCCGGGTCCCGTCCTACCGGTCGTTCCTGAGCTGGCTGGCCGCCCGCGATCAGGACGAGTCGCGCCGGGCGTGGGCGCGGGCCCTGGACGGCTTCGAGGAGCCGACGGTGCTCGCGCGCCGGGCGCGCGGCGGCGAATCCGGCAGCCTGGTCACCGAACTCGACGCCGCGACCACCCGCCGGATCGGTGAACGGGCCGCCGCGCTGGGCGTCACCGTGAACACGGTGCTGCAGGCGGCGCTGGGCGTGCTGCTGGGCCGGCTCACCGGGCGCGAGGACGTGGTGTTCGGCACCACCGTCTCCGGCCGCCCGGCCGAGCTGGCCGGCGTCGAATCGATGGTCGGGCTGTTCGTCAACACGGTGCCGGTGCGGGTGCGCGCCGCGGCCGGGCGGACCGGCGAGCAGTTGCTGCGCACGCTCCAGGGCGAGCAGGCCGAACTGCTCGACCACCATCAGGTAGGGCTGCCGGAGATCGCCCGGATCGCCCCTGCCGCCGCGCAATTCGACACGCTGCTGGTCTTCGAGTCGTACCCGATCGACCGGGAGGCGATCGCCGCCGCCGATTCGGTGGACGGCATGTCGGTGACCGGAGTCGGCCTGCGCGACGAGACGCACTACCCGCTGACCCTGCTCGCGACCGCGACCGAGACGATCGAGCTGACCTGGAAGTACCGCGACGGTCTGACCGCGACCGAGGTGGAAACCCTGGCGGCGCGGCTGATCCGGGTGATCGACGCGCTGCTCGACGCGCCCGAGGCCCCGGTCGACGGGCTCGGCATCCTGCTCGGCGAGCCGGAGCGAGACCGAATCCTGCTGGACTGGAACGACACTCGGCATCCGATCGAGCCGGAGCTGCTGCTGTCGGCCTATCGCCGCGCCGCCCGGGCCTACCCGGACCGGATCGCGCTGGCGCAGGAGGGCGTCGAGCTGACCTATCGCGAGTTCGATCGGCGCGTGAATCAGCTGGCGCGCCTGCTGATCTCGCGCGGCATCGGCGCCGAGCAGCGGGTCGGCCTGGCGATCCGGCGGTCGCCGGAGCTGGTGGTGGCGATGTACGCGGTCGGCACCGCCGGCGCGGCCTACGTCCCGCTGGACCCCGATCATCCGGCCGAGCGCATCGGCCACGTGCTCGACGCCGCGGACCTGGCGTGCGTGCTCACCACCACCGCCGACGCGGTGCCGGTCCCGGACGGGCTCCCGGTGCTGAACCTCGACGCCGCGGCTTCCGCGCAGTTGAACGGCGCGCCCGTGCACCCGGCCGAACTGGTCCGGCCGGTGCACCCGGACAACCTCGCCTACGTGCTGTTCACCTCGGGCTCCACCGGCCGACCCAAGGGTGTCGCGGTGTCGCACCGCGCGATCGACAACCACCTGTCGTGGACCCTTGCCGAGTACGGATTCGACGCCGACGAGGTGTACCTGCAGCGCACGCCCGCCACCTTCGACATGTCGCTCTACGGCTACTACCTGCCGCTGCGACTGGGCGCCAAGCTGGTGCTGGCCACCCACGACGGCCATCGCGACGCCGAGTACCTCGCCGAAACCATTGCCGCGCACCAGGTCACCGCCACCGACCTGGTGCCCTCGATGCTGTCGGTGCTGGCCGCGCACACCGCGCCGGGCGCGGTGCCCTCGCTGCGGACGGTGCTGGCCGGCGGCGAGGCGCTGCCGCCGCGCACCGTGCGCGCGCTGCGCGCGATCTCGGCGGCCGCCGTGCACAACGTGTACGGCCCGACCGAGGCCGCGATCGTCGTCACCCGCTACCCGGCCGGCGACACCGAGGACGAGACCGTGCCGATCGGCCGCCCGGTCTGGAATACCCAGGTCTACGTGCTGGATTCGCGGTTGCGCCCGGTGCCGGCCGGGGTCGAGGGCGAGCTGTACCTGGCCGGCACCCAGCTGGCCCGCGGCTACCTGGCGCGTCCGGACCTGACCACGGATCGCTTCGTGCCCAACCCCTTCGGCCGCGGCGAGCGGATGTACCGGACCGGCGACCTGGTCCGCTGGCGGGCCGACGGCGCGCTGGAATACGTCGGCCGCACCGACTTCCAGGTGAAGTTCCGCGGCCAGCGCATCGAACTCGGCGACATCGAGACCGCCCTGCTGGCGCAGCCGTCGATCGCGCAGGCCGTCGTCCTGGTGGACTCGGCCGAGGTCGGCGACAACCTGGTCGGCTACGCGGTGCCCGCCGCCGGGGCCACGATCGACACTTCGGCGGTGCTGGGCGCGCTCGCGCAGGTCCTGCCCGCCTATATGGTGCCCGCCACCCTCGTCGTGCTGGGTGAGCTGCCGCTGAACAGCGCCGGAAAGCTGGATCGCCGCGCGCTGCCGCGACCCACCTTCGCGGGCGCGGAGTTCCGGGCCCCGGCCACACCGATCGAGGAGATCGTGGCCGGTGTGTTCGCCGAGGTGCTCGGCCGGGACCGGGTGAGCGCGGACGACGACTTCTTCGCCCTCGGCGGGAACTCGCTGGTCGCCACGCAGGTGGTGGCCCGGCTGAGCGCGGCCCTGGACGCCCGGGTGCCTGTGCGCGCGCTGTTCGACGCGCCGGTGGTGGCCGAGCTGGCCGCCCGGATCGAGCCGAATTCCGGTGCGGGCCGGGATCGTCCGGCGCTGGTGCCGGTGACCCGGCCGGACCCGATTCCGCTGTCGCTGGCCCAGCACCGGATGTGGGTGCTGAACCAGGTCGACGTCGACTCGGCCGCCTACAACCTGCCGTTCGCGATCCGGCTGACCGGTGCGCTCGACGTCCCCGCGCTGGGCCGGGCCGTGGCCGACGTGCTCGAGCGCCACGAAGCCCTGCGCACCCGGTTCCCGGCGCACGGCGCGGACGGTGCGGCGCGCCAGGAGATCCTGCCGGTCGCGCAGGTGCTGCCCGCCGGGCTCGAGATCGAGACCGCCGGGCCCGGCGACCACGGCCGGGTGGCCGAGCTGGTGTCGGCCGGGTTCGACGTGACCGCCCACCCGCCGGTGCGGGTGCGGCTGTTCACCGACCCCGCCGGCGGCGAGCACCTGCTCGTCCTGGTCGCCCATCACATCTCGGCCGACGGCGTCTCGCTCGCGCCGCTGGCCCGCGACCTCGCGACGGCCTACCTGGCCCGCGCCGCGGGCACGGCCCCGGGCTGGACGCCGCTGCCGGTGCAGTACGCCGACTTCGCGGTGTGGCAGCGCGCCGTCATCGGCACCGAGGACGATCGGGACTCGGTCGCCGCGGCGCAGGCCGAGTACTGGCGGCGTCAGCTGGCCGGCGTCGCCGACGCCGCGCGACTAACGCTGGACCACCCGCGCCCGGCGCGCCCGTCCATGGCCGGGGCCACCGTCGGCGTGCACGTGCCCGCCCCGGTGCACGCGGGCCTGGCCGCGCTCGCGCGCGAGCACAACGCGTCGCTGTTCATGGTCGTGCACGCGGCGGTCGCCGTCCTGCTGGCGCGGCTGTCCGGCGGCTCGGACATCGCGGTGGGCACGCCCATCGCCGGGCGCGGCGAGGCCGTGCTCGACGATCTGGTCGGCATGTTCGTCAACACGCTAACCCTGCGCACCGGCATCGATCGCGGCGCGGAGTTCATCGCGCTGCTCGCGCAGGTGCGCGACACCGACCTGGCCGCGTTCGCCAACGCCGACCTGCCGTTCGAGCGGGTCGCCGAGCTGGCCCCGGCCGGCGCGGACGCGTCGCTGTTCCAGGTGCTGCTGTCGTTCCAGAACACCGAGCAGCCCACGCTGGAACTGCCCGGCCTGACGGTCTCCGCCGTGGACACCGGTCCGGCCGCGGCGAAGTTCGACCTGCAGGTAGTCATCGATCCGCGCGTGGACGCGGCGGGCGCGCCCGCCGAACTGGGCCTGGGTCTCACCTACGCGACCGATCTGTTCGAGCAGTCCACGGTCGAGAGCCTGGCCGCGCGACTGGCCCGGATCCTGACCGCCGTCGCGGCCGAGCCGCGCGCGATCGTCGGCGACATCGACCTGCTCGACCCCACCGAGCGCGCCCGGGCCCTGACGGCTCCGGCCGCACCGCCGGCCGCCGCGCCCGCCGCGGCGACGCTGCTGCCGGAGCTGCTGGCCCGCGCGGTGGACGAGAACCCCGACGGCATCGCGGTGATCTTCGCCGACGCCGTCGAACAGCTGGCCGAACTGGACTACCTCGACCTCGACGACCGCTCCACCCGCCTGGCCCGGCTGCTGATCGAGCAGGGCGTCGGCCCGGAAGACCTGGTGGCCGTGGGCATTCCGCGCTCACCGGAATCGGTGCTCGCGGTCTGGGCGGTCGCCAAGACCGGCGCCGGATTCGTCCCGGTCGATCCCAACTATCCGGTCGAGCGGGTGCGTCACCTGGTCACCGATTCCGGTGCGGTGCTGGGACTCACGGTGGCCGCGGTGCACGCCGAGCTGCCCGCGGCGGTGTCCTGGCTGAGCATCGACGAGCCCGCCCTGCTCGACCGCCTGGACGGCTACGCCGCCGACCCGGTGACCGACGCCGACCGGGTGCGGCCGCTGCGGGCCGCGCATCCGGCCTACGTCATCTACACCTCCGGCTCGACCGGCACCCCGAAGGGCGTGGTCGTCACCCAGGCCGGGCTGGCGAGCTTCTGCGCCGAGCAGCGTGAGCGCTACCGGGTCGCGAGCAGTTCGCGCACCCTTCATTTCGCCTCGCCGTCGTTCGACGCCTCGGTGCTGGAACTGCTGCTGGCGATCGGCGGCGGCGCCACCATGGTGGTGGCCGCGCCGTCGGTGTACGGCGGCGAGGAGCTGGCGGCGCTGCTGCGCCGGGAACGGGTGACGCACGCGTTCATCACGCCGGCCGCGCTGGCCTCGGTCGATCCCGCCGGGCTGGACCGGCTGCGCGTCGTGGTCGCAGGCGGCGAGGCCTGCCCGCCGGAACTGGTGCGGCGCTGGGCGATTCCGATCGCGGGCCGGCGCACCCGGGAGTTCTACAACGGCTACGGCCCCACCGAGACCACCATCATGACCAACATCAGCGCGCCGCTGGTTCCGGGGGAGACGGTCACCATCGGCGGGCCGATCCGCGCCGTCACCGAATACGTGCTGGACGAGCGGCTGGCGCTGGTGCCCGACCGCGCGGTGGGCGAGCTCTACATCAGCGGCGCGCAGCTGGCGCGCGGCTATCACGCGCGTCCGGCGCTGACCGCCGCCCGGTTCGTGCCGAATCCGTTCGACCCCAGCGGATCCCGGCTCTACCGGACCGGCGACCTGGTCCGCCGGACCGCCGACGGCGAGCTGGAATACCTGGGCCGCAACGACTTCCAGGTCAAGATCCGCGGCTTCCGGATCGAGCTCGGCGAGATCGACGCGGTGCTGGCCGCCCACGACACGGTCGACTTCGCGGTCACCGTCGGCCACGAAACCGGCGGCGACGCCACGATTCTGGTCGCCTACGCGCACGCCGCCCCGGGCGCGGTCGCCGACCCGGACGAGTTGCTCGCGCACGCGGCCCGCGCCCTGCCCGCGCACATGGTGCCCGCCACGGTCATGGTGCTCGACCGGATCCCGCTGACGCCGGTCGGCAAGCTCGATCGCGCGGCCCTGCCCGCACCGGTTTTGCGCACCAAGACTTTCCGTTCGCCCACGGGCCGCTGGGAGGAGCTGGTCGCCGAGGCGTTCACCGAACTGCTCGCGCCCGCGACGCCGGTCGGCGCCGACGACGACTTCTTCGAACTGGGCGGCAACTCGTTGATCGCCACCCGCTTGGTCGCCCGGCTCGGCGCCGCGAGCGACGCGCGCATTCCGGTGCGCGTGCTGTTCGAGGCCGCCACCGTCGCCGCGCTCGCGGCCCGCCTCGCCGAGCAGACCGCGGGCACCGGCCGTCCCGCGATCACCGCCGGCGAGCGGCCCGAGCACATTCCGCTCTCGCTCGGGCAGCAGGGCATGTGGCTGCTCAACCGGCTCGACGCCGGTTCGGTGGCCTACAACGTGCCGATGGCGGTGCGTCTGAGCGGCGCGGTCGACCTGGCCGCGCTGCAGGCGGCCGTGGACGACCTGATCGAACGCCACGAGATCCTGCGCACCGTGTACCCCTACGTCGAGGCCGGGGCGGAGACCGCCGTGCAGGTGGTGCTGCCGCCGGAGCGGGCCCGGGTGCGGGTGCGCGTCGAGACGGTCGAACCGGACGCGGCGGCGCCGGCCGTGCTGGCGCTGGCCCGCACGCGGTTCGACCTGACCGATCAGGTGCCGATCGAGGTCGCGGTGTTCGACCTCGGCGCGAACGAGTACGTGCTCGCGCTGGTGGTGCACCACATCGCCGCCGACGGCTCCTCGATCGCGCCGCTGACCCGCGACCTGATGATCGCCTACGCCGCCCGCCACGCCGGTGCGGCGCCCGGGTGGACGCCGCTGCCGGTGCAGTACGCCGACTACAGCCTCTGGCAGCGGGCCGTGCTCGGCACCGAATCCGATCCGGAATCGGTGGCCGCACAGCAGATCACCTTCTGGCGCACGGCCCTGACCGGCCTGGCCGATCAGCTCGATCTGCCCGCCGACCGGCCACGGCCGCTGCTGCGCGACCACGCCGGCGGCCAGGTCCAGGTGCGCGTCGACGCCGAAACCCACCGTGCGCTGGCCGAATTGGCGCGCGCCCGGGGCGCGACCCTGTTCATGGTCGTGCACACCGCGCTGGCCGTGCTGCTGGCGCGGGTCACCGGCACCGGCGACATCGCCGTGGGCGCACCGGTCGCCGGTCGCGGGGACGCCGCGCTCGACGACCTGATCGGCAAGTTCATCAACACCCTGGTGTTCCGCACCCGCTACGACGCGAGCGCGAGTTTCACCGAACTGCTGGACCGCCAGCGCGAGTACGACATCCAGGCGTTCGCGCACGCCGACGTGCCGTTCGAGCGGATCGTGGACGCGCTCAACCCGGTGCGCTCGAGCAGCCGCCACCCGCTGTTCCAGGTGGCGCTGTCGTTCCAGAACCTGGAGCGCGCCGAGCTGCGGCTGCCCGAATTGACCGTGGCGAGCCTGGATTTCGGTCTGGAGATCTCCCAGTTCGATCTGCACTGGATGATCGGCGACACCTACGACGAGTCCGGCGCGCCGGCCGGGATCGGCGGCGTGCTCACCTACGCCACCGACATCTTCGACCGTGACACCGCCCAAGCGCTGGTGGCGCGCTTCGAGCGGCTGCTGGTCACCCTCGCCGCCGACCCCGCCGCGGTGCTCGGCGAAATCGACCTGCTCGATCCCGCCGAACGCGGCGCACTGCTGGCCGAGGCCGCCGACACCGCCCACCCGGTGCCGGACCGCCTGCTGCTGGACGGCTACCGCCGGGCGGCGGCCGCGACACCGGACGCCGTGGCGCTGGTGCACGAGCGGACCAGCTGGACCTACGCGGAGTTCGACGCCCGGGTCAATCGGCTGGCCCGCTACCTGATCGCCCAGGGCATCGGCCCGGAATCCGTGGTGGCCCTGTGGATTCCGCGCTCGCCGGAGCTGGTGGCGGCGATGTACGCGGTGCTCGCCGCAGGCGGCGCGTACCTGCCGCTGGACCGCAGTCACCCGGCCGGGCGGCTCGCCTACGTGCTCGAGACCGCGCGGCCGGTGCTCGTGCTGTCCACCGGCGGCAGCACCGTTCCGGTGGACGGTGTGCGGGTCGTCGACCTCGACACGCTGGACCTGACGCCGTACTCCGGCGCGCCCCTCACGGCCGCGGACCCGCGGGCCCCGCTGCACCCGGACCATCCCGCCTACGTCCTGTTCACCTCCGGGTCGACGGGACGGCCGAAGGGCGTCATGGTCTCGCACGGCGCGATCGCCAACCAGATCGCCTGGATGGCCGACCAGTACGCGATCGGCCGCGACGACGTCTACCTACAGAAGACGGCGACCACCTTCGACGTCTCGCTGTGGGGCTTCTTCGTGCCGCTGGCGGTCGGGGCGCGCCTGGTGCTGGCCGCACCGGGCGGTCAGCGCGATCCGGGCTACATCGCCGAGCTGATCGCGACCCACCGGGTGACGCTCACCGATTTCGTGCCCTCGGTGCTGCAGGTCTTCGTCGCCGCCGCGCTGCCCGCCCAGTTGTCCACGCTGCGTGCGGTCTTCGCGATCGGTGAGGCGCTGCCGCCGAGCACCGTCGCCGACTTCGCCGTGCTGTGCGACGCCGCGGTGCACAATCTCTACGGTCCGACCGAGGCCGCGGTGTCGGTCACCTATCAGCCCGCCACCCTGGACGACCGGGCGACCGTGCCGATCGGCGTCGCGCAGTGGAACACCCGCACCTATGTGCTGGATTCCCGGCTGCATTTGGTGCCCGCCGGGGTCGTGGGCGAGTTGTACCTGGCGGGAACGCAATTGGCGCGCGGCTACCTGGCGCGCACCGATCTGACCTCGGATCGCTTTGTCGCCGACCCGTACGGCCCGCCCGGGGCCCGGATGTACCGCACCGGCGACCTGGTGCGCCGCCGGACCGACGGCGTGCTGGAGTACCTGGGCCGCATCGACTTCCAGGCCAAGATCCGGGGTCACCGGATCGAGCTGGGGGAGATCGAGACCGCGCTGCTGGCCCAGCCCGCGGTCGCCCAGGCGGTGGTCGTGGTCTCGGCCACCGAGACCGGCGATCAGCTGGTGGCCTACGTCGTCGGCGCCGCCGAGCCCGACGAGCTGCGCGAAGCGCTGGCGCAGCTGCTGCCCGGCTACATGGTGCCGGCCGCCGTCATGGTGCTGGACGCGTTCCCGGTGAACAGCAGCGGCAAGCTCGATCGCGGCGCGCTGCCGCGACCGGTGCTGCGCGCCCGCGACTTCGTCGCACCGGTCACCCCGGCCGAGCAGGCGGTCGCGGCGGCCTTCGCCGAGGTGCTCGGCCTGGAGCAGGCCGGCGCCGAGGACGATTTCTTCGAACTCGGCGGCACCTCGCTGCTGGCCTTCACCCTGCAGCGGGCGCTGAGCGCCCGCCTCGGGGCCGACGTGCCGATGGCGGCGCTGTTCACCGCGCCGACCGTGCGCGCGCTGGCGGCCCGCCTGAGCGACCCGGCGGCGGTGGCGCAGGCCCCGCTCGACGAATCCGCCGCCATCGCCGCGGATCTGGTGCTCGAGCCGGACATCGACGTGGCCGGGCGCGCACCCGCGAGCCCGGGCCCGGCCCGGCACATCCTGCTCACCGGCGCCACCGGCTTCCTCGGGGCGCACCTGCTGGCCGAACTGCTGGCGACCACCCCGGCGTCGGTCTGGTGCCTGGTGCGCGCCGACGGAAACGAGCAGGCGCACGGGCGGATTCGCGCGGCGTTGCAGAAGTACGAGATCTGGCACCCGGCCTACGAGAGCCGGATCGTCGCGGTCGCCGGTGATCTGGCCGCACCCGGCCTCGGGCTCGCGGCCGCCGACTACGACCGGCTGGCCGAGCGGATCGACACGATCTACCACAACGGCGCGCGGGTCAACCACATCGAGCCGTACGCGCGGCTGCGCGCCGCCAACGTGACGGGCACCCGGGAGGTGCTGCGGCTGGCCACCACCGGCCGGGTCAAGCCGGTGCATTTCGTGTCCACGGTCAACACGGTCGTACCGATCGCACCCGGACCGGATTTCGTCGCCCGCGAGGACACGGTGCTGGACGCGTCGGAGGTCTCGCCGAACGGCTACGTCAGCAGCAAGTGGGTGGCCGAGCATCTGGTGCGCCGCGCCGGGGAGCGGGGCGTGCCGGTCAGCATCTACCGGCCCGGGCTGATCTCCGGCGATCCGGAGATCGGCGTGAACAGCGCCGAGGACTCGTTCTGGAACATGATCCGGGCGGCCGCCATCCTCGGGCTCGCCCCGGACACCGGCGATTTCGCCCAGCAGCTGGCGCCGGTGAACTACGTGGTCGCCGCCCTGGTGGCGCTGGCCGCCAAGCCCGCGATCGGGGCCGCCTACCACCTGGTGAACACCGAGCCGGTGCCGGTCGCCGAGGTCTTCGAGGCGTTGCGCCGCAACGGGATTCCGGTACGGGTGGCCGCGATCGAGGAGATCGCGGCGCGCCTGGCCGAGGAGGCGGCGGC
Source organism: Nocardia sp. NPDC050435 (assembly GCF_040655395.1). Lineage (NCBI taxonomy): Bacteria > Bacillati > Actinomycetota > Actinomycetes > Mycobacteriales > Nocardiaceae > Nocardia > Nocardia sp. NPDC050435. Next base: position 221,963 of record NZ_JBFAJW010000008.1, read on the forward strand.
GCGCGACGCGTCCGGCGACGACTCGCTGGTGCGCGCCGCGCTGGTCAGCGGCAACTACGGCGGCACGGCCTACCAGGTCTCCGACACCGGAACCCAGGCCCAGCTCGCCTGGTACGGGCTGGCCTGCCCGCCGGTCGACGCCGCGGCCCTGGACGCCTACGTGCGCGCGTTCATCGAGTCCGGGTTCTTCCCGGACCCGGAGGTCGCCGCCCGGCGCCGCTCCTGATACGGATAAATCGTTGTGCCGCTTACGCTTCCCTCATCGTTTCGAAAGGACACCATGACCGCCGACACCGTCTCCACTCCCGCCGCCGCCTCGGGCACCTTCGCCCTCGGCGGTGACCTGCCGGTCCACCGTCTGGGCTACGGCGCCATGCAGATCACCGGCCCCGGCGTCTGGGGCGACCCCGCCGATCCGGACGAGGCGGTGCGGGTGCTCCGGCGCGCCGTGGAACTCGGCATCACCTTCTTCGACACCGCCGACTCCTACGGCCCGTTCGTCAGCGAGACCCTGATCCGCAAGGCGCTGCACCCCTACGCCGACGACGTGGTGATCGCGACCAAGGGCGGGCTGACCCGGCCCGGCCCCGATGCCTGGCTGACCGTCGGCCGGCCCGAATACCTGCGCCAGCAGGTCGAATTGAGCCTGCGCCACCTCGGGCTCGAACGCATCGACCTGTACCAGCTGCACCGCATCGACCCGAAGGTGCCGCTCGCCGACCAGCTCGGCGAACTGGTGAAGTTGCAGCAGGAGGGCAAGATCCGCCACATCGGGCTCTCCGAGGTCTCGGTCGCCGGGATCAAGCAGGCGAGCAAGATCGCGAAGATCGTCTCGGTGCAGAACCAGTACAACCTGGCCAACCGCGGCGCCGAGGACGTCCTGGACTACTGCGCGGCCAACGACATCGCCTTCATCCCGTGGTTCCCGATGGCCACCGGCGAGCTCGCCCGTCCCGGCGGCCGGCTCGACGCCCTGACTCGCGACGGCGCGTCGCCCTCGCAGCTCGCGCTGGCCTGGCTGCTGCGCCGCTCGCCGGTGCTGCTGCCGATCCCGGGCACCTCCAAGGTCGCCCATCTCGAGGAGAACACCGCTGCGGCCACCATCGAGCTCACCGACGAGGAGTTCGCGGCCCTGTCGGCGCTGAGCGCCCCGGGCGCGGCCCCGCGCGGCGGCCTGCTGTCCCGGCTGGGGCTGGGGCGCAATGGCTGACACGCAGTTGGCGGCCAACGACGCCTCCTATTACTACCTCGCCCGTTCGGGCCGCAATACCGACTGGCCGATGTGGTGGGTGTTCGACGCCGCGGACGGCGCCGCGCCGACCGCGGCCGAGATCACCCGGCACTTCACCGAACGGGCCGAACTGCTGGCCCCGCTGCGCCGCCGGATCCACGAGGTGCCCGCCGGCCTGGGCCATCCGTACTGGGCGGTCGACGACAGCCCGATCGAGAGCCATCTGAGCATCGAGACCGAGCCGCTGGAGTGGGCGCGGTGCCTGGAGCGGATCGGGGCGATCCTGTCCGAGCCGCTGGACGCGCGGGTGCGCGCCTGGCAGGCGCACGTGTTCACCGCCGTCAGCGGGATCGAATCCCTGCCGGGGACCGGCGTTCTGGTGCTGGTGCAGGTCAGCCACGCGCTGCTGGCGGGCCCGGCGATGACCGCGCTGGCGGACACCCTCTTCGCCGCCGATCCGGTGGCACTGATGATCCAGGGCCAGGGCCCGGCCGCGGATCGGCCGCGCACCGGCGTCCCGGCCGTGGCCGGAGCGCTGAGCTGGCCGGCCCGGATGCTGCGCTTCACCCAGGGGGTGCGCGCGGAGAACCGTCGCCTCGCCCGCGACGGCGACGCGGACGACGCCAACATCACCCCGCGCACGAAGACCGTGCTCAACGCGCGGATCGGCGCCGGTCGCGCGGTGCGCACCATCCCGCTGCCGCTGGCGGCCGTGCGCCGGCCGGGCAGCACGGTCACCGCGGTCGGCCTGACCGCGATCTCGCGCGCGCTGGAGCGCTACCTGGATAAACGGTCGGGGGAGTGCCCCGCGGATCTGACGGCGCTGGTGACCGTCGCGCTGCCGCCGAGCCCGGTGCTGGGCGTCAACCACATCGGGGCCGCCGGAGTCGATCTGTTCCCCGCCGAACCGGATCTGGCCGCGCGGGCACGAGCGGTGGAGGACTCGCTGCGGGCGCACCGGGACGCGCCGTCGAGCCGCCGGGAGCTGAACCGGCTGGGCCTGATCGAGCTGCTGCCGAGCCGGGTGTTCCGTGCCCGCTTCGGCACGCTGCCGCCCGCCGACCCGGCCGCGCCCGCCTTCGGGCACACCATTCTCACCAGCATCCGCTGCGAGCCCGCGGGCGCGTGGTCGCTGCTCGGCGGCGCGTTCCGCTTCGCGGGCATGCTGCCGCCGGTGTTCCCGGAGATCGGGCTGGCGCACTCGTTCGTGGGCGCGGGCGATTCCTTCACGCTGTCCGTGGTGGCCGACCCGGCGCTCGTCGCCGAGGTGGACGAGTACGCGGATCTGCTGCGGGCCGCGGTGCACGAGGTCGCCGACGCGCTCACTGCCAGCTGACAACGCCTCGGGCCGCCCGGGTCGCGACAGCCCCTCATCGGCTGTCGGACCCGGGCGGCCCGAGGTCTGTGTCGGTTGTCTACTCGCCGGCGAGCGTCTCGAGGGAGACGCCGCGCCCGCCCAGCCACGGCGCCGGGTCGATCGGGCCGAGCTCGGGGTGGTGCACTTCGTAATGCAGGTGCGGGCCGGTGGACTGGCCGCGGTTGCCGACGGTCGCGATGATGTCGCCCGCGTGGACCTGCTGGCCGACCTGCGCGAGGATCTCGTTGACGTGCCCGTAGACGCCGACCGTGCCGTCGTCCTGCTGCACCCGCACCCACAGGCCGAAGCCGGAGGCGGGGCCCGCCTCGATGACGACGCCGTCGGTGACGGCGGCGATCGGGGCGCCGAGCGCGTCACCGAAGTCGATGCCGTTGTGCATCGCGCCCCAGCGGCTACCGTAGTTGGAGGTCAGTGCGCCCGCGACCGGTCGTACCGTGTGCGGCCGGGTTTCGGTGGCCGGCTTGTTGTTCTCCCAGGGCAGCTCGATCGGGGGCAGCTGCGGCAGGCCGGGGATGGTGTAGGCAACGGCCTGGGCGGCCTGCTTCGGCTCGGTGTTCAGGTCGATGCTCTTGCCGGCTTCGAGCCGGCCGGTCTCGGCGGCCATGTGCTGGTCGGCGCCGGCGAAGACGGCGAGGGAGGCAGTGACAACCGCTGACACGGTGGCCACTTTCGTGGCGGTGCGGCGGCGGGTAGACGTAGTACCGCCGGTCCGCCGCGAAGATAACGGATCGGTTACGGGCATGACTTGAACGTACGGGAGGCCGGTCAGGGCTCCGTAATCTTGTGGCTACCGTCACAGCACCCTAAAAGCCCAGTTCGAAGATCACGGACGGGTAACGAAAGTATCGATAGTTGGAAACGACCTGGGGAAACAGACTCTTTCCCCGAATTCGCCAAAAGTATGCCAATCGATCACACTACGTAAGTGCCGACTAAAGGAGTGCGGGCGCTGGTGGCGCTCGCGGACCCCACCCGGCGGGCCATCTTCGAAGCGCTGCCCGCAGCGCCCCGCGCGGTCGGCGACCTTGCCGCCGCCATGGGAATCAGCAGCTCAGCGGTGTCGCAGCATCTCAAGGTGCTGCGCGATGCCCGGCTGGTGATGATGCGCCCCGATGGCAACCGCCGGCTCTACTCGCTGGATCCGCGAGGCCTCGCCGACGCGCGCGACTACCTGGAACAGTTCTGGCCCAGCGCCCTGGCCGCCTACGCCGCGGCGCTGAGCGCCGCCGAGGATCAGGGCTAACCCACCCGGCGATACGGGGGACGGCGGCGTTCGGTGCCCGGCCAGTGCCGCTGGCTGAGCTGCTTGTCCACGGCGGCGATCACCTCGGTGACCCCGATGCGCAACAGCCCCGCGTCGGGGGTGTCGGCATCCGGATCGCCGACCTGCCCGGCCCAGAGCACCACGTGCCGGCCCAGCAGATGCGGCGGCGGCCCGCCCCAGCGCGGCGGCGTCGGGCCGAACAGCTGCACCGTGCGGGTGCCGAACGCGGTCGCCAGGTGAGCGGCGCCGGTGTCGCCGCACACGACCAGCGCGGCCTCGGCGACGGTCGCGGCGAATTCCAGCAGGCTCTGATCGCCCGCGAGCACCCGGCTGGTCGGCAGCCCGGCCCGCGCGGCCACGCCCAGCGCGATGTCGCGCTCGGACTCGTCGCCGGTGAGCACCACTTCCCGGCCCAGTACCAGCAGATGCCGGACCACGGCCGCGAACCGGTCGGCGGGCCAGCGCCGCGCCTTCTTGCCCGCGCCCACGTGCACGACGACGCAGTCGCGATGGCTGGTGGTCGAGACGGGCGGCACCAGGCCGAGATTGCGGCGGTCGGCGGTCATGCCGTCGGACTCGAGCAATCGGCACCAGCGCTCCACCGGATGCATGTCGGTCTGCCACACGGGGCCTTCCAGATCGGGGAAGGCGGAGTTGCGGTAGCTCAGGATCCGGCCCGGCTCGGTCTTGGTCAGCTCGACGATGCTCTCGGTGCTGGGCCAGTGCAGGTTGACCGCCAGCTGCGGCGGCGGCTCGTCCCAGCGCAGCGCGCCGAGTTCCGGTGTGGGCGCGATCGCGTCCACGGCGGTGGTGAGATCGATGATGGGCTTGAGCCGGTGCGGGGCCGCCAGCACGATGTGATCGCGCGGCTTGGCTCGGCGCAGCGCACGGAGCGCCGGGACCGTGGTGAGCAGATCACCCAGTCCGCGTGCCTGCAGCACGAGTACTACCGCCACCCTCTTCTCCTAGCCACCCGATAGACGCACCGAACCCGACCCTTGGCAGAGCCACTTCTGAAATGACTTCCCAGGGCGCCGCGGCGATAAACCAGGGCGGCGGCAGGCGTTATCCATCGCACACCCGGCTGGGCGCAGTAATGTCGCAGCTGACAGCACCTACGGCGAGAGGAGCGTTCCGATGGCGTCCAAGCTCAACCCGTATATCAGCTTCGGCGATTCCGCCCGAGCCGCGCTCGAGTTCTACCGCGAGGTGTTCGGCGGCGAACTCCGGATCAACACCTTCGGCGAGTTCGGCGATCCGCAGGGCGCGGGCTCCGAGCTGGTCATGCACGGCCAGCTGGAAACGCCCGCCGGCTTCACCCTGATGGTGTCCGACACCCCGCCCGGCATGGAATACCAACCGGGAAGCAGCATTTCGGTCAGCCTCAGCGGCGACGACGCCGACGAGCTGCGCGGCTACTGGGCCAAACTCGCCGAGGGCGGGCAGGTTTCGGTACCCCTGGAGAAGCAGATGTGGGGCGACGAGTTCGGCATGTGCAAGGACAAGTTCGGCGTCGACTGGATGGTCAATATCGGGTCCTCGACGGCGTAGCGGTCTGCGCCACACCCCGGCGCGTTGCCCGGCAAATTCTCAGCGAACGAGCTGAGGTGGGCCTAACATCGCGGGCATGACGACGAGAAACGGTACGACTGAGGGGCCTCTGCAGACGCTCGCCCGCGGGGCCTGGCAAACCATTCTCCTGATGGGCGTCCTGTCCGCGGCGCTCGGCGTGCTGATTCTGGCGTGGCCGGGGCAGACCGCGGTGGTCGCCGGCGTCATCTTCGGCGTCTACCTCCTGGTCAGCGGAGTGCTGCAGCTACTGGCCGCGTTCGGCGCGCCGGCGCGCGCCGGGCTGCGGGTGCTGGCCTTCATCAGCGGCGTGCTCTCGATCATCATCGGGCTCTGCTGCTTCCGGGACCAGTTCGCCGCGGTCTGGCTGCTGGGCCTGTGGATCGGCATCGGCTGGCTGTTCCGCGGCATCACCTCGCTGATGTCGGCGGTGTCCGAGCCGCGACTACCCGGGCGCGGCTGGATGGGCGTGTTCGGCGCGCTCACCGCGATCGCCGGCATCGTGCTGGTCATCTGGCCGTTCGAATCGGCGGTCACGCTGGCCTGGGTGGCGGGCATCTGGCTGGTGGCGCTCGGCATCATGGAGATCATCACCGCGTTCCGGGTCCGCACCGACGCCCGGCGCTGGCAGGTCGGCTCGGTGGATTACCGCCCGCAGCAGTACCGCGTCCCCGCCTCCCACGACGCCACCATCTACCGCTCCGGTCAGCCGGCGGCCGCCGGGCGGCACGCGCTGGAAAATCGGCAGCCGGAAACCCACGACAGTATGTAGTAGACAGGCGCGCGATCCACTAGCGTGAGCGCATGGATTTCGTTTACAAGCTGGTGGTCGTCACCCACCTGCTCGGCATGGCCGCGGTGGTCGGCGGCTACCTGGCCGGGCAGCCGAAGGTCAATGAGGTCATGGTGTGGGGCGCCCGGGCGCAGCTGATCACCGGGGTGATCCTGGTGGGGCTGGCCGAGTCGATCGACTCGCTCGGCAAGGACCCGAACATGACCAAGATCGGCGTCAAGCTGGTCGTCTCCGTGCTCGTCGCGGCCTTCGCCGAGATGGGCCGCGCGGATGCCAAACGGGGCAAGGACATTCCGTGGATGACCCATGCCGCGGGCGGTCTCGCGATCGCCAACGTGCTCGTCGCGACGCTCTGGACCTGAGCCGGAAGCGGGCCCCGGCAACCGCCGGGGCCCGCTCGCTCAGGACTCGAACAGCGACTGTCCGATATACCCGCCGGGTGCCGTGATCCCCGGCGGGATCACGAACACCGACGACCCCACCGGCGTGGTCCACACATTGAGGGCGTCGAAATCCGCCAGGCGCTGCTGCACCGGCAGATACTGCGCGTCCACGTCACGCTGGAACGCCGCGAACAGCAGCCCCGAGTTGGAGACCTGGCCCGGCTCGGGCGCGTCGTCGTAGTTGTAGCCGCGGCGCAGGAACCGTTCCCCGTCATGGGTGTGGCGGGCCCGCGCGATGTGCGACGACTGCGGGATGACCGGGATGCCGTTCTGGTCGACCGCCGCGAAATCCGGCTGATCGGACTCCACCGTCCCGGTCAGCGGCGCACCGCTGTCGATCCTGCGGCCGACGCTGAGTTCGCGGCCGTCCGGGTCGATCTCGTCCCAGGTCTCCAGGTTCATCGCGATCCGCCGCAGCACCAGCGAGGTGCCGCCCGCCAACCACGGCTGGGTCGCCCCGTCGTCCCAGACCAGGCGGTCGAAATCGGCGGCGGCGAGGTTCTCGGTGCCGTCGATCTGGCCCATCAGGTTGCGCGGCGTCTGCCCCGGCGCGGCATTGCGGAAACCGCGCTGCACCCAGCGCACCGTGGTCAGCGTGGTGACGCTGCGGCACAGCACCCGCACCGCGTGCGCCACCGTGGTCGCCTCGTCCGCGCACACCTGCAGCACCAGATCGCCGTCGCTCCAGCGTGATTCGAGCCGGTCGATCCGGAACGGCGGCAGCGGGCGCAGCCAGTCCGGCCGCCGGTGCCCGAGGCCCGCGATCGTGAAGACCGCGGGCCCGAGGCCGAAGGTGACGGTGAGGCGGGCCGGACGCCGGGTCAGCTGCGGTTCGGTGTCGGCGAGCGCGGGGCCGCCCTGGGTGAGGCGGGCCGCGTCGCCGGACCAGATCTGCAGGATGCCCGTGATGTCCGCGCGGGTGCTGCCCGGCCGCAGGTCGAGTCCGACGAAGGCGACGTGATCCTGTGGCGCGGTGGCGATCCCGGCCTGATGGCGGCCGTAGAACGGTTCCGTCGCGGCCGGTCCGGGACCGGCGTGGGCCGGGTCGGTGCGGCTCAGGGCGACCGCGCCGACGCTGAGCCCGGCGACGCCCGCCGCGGCGGCACCGCCGCCGAGCAGACGTCGCCGGGTGAACCCGCCGGGCCGCGTCCGCGGCTCAGGCACCGGGCGCGGGTGTCGGCCGCGGGCCGTGCTCGCCCTCGGTGCCGTACTCCTCCTGGTTGCCCGGAAAGTCGCGCACCTGGGCGGTGAACGACTTGGCCGAGCCGTCGCCGAAGACCAGGGTGATCGGGGTGTCCGAACCGGTGCGCAGCGCCTGGTGCAGGCCGATGAACATGATGTGGTCGGCGCCCGGCTTCAGGGTGAGCGTGGCGTGCGGCGCGATGGTGTAGCCGCCGGGCTTGGCCTGCATCAGCTTGGTGCCGTCGGGCTTGGTCAGCATCTCGTGCAGTTCGATGCTCGCCGAGACGGGGCTGGACCCGGCCACCACGGTGATCGGCTGATCGCTGTCGTTGGTGAGGGTGCCGAACGCGGCCGACATGCCGCCCGGCGCGGCCTTGACCCACTGGTCGGCGATGGTGACCCGATCGGCGCTGGACGCGGCGGCGGTGTCGTCGTTCGAGGAACAGGCGACCAGCAGGAGCGGGATCGCGGTCAGTGCGGCCGTGCCGCGGGCGAGGCGGGAAAAGGGCATGGAGGTACTCCTGGTGTGAGAGGCCGGGTCGCGGCGGTGCTAAAAGGCAACGCGGACAGCGCCGCCGGCCGAGCGGATTGGGTGGAGCAGGGGGTCTTGTCGAGCGAGCGCGGTTCGGGTTCGCGGAACGCCGCTCGGGTGAGCGCGTGGGCTCGGTCCGAGCGCATTGGTCTCGTTCACTGGACAACGCGCAGTGTGGGAGGCATGCGGTCTCGTTCACTGGGCGACGTGCGGTGTGGAGGCGTGTGTCTCGTTCACTGGGCGACGTGCGGTGTGGAGGCATGCCTGTCGCCCACAGGACAACGCGCAGTGCCGAGGCACGCGGTGGCCCCACAGAGCGACATCTGCGTGTGCGCGGATGTAGTGGAACGCGGGCTCGCGGGCGACGGTGGTTCCGGCCTTGCGGAAACCGTCAGGCGAAGGCGGGTGGCCCCCTGGTTCCCGGGCCCGAGCTGAGGAGGAATCGACGCGCGACGCGGATCGCGGGGTCGACGGCGATCGACGTCGCGGCCCGGTGGGCAGTAGGGCGGGTGCGCAGGGCGTGCACGACGCAACGGACGCTCGACGCGGCGCGCGCGAGACCGGCTTCGGCGGCGCGAATCAGCAACGCGCCCAAGGGGATCGCGAGCACGTGCGCGAGCAGCATCGGCCCGTCGGCATGGGAGCCGGGCTGATGGCACGGCGCGAGGGTCAGGGCGGTGTGCCCGATCGCCTGGCCCGCCGCGAGCAACAGCACCAACTCGGCGAAACCGGTGCGCTCGCGCAATGCGCCGACAACCACGCCGACCACCGCACACGCGCCCAGCAGGAGCACGATCGACGAATCACCGGGTGACACCATGCCGCCGCCGAGGGCGTGCGCCGCGATACTCACCGCACCCGAGGCGGATCCGACGAGTGCACCGCGCAGTCGCGCCGCTACCTCCGCCGGTTGTCGCACCCGCACATACTACTGCCGGTCGTAGGCGTGGTCGACGCGGGATCGCGACGGATGTCGGCCGGTTCCGCCGTCCCGGCCGAATCCCTGCCGGTTCCGCTGTCGCGACCGAATGCCAGCCGGGTCCACAGTCGCCGGCCCCCTGAGCGGAGATCTCGGGCCGTTGTCCGAGGACCGCACCGGCAGCGTCGGCTCTGAAGTGCCACGGCCGACCGCGCGTATCCGTTTACGCCGCTGCACCGGCCGCGCCGCTTCCACCGCAGTCGGTCGAGACTCGGGAGTCTTTCCTCAGACCGGCCGGAACCCCGCGCCGATCCCGCCGATCTCCTCGATGTCGGCCAGGATCATCCCGATCTGGGTGGCCACCGCGGGGTCGGGGCCCGGCGGGCCGCCGACGGCCGCGGTCAGCGTTTCCACGCGCAGGTGCCCGACGTTCATGCCGACGAGCTGATCGCCCAGCGTGACCGGCGCCCCGGAATCCCCGGACTGCGAGCCCGCTTCGTTGCGGAACCACCACGGGTGCGCGTCCCGCACCACGCCGCAATCGAATCCGGTGGTGCGCCCGTTCTTGCACACCCGATCTCCGGCCCGCGCGGGCGCGCCGATGCCGTCGATCCGGGTGTCCGCGACCTGCCGCACCGGCCGCACCATATCCGGGTCGAACTCGATGACGGCGTAGTCGTCTTCGTAGTCCACCAGCGCGACCGTCCCGACCGCCCCGTCGTGCGCCGCCCGCTCGCCCCGCACCACCATCCCCACCTCGGTGCAGTGCCCGGCGGTCAACCCGACCAGCCGCCGCGCCCGGTCGTACCCGATCGTGGTCAGCGTGCACGCGACCTGCTCACCCAGCACGATCCCCGACCCGCCCCCGAGCACCACCGGCTGCACCGCCACCCCCCGCCCGGCGCACAGCACGGCGGCGGGCAGCACCACGAGCACGGCCAGCATCAGGGGTAATCGGACTCGCGCGACGGCGAACATACAGTCAACTGTGCCTGCCCCGCCAAACCCCTGGGCTTCCCTTCCGTTGCAGGTAGGACACGGTTCGGCTGGTGTCCCGGGCAGTGCCGGGTCCGGACCGCGGCAGCCGCGCGCACCGAACGCGAAACGGCCGCGGGGATCGAAATCCCCGCGGCCGTCTCAGTTCCGTTCGGTCAGCGGACGAAGATCGCGGCCTGTTCCGCGAGGTCGAGCAGGGGCTGGGGGAAGACGCCCAGGAGCAGGGTCGCGGCGGCGGTGGTGCCGACGACGGTCCAGGTGAGGGCCGGGTGGACGATCACGGGGGCGTCGGCGGGCGGGTCGGTGAAGAACATCAGGACGATCACGCGGACGTAGAAGAAGGCCGCGACGGCGCTGCAGAGCACGCCGACGACGACCAGGTAGGGCGCGTGGTCGGCGGCGGCCGCCTGGAAGACCGCGAACTTGGCGACGAAGCCGGAGGTGAGCGGGATCCCGGCGAAGGAGAGCAGGAACAGCGCGAACAGCGAGGCCAGCCAGGGGGACCGGCGGCCCAGCCCGGCCCACTGCGACAGCGCCGTGGCCTCGGTGCCGTCCGCGCTGCGGACCAGGCTGACGACGGCGAAGGCGCCGAGCGTGCCCAGGCCGTAGGCGGCCAGGTAGAACAGGATCGCGGCCGTGCCCGCGTCGGTGGCCGCGACCAGGCCGACCATGAGGAATCCGGCGTGCGCGACCGAGGAGTACGCGAGCATGCGCTTGACGTCGGTCTGGGTGATGGCCAGCACCGCGCCGGCCACCATGGTGGCGATGGCGACGGCGGCGAGCACCGGCCGCCAGTCGTCGCGCAGGCTCGGCACGCCGAGCTGGATGACCCGCACCAGCGCGCCCACCGCGGCGATCTTGGTGGCGGCGGCCATGAACGCGGTCACCGGGGTCGGCGCGCCCTGATAGACGTCGGGCACCCAGGACTGGAACGGCACCGCGCCGATCTTGAACAGCAGGCCCACCGCGAGCATCGCCAAACCGAGCAGCGCCAGCAGCGCGTTGGAGGGATGCGCGACGAGCGCGTCGGAGATTCCGGCCAGCCGCACCGTCCCGGCCTGGCCGTAGAGCAGGGCCACACCGTAGAGGAAGAACGCCGAGGAGAACGCGCCCAGCAGGAAGTACTTCAGCGCCGCCTCCTGGGAGAGCAGCCGCTGCCGCCGCGCCAGCCCGCACAGCAGATACAGCGGCAGCGACAGCACTTCCAGCGCGACGAACATGGTGAGCAGGTCGTTGGCGGCCGGGAACAGCAGCAGGCCGCCGATGGCGAGCAGGGTGAGCGGGAAGACCTCGGTGGTGGCGATGCCGGCGTTCGCGGCGGTTCGTTCCGCGGCGCTGCCGGGCACGGCCGAGGCCTGCGGGGTGAACGCGTCCGCGACGCTCGGGCGGGCGGACTGCAACGCCCAGGTGCCGGGCCCGGAGCGCCGCTCGATCGTGGGCTGGGCGTGGCGCTCGGCCATGAACACCACGCCGAGCAGCGACACCACCAGGATGGTGCCCTGCAGGAACAGGCTGACCCCGTCGATCGCGACCGCGCCGACGACGGCCGTGGCCGAGGTGCCTGCCAGGCCGATCACCACCACGAGCGCCGCGCCCAGGGCGAGCACGGCGAGCAGCACGTGGGTGAGGTAGCGGGCGGGTCGGGGGATGAACGCCTCGACCAGCACGCCGAGCACCGCCGCCCCGAAGACGATCAGCATCGGCAGGATCAGGCTGTACTCGATGCTCGGTGCGGGCACGGTGGCCGCGAGAACTGCGGTGGTCACTTGTGCGTACCTCCGTGGCTGACGGCCGCTCCGGCCTCGGTGACGGCGGGGACGGTCGGCTCCGGGTCCTGTCGTCCGATGGTGGTGAGGGTCTGGTTCACCGCCGGATCGATGAAGTCCAGCACCGGTTTCGGGTACACCCCGAGGAAGATCAGCGCGGCGATCAGCGGCACCACCACGGCGAGTTCGCGGGGGACCAGATCGTGGATGCGCTCGTTGCCCTCGGTCACCGGCCCGGTCATCATCCGCTGGTACATCCAGAGCACGTAGAGCGCGGCCAGCACCAGGGCGACCGAGGCGATCACCGCGGCCACCTGGTAGCGGCTGAATGTGCCGACCAGGACCAGGAATTCGCTGACGAAGGGCGCCAGTCCGGGCAGGGACAGCGTGGCCAGGCCGGCGATGAAGAAGGTGCCCGCCAGCACCGGGGCCACCTTCTGCACGCCGCCGTAGTCGGCGATGAGGCGGGTGCCGCGCCGCGACACCAGGAATCCGGCGACCAGGAACAGCGCGGCGGTGGAGATGCCGTGGTTCACCATGTACAGCGTCGCGCCGGTCTGGCCCTGGCTGGTCATGGCGAAGATGCCGAGGATGATGAACCCGAAGTGCGAGATCGAGGTGTAGGCGATCAGGCGCATGACGTCGGTTTGGCCGATGGCCAGCACGGCGCCGTAGACGATGCCGATCACCGCGAGCGTGATCACCAGTGGCGCATACGTTGCGGCGGCGTCGGGGAACAGGGTCAGGCAGTAGCGCAGCATGCCGAAGGTGCCGACCTTGTCGACGATCGCCATCATCAGCACCGCGCTAGACGGGGTCGCGGCGACGGCGGCGTCGGGCAGCCAGGTGTGCAGCGGCCACAGCGGCGCCTTCACCGCGAAGGCGAACATGAAGCCGAGGAACAGCGCGTTGAGCACGGCCGGGGCGGCGCCGAGCTGGCCGGAGTTGGCGGCGGCGACCACGATCCGCAGGTCGAAGCTGCCGGCGCCGTCGGGGCCGAGCGATTCGCGGGCGGTGAGGACGTAGAGGCCGATCACCGCGGCGAGCATGACGAGTCCGCCGAACAGGTTGTACAGCAGGAACTTCACCGCGGCCCGGGAGCGCTGCTGCCGCAGCGCCGGATCCGCGCCGCGCGGGCCGAAGCCGCCGATGAGGAAGTACATCGGGATCAGCATGGCTTCGAAGAAGACGTAGAACAGCAGGATGTCCAGCGACAGGAACGACATCAGCACCATCGCCTCGACCAGCAGCGTGAGCGCCATGTAGGTGTGCGTCACCCGCTTGCCGCCGCCGACCTCGCGGTCGTCGTGCCAGCCCGCCAGCACCAGGATCGGCACCAGCGCGGCCGTCAGCAGCACCAGCACCAGGGCGATCCCGTCGACCCCGAGCGTGTATCCGGCCCCGAAAGCCGGTATCCACTGGTGGGATTCGACGAACTGGTACTGCTCGCCGCCGGGTTCGAACCGCACCGCCACGAGCACGGCCAGTACCAGCGTCGCGAGCGCCACCGTGAACGCGACCGACCGGGCGAGTGTGCGCTGCGCGGCCGGAAGCACCAGCACCGCCGCGGCGCCCACGACCGGCAGCAACCACAGGGTGGTCAACCAGGGGAAGTTGTTCACCGCAGCCTTCCTTCACTTCGGGGGGCGGTCCCGGCGATCAGCGCACCGGGACAACGGATTTCGGCAGTTCGGTCGCTCACCAGATCCGCACCGCCAGCAGGGCCGCGGCCACCAGGGCCGCGCCGGTGAACATGGACAGTGCGTAGGAGCGGACGAAGCCGGTCTGCACGCGGCGGGCGCGGGCGGACAGACCGCCGATGACAGCGGCTGTGCTGTTCACGATTCCGTCGACGCCGCGGTTGTCGAGGAAAACCAGGGCGCGGGTGAAGTGGCGGCCGGGGCGCATGAGCACGCCCTCGTTGAAGGCGTCGCCGTAGAGGTCGCGGCGGGCCGCGACGGTGAGCACGCTCGCGGGTTCCGGTGCGGTCTGCGGGATTTCCTTCTCGTAGTACTCGCGCAGGGCGACGCCCACGCCGATGACCACCACGCCGAGGGCCAGCACGGTGACCACCCAGGCGGGCAGCACGTGTTCGCCGTGGTGCTCGCCGACCACCGGGGCCAGCCAGTTCTGCAGCGAGGACCCCATGACCAGCAGCACACCGGAGAACACCGAGCCGACCGCCAGCAGCATCATCGGCCCGGCCATGCTGATCGGCGCCTCGTGCGGATGGGTGTCCTCTTTCCAGCGCCGTTTGCCGAAGAAGGTCATCAGCATCACCCGCGTCATGTAGAAGGCGGTGAGCCCGGCGCCGAGCAGCGCGACGGTGCCCAGGGTCCAGCCCTTGGCGCCGCCCGCGTTGAAGGCCGTCTCGATGATCTTGTCCTTGGAGAAGAACCCGGCGAACGGCGGCACCCCGATGATCGCGAGGTAGCCGAGCCCGAAGGTGGCGAAGGTGACCGGCAGCAGTGTGCGCAGGCCGCCGTAGCGGCGCATGTCGGTCTCGTCGTTCATCGCGTGCATCACCGAGCCGGCGCCGAGGAACAGCCCGGCCTTGAAGAAGCCGTGCGTGAGCAGGTGCATGATCGCGAACGCGTATCCGGCCGGGCCGAGACCGGCGGCCAGGAACATGTACCCGATCTGGCTCATCGTGGACGCGGCCAGCGCCTTCTTGATGTCGTCCTTGGCGCAGCCGATGATCGCACCGAAGAGCAGGGTGACCGCGCCGACGATGACCACGCCGAGCTGCGCGCCGGGCGCGAGATCGAAAATGGGCCCGGAGCGCGCGATCAGGTAGACGCCGGCGGTGACCATGGTGGCCGCGTGGATGAGCGCCGACACCGGGGTCGGGCCCTCCATCGCGTCCCCGAGCCAGGATTGCAGCGGCACCTGCGCGGATTTACCGCACGCGCCCAGCAGCAGCAACAGGCCGATGGCGGTGAGCGTGCCCTCGGTGGCCTGCGGCGCGGCCGCGAAGACCTCGCCGAACCCGATGCTGCCGAAGGTGGCGAACATCATGAACAGCGCGATCGCCAGACCCATGTCGCCGACCCGGTTGACCACGAACGCCTTCTTGGCCGCCGTTGCCGCACTGGGCTTTTCGTGCCAGAACCCGATCAGCAGGTAGGAGGCCAGGCCGACGCCCTCCCAGCCGAGGAACAGCACCAGGTAGTTGTTCGCCAGGACCAGCACCAGCATGGCCGCCAGGAACAGGTTGAGGTAGGCGAAGAAGCGCCGCCGGTTCGGGTCGTGCGCCATGTAGCCGATCGAGTAGATGTGGATCAGCGAACCCACACCCGTGATCAGCAGCGCGAAACACATGGACAGCTGGTCGAGCTGGAGCCCCATCGGGACTTCCAGCCCGGCCACCGGCACCCATTCGAACAGGTCGGTGTGCACGGCGCGGGCCGCGTCCGCGCGGCCGAGCATCCCGAAGAAGGCGATGGCGGCGAAGCCGAAGGAGACCACCGCGGCGAAGGTGCCGAGCAGGTGGCCCCACTTGTCGCTGAAACGACCGGAGAGCAGCAGGATTACGGCGCCTGCCAGGGGCAGGGCGGGCATGAGCCACAGCGTTGCGGTCTCCATGTCAGAACTTCAGCAGGTTGGCGTCGTCGACCGAGGTCGAGCGGCGGGCGCGGAAGATGGTCATGATGATCGCGAGTCCGACCACGACTTCGGCCGCGGCGACCACCATCGTGAAGAACGCGAAGACCTGGCCGTCGAGGTTGGCGTGCAGCCGGGCGAAGGTGACGAACGCCAGGTTGACCGCGTTCAGCATCAGCTCGATGCACATGAACACCACGATGGCGTTGCGCCGCAACAGCACTCCCGCCGCGCCGATGGTGAACAGCAGGGCGGACAGGAACAGGTAGTTCTCAGGGTTCACCGCTTGCCTTCCTCGTCTGCCTCAGAGTTGTCCTCGACCGGCTCGGAGCCGACCGAGATGACCGCCGCCTCGGTCAGCGCCCGGTGCCGGCGGTGCCGCAGGATGGTGCTGACCGAGTGTTCTTCGAAGGAGCCGTCGGGCAGCCGCGCCGGAATGTCGACGGCGTTGTGCCGCGCGTACACGCCCGGGGTGGGCAGCGGGGTGGCCCGGCTCTTGCCGTCGCGGAAGCGCATCCGCGACATTTCGCGCTGGCCTGGTTTCGGTTCGAGCTGATCGCGGTGCGCGAGCACCATGGCGCCGATGGTGGCGGCGATGAGCAGCGCGCCGGTGAGCTCGAACGCCCAGACGTACTTCACGAAGATCAGCTCGGCGAGTTCGCCGATCACGTCGCGCCCGGCGAAACCCGTGGCGGGGAAGGTGATTCCGGAGTTCTGGATCCCGTTGGCGATGCCGCTCATGAACAGGATGCCGAAGCCGACGCCGACCGCGCCGGCGGCGGCGCGCTGGCCCTTGATCGTCTCCTTCAGCGATTCCGCGGAGTCGACGCCGACCAGCATGAGCACGAACAGGAACAGCATCATGACCGCGCCGGTGTAGACCACGATCTGCACCACGCCCAGGAACAGGGCGTCCTGGGCGATGTACATGACCGCGAGCGCGATCATGGTGGCCGCCAGGCAGATCGCGGAGTGCACGGCCTTGGCCGAGAACACCATGCCGAGCGCGCCGAGCACGGCCAGCGGGGCGAGGATCCAGAACTGCACGGCTTCGCCGGTGCCGGTCTGCGTCAAAGGCTCGGCCGCCAAGAGGAATTCGTTCACCGTGCGACTCCTTCGGTCCCGACCGCCGTCGGCTCGAGGTCCCGGCCGACGGGTTCGTCGGAGATCGGATCGACCGCCGGGACGCCGCCGGGAATCGTGCCGCGGTAGTAGTCGCCCTCGGTGCTGCCGGGGTGCATGGCGTGCGGCGGCGCCTGCATCCCCGCTTGCAGCGGGGCGAGCAGGTCGGTCTTCTCGTAGATCAGATCCGCCCGGTTGTCGTCGGTGAGCTCGTAGTCGTTGGTCATCGTCAGCGCCCGGGTCGGGCACGCCTCGATGCACAGGCCACAGCCGATGCAGCGCAGGTAGTTGATCTGGTAGACGCGCCCGTAGCGCTCACCCGGCGAGAAGCGTTCGCCCTCGGCGTTGTCCGCGCCTTCGACGAAGATGGCGTCGGCGGGGCAGGCCCACGCGCAGAGCTCGCAGCCGATGCACTTCTCCAGGCCGTCGGGGTGCCGGTTGAGCTGGTGCCGCCCGTGGTAACGCGGCGCCGTCGGCACCTTCTGTTCCGGGTACTGCTCGGTGTTGACCTTCTTGAACATGGTCAGCGCGGTGACCGCGAAGCCGGACAGCGGTTCCAGCGGATTGCCCTTGGCGTTGTCGAGGTGCACGACGTCGGCGGGCAGCGGCGGTGTCGGGAAGCCCAGGAACACACCGGATTCCGCCGTCGTCACCGGCTCCTCGGCCAGTGGCGGCAGGCCGGGTTTGCGCCCGGCCCGCAGGAACAGCGCGATCATCAACGCGGTCAGGATGAGGCCGCCGATCACCAGCGTCGGGGTCTGGATGCGCAGGCCCTCGGCCTCGGCCACCCGTGCGCCGGCCACCAGCATGACCCACAGCAGCGACATCGGGATCAGCAGTTTCCAGCCCAGGCCCATGAACTGGTCGTAGCGCATGCGGGGCAGCGTGCCGCGCAGCCAGATGAACACGAACAGGAAGGTCCACACCTTGGCGGCGAACCACACCAGGCCCAGCCAGCCGGAGTCGGCCCCCGGGATCATGTTGAACGGCCACGGCGCGTGCCAGCCGCCGAGGAACAGCGTGGTGGCGAGCGCGGAGACGGTCACCATGTTCACGTATTCGGCGAGCATGAACATGGCGAACTTGAGCGAGGAGTACTCGGTGTGGAAGCCGCCGACCAGTTCGCCCTCGGCCTCGGGGAGGTCGAAGGGCGCGCGGTTGGTCTCGCCGACCATGGCGACGCAGTAGATCAGGAACGAGGGCAGCAGCAGGAACACGAACCAGGTCGGATGCTGCGCGGAGACGATGCCCGAGGTGGACATGGTGCCCGCGTGCAGGAACACCGCCGCGAAGCACAGGGCCATCGCGATCTCGTAGGAGATCACCTGCGCGGTCGAGCGCAGGCCGCCCAGCAACGGGTAGGTCGACCCGGAGGCCCAGCCGGCCAGCACGATCCCGTACACGCCGATGGAGGTGATCGCGAGGATGTACAGCACGGCCACCGGCATGTCGGTCAGCTGCAGCGCGGTGCGCTCGCCGGCGATGGAGACCTCGCCGCCGAGCGGGATCACCCCGAAGGCCATGAACGCCGGGATGACCGCGATGATCGGCGCCAGGATGTAGATGGGCTTGTCGACGAGCGCGGGCACGATGTCCTCTTTGAGGGCCATCTTGACGCCGTCGGCGACCGCCTGCAGCGATCCGAAGGGACCGACCCGGTTCGGGCCGATGCGCATCTGCATGCGCGCCACGATCTTTCGTTCCGCGACCACCGCGACCATCAGGGTCAGTAGCAGGAAGACGAAGATACCCAGGGATTTCGCGATGATCAGCCACATCGGATCGTGGCCGAAGAGGGACAGGTCACTCATGGCGATGTTCCTTCATCCTCTCATCGGCCCGGCGGATCTCGACGACGCCGCCGGGCGCGGTGGCGAGCTGTTCGGTGATCGAGCAGCCCGGCGAGTTCTGCGGCAGCCACACCACGCCGTCGGGCATCGCGGTGATCGTCAGCGGCAGCGTGATCAGGCCGCGCGGGGTGCCGACGGTGACGAGATCGGTGTCGGCGGCGCCGATCTCGGCGGCGGTGGCCGCCGAGAGCCGCAGCACCGCCGGGCGGGCGATGCCGGCCAGGTTGGGTTCGCCGTCCTGCATGCGGCCCTGGTCCAGCAGCATGTGCCAGGAGGCGAGCACCGCGGTGCCGGCGGTGGGCTGGGTGATCGGATGCGGGCGATGCGCCGGGTCGGGCACGGGCTGGCCGTCCCACACGCCGAGTTCGGCGAGTTCGGCGCGCGCGGCGGCGGCGTCGGGCAGGCCGAGCCGCACCCGCATCTCGTCGGCGATGGCGTGCAGCACCCGGCCGTCGGACAGCGGTGCGGGCGTGCGGGTCACCATGGATTCGCCGAGTGCGGCCTCGAACCGGCGCGGGCGGCCCTCCCAGGTGCGGAAGGTGCCGGCCTTCTCCATCGCGGTGGCGACCGGGAACACGACGTCGGCCCGGTCGGTGACCGGGCCGTGCCGCAGTTCCAGGCTGACCACGAAGCGGGCGGCGTCGATCGCGGCGAGCGCGGCGCTGGGGTCGGGCAGGTCGGTGATGTCGACGCCGCCGACGATCAGCGCGCCCAGGCCCGCGGCCGCGTCGAGGATGCCGGCGGTGTCGCGGCCGGGAGTCGCGGGCAGTTCGGTGACGTTCCAGGCTTCCCGGACCTGGTGGCGCGCGGCCGGATCGGCGACCGGACGGCCGCCGGGCAGCAGGCCGGGCAGCGCGCCGGCCTCCACCGCGCCGCGTTCGCCGGCCCGGCGCGGCACCCAGGCCAGGGCCGCGCCGGTCTCGTCGGCCAGGTGCACCGCGGCCGAGAGCGCGCCGGGGATCCCGGCGAGCCGTTCGCCGACCAGGATGACCGCGCCGGGCTGCCGCAGCAGCCGCCCGGCGTTGTCGGCGATCTCGGCGGCTCCGGTCCGGAGTGCTTCCAGCACATGGGGTTCCGCGCCGGGCACGGTCGGCAGCAGGGTGCCGGACATGCGCTCCAGACCGCGCGTGGCGTAGGGGGCCAGCGCGTACACGGGCAGGCCGCGCTTGCGGGCCGCCTTGCGCAGCCGCAGGTAGATGATCGGCGACTCCTCCTCCGGTTCGAGACCGGCGAGCAGCACGATCGGGGCGCGCTCGAGGCTGTCGTAGTCGACGGTGACGCCCTGGCCGGCGACGCGCGCGGCCAGGAAGTCCGCCTCCTCGGCCGAGTGCGTCCGGCTGCGGAAGTCGATGTCGTTGCTGCCCAGCGCGATCCGGGTGAACTTGCTGTAGGCGTAGGCGTCTTCCTCGGTGACGCGCCCGCCGACCAGCACGCCCGCGTTGCCGAAGGCCCCGGCCAGGCCGCCCGCCGCGGCCGCCAGCGCCTGCGACCAGGAGGCGGGTTGCAGGGTGCCGTCCCAGCCGCGCACCAGCGGGGTGGTGATGCGGTCGCGTTCGGTGGCATAGGCGAAGGCCCAGCGGCCCTTGTCGCAGTTCCACTCCTCGTTCACCTGCGGATCGTCACCGGCCAGGCGGCGCAGCACTTTTCCGCGCCGGTGGTCGGTGCGCTGGGCGCAGCCGGAGGCGCAGTGCTCGCACACGCTGGGGCTGGACACCAGGTCGAACGGGCGGGCCCGGAACCGGTAGCTGGTGCCGGTGAGCGCGCCGACCGGGCAGATCTGCACGGTGTTGCCGGAGAAGTAGGAGTCCAGCGGCTCGGCCTGGGCGGTGCCGACCTGTTGCAGCGCACCGCGATCCATCAGTTCGATGAACGGGTCACCGGCCACCTGCTGGGAGAACCGGGTGCAGCGGGCGCAGAGCACGCAGCGTTCCCGGTCCAGCAGCACCGCCGAGGACAGCGGAATCGGCTTGGGGTAGGTGCGTTTCACGCCGTCGAAGCGGGTCTCGGGGCGGCCGGAGGACATCGCCTGGTTCTGCAGCGGGCATTCGCCGCCCTTGTCGCAGACCGGGCAGTCCAGGGGGTGGTTGATGAGCAGCAGCTCCATCACCCCCTCCTGGGCCTTGTCGGCGACCTCGGAGGTGAGCTGGGTGCGCACCACCATGCCGTCGGCGACGACCTGGGTGCAGGAGGCGACCGGCTTGCGCTGGCCCTCCACCTCGACGATGCACTGGCGGCAGGCGCCGACCGGCTCCAGCAGCGGGTGGTCGCAGAAGCGGGGGATCTGGATGCCGACGAGTTCGGCGGCCCGGATCACCAGCGTGCCCGCGGGCACGCTGACCGAGGTGCCGTCGATGGTGACGGTCACCAGATCCGCGGGCACCAGCCCGCTGTCGTTGGAGCTCACTGTGGCGGTCATTTCGCCACTCCTTCCGCCCAGGCGGTGCTGCGCGCCGGATCGAACGGACAGCCACCCGAGCGCACGTGCTCGATGTACTCCTCGCGGAAGAACTTCAGCGAGGAGATGATGGGGCTGGCCGCGCCGTCGCCGAGCGCGCAGAACGACTTGCCGTTGATGGTGTCGCTGATGTCGAGCAGCTTGCCCAGATCCGCCTCCGAACCGCGGCCCGCCTCGATCCGCTTCAGCAACTGGACCAGCCAGTAGGTGCCTTCGCGGCAGGGCGTGCACTTGCCGCAGGACTCGTGGGCGTAGAACTCGGTCCAGCGCAGCACGGCGCGCACCACGCAGGTGGTGTCGTCGAAGATCTGCAGGGCCTTGGTGCCGAGCATGGATCCGGCGGCCGCCACGCCCTCGTAATCGAGCGGGACGTCGAGGTGCTCGTCGGTGAACAGCGGGGTGGAGGAACCGCCCGGCGTCCAGAACTTCACGGTGTGCCCGGCGCGCACGCCGCCCGCGTAGCCGAGCAGTTCGCGCAGCGTGATGCCCAGGGGCGCTTCGTATTGCCCCGGCCGGGCGACGTGCCCGGACAGCGAGTAGAGGGTGAACCCGGGTGACTTCTCGCTGCCCATGGACCGGAACCACTCGATGCCGTTGAGCAGGATCGGCGGCACCGAGGCGATGGACTCCACGTTGTTGACCACGGTCGGGCAGGCGTAGAGGCCCGCGACGGCCGGGAACGGCGGGCGCAGCCGGGGCTGGCCGCGCCGGCCCTCCAGCGAATCCAGCAGCGCGGTCTCCTCGCCGCAGATATAGGCGCCCGCGCCCGCGTGCACGACCAGCTCCAGGTCGTAACCCGAGCCGAGGATGTTGCGGCCGAGATAGCCTGCGGCATAAGCCTGTTCGACCGCGGCCTGCAACCGGCGCAGCACCGGCACCACCTCGCCGCGGACGTAGATGAACGCGGTGTTCGCCCGGATCGCGTAGGAGCCGATGATCACGCCCTCGATCAGCGCGTGCGGGCTCGACAGCATGAGCGGAATGTCCTTGCAGGTCCCGGGTTCGGACTCGTCGGCGTTGACCACCAGGTAGTGCGGTTTGGTGACGCCGTCGGGGCCGGGGCCCTGCGGGATGAAGCCCCACTTCAGGCCGGTGGGGAAGCCCGCGCCGCCGCGGCCGCGCAGGCCCGCGTCCTTGACGGTCTGGATGACCTGGTCCGGGTCCATCCGCAGCGCTTTGCGCAGCGCCTGGTAGCCGTCGTGGCGGGCGTAGGTGTCGATCGTCCAGGACTCGGGGTCGTCCCAGTAGCGCGAGAGCACCGGGGTCAGTGCGGTGGTCATGCGTTCTCCTCCCGCGCGACTGTCAGCCCGGCCAGCGTGGCCTCGCCCGCCGGGCCGTCGAGCACGCCGGGGCGCTCGTCCGGGAAGCCGGCGAGGATGCGGGCGGTCTGCTTGAACGTGCACAGCGTCGCGCCCCGGGTCGGGGTCACCGCCTGACCGGTGCGCAGCGCGTCGACCAGGGCCTGCGCCGACTCCGGGGTCTGGTTGTCGAAGAACTCCCAGTTCACCATCACGACCGGCGCGAAATCGCAGGCCGCGTTGCACTCGATGTGCTCGAGGGTGATCGCGCCGTCCTCGGTGGTCTGGCCGTGCGTGATGCCCAGATGCTGTTCCAGCAGCGCCAGAATCGCGTCGCCGCCCATGACCGCGCACAGCGTGTTGGTGCAGACGCCGACGTGGTATTCGCCGGTCGGCGTGCGCCGGAACATGGAGTAGAACGTCGCGACCGCGGTGACCTCCGCGCCCGTCAGTCCCAGCAGCTCGGCGCAGAGATCGATCCCGGTGCCCGAGACGAACCCCTCCTCGGCCTGCATCAGGTGCAGCATCGGCAGCAGCGCCGAGCGCGCCACCGGGTAGCGCGCCATGATCGCCTTGGCCTCGACTTCGAGCCGTTCCCGCACGTCGAGCGGGAACGGCTCGGGCCGCGTCGAGAGCTTGAGCAGGATCTCCGTCATCGGTCCACACCGCCCATCACCGGATCGATGCTGGCGACCGCCGCGATCACGTCGGCGATCATGCCGCCCTCGCACATCGCCGCCACCGCTTGCAGATTCGTGAACGAGGGGTCGCGATAGTGCACGCGGTAGGGCCGGGTGCCGCCGTCGCTGACCATGTGCACGCCGAGTTCGCCGCGCGGGGATTCCAGGGCCGTGTACACCTGACCCGCGGGGACCCGGATGCCCTCGGTGACCAGTTTGAAGTGGTGGATGAGTCCCTCCATGGACGTGCCCATGATCTTGCCGATGTGCTTGGGGGAGTTGCCGAGTCCGTCCGGGCCGAGTTGCAGGTCGGCCGGCCAGGCGATCTTCTTGTCCTCGACCATGACCGGGCCCGGCCGCAGCCGGTCCAGGCACTGCTCGACGATCTTGAGCGACTCCTTCATCTCCTCCACCCGGATCAGGTAGCGGCCGTAGCAGTCGCAGCCCGTGGTGGTGGGGATGTCGAATTCGTAGGTCTCGTAACCGCAGTAGGGCTGGGACTTGCGCAGGTCGTGCGGCAGACCGGTGGCGCGCAGGCAGGGACCGGTGATGCCCAGCGCCATGCAGCCGGTCAGGTCGAGATAGCCGATGTCCTGGGTGCGCGCCTTCCAGATGGGGTTCTGGGTGAGCAGGTGCTCCATGTCCCGCAGTCGTTTCGGCAGCAGGGCGAGCAGTTCGCGCACCTTCTGCACGCCGTCGTCGGGCAGGTCCTGGGCCAGGCCGCCGGGACGGATGTAGGCGTGGTTCATCCGCAGGCCGGTGATGGTCTCGAAGACGTCGAGGATCAGCTCGCGTTCCCGGAAACCGAACAGCATGGGGGTGAGCGCGCCCAGCTCCATGCCGCCGGTGGCCAGCGCCACCAGATGCGAGGAGATGCGGTTCAACTCCATCAGCAGGACGCGAATCACGCTGGCGCGCTCGGGAATCTGCTCGGTGATGTCGAGCAGCGATTCCACGCCGAGGCAGTAGGCGGCCTCGTTGAAGAACGGCGACAGGTAGTCCATCCGGGTGACGAAGGTGACGCCCTGGGTCCAGTTGCGGAACTCGAGGTTCTTCTCGATGCCGGTGTGCAGGTAGCCGATGCCGCAGCGGGCCTCGACGACGGTTTCGCCCTCGATCTCCAGGATGAGCCGCAGCACGCCGTGTGTGGACGGGTGCTGCGGGCCCAGATTGACGACGATGCGTTCCTCGGCCGTGCCGTCCAGCGATCCCGAGACCTGGTCCCAGTCCTGTCCGGCAACGGTGACCGTGGGGAAAGTGTCGATGTCGTTCACTAGCTGTATGCCCTCCGCTCGTCGGGCGGCGGGATACGCGCGCCCTTGTATTCGACCGGGATCCCGCCGAGCGGGTAGTCCTTGCGCTGGGGGTGACCGCGCCAGTCGTCCGGCATGGTGATGCGGGTCAGCGACGGATGGCCGTCGAAGATGATGCCGAAGAAGTCGTAGGTCTCGCGCTCGTGCCAGTCCACGGTGGGGTACACCGCGAACAGCGACGGGATGTGCGGGTCCGCGTCGGGCGCGGAGACCTCGAGGCGCAGCCGGCGGTTGTGCGTGATCGACATCAGCGGGTAGACCGCGTGCAGCTCGCGGCCCGCGTCCTCCGGGTAGTGCACGCCGCTGGCGCCGAGGCAGAGCTCGAAACGCAGTGCGGCGTAATCGCGCAGCGCCTGCGCGACGGCGATCAGGTGCTCGCGCCGCACGTGCAGGGTGAGCTGGCCGCGGAAGACGACGATCTTCTCCAGCGCGGTCTCGAGCGCGAGGTCGGTGGCGGCCAGGGCGGCGCGCAGCGCGGCGACGACCTCGTCGAAGTACCCGCCGTAGGGCGGGTGGCTGCCGCCGGGCAGGGCGACCGGGCGGACCAGGCGGCCGTAGCCGGAGGTGTCGCCGGTGCCGGTGTTGCCGAACATGCCGTGCCGCACGCCGATCACCTCCTCGCCGCCGGCCTGCGGCTGGTCCGGCGGGAGCGTGCCCTCCGGGCCCGCGGTCGCGGCGGCGTCGGTCTCGGTGCGGTGCTGGGTGTCTCGCGGGGTGTCGAAGGTCATCGCAACAGACCCTCCATCCGGATGGTCGGGGTCGAGGCCAGCGCGGCCTGCTCGGCGGCCCGGATCGCTTCCTCCCGGTTCACCCCGAGCGGCGTCTCCTGGATCTTGTTGTGCAGGGTGATGATCGCGTTCATCAGCATCTCCGGCCGCGGCGGGCAGCCGGGCAGGTAGATGTCGACCGGCACCACGTGATCGACGCCCTGCACGATCGCGTAGTTGTTGAACATGCCGCCGGAGGAGGCGCAAACACCCATGGCCAGAACCCATTTCGGCTCGGGCATCTGGTCGTAGACCTGGCGCAGCACCGGCGCCATCTTCTGGCTGACCCGCCCGGCGACGATCATCAGATCGGCCTGGCGGGGCGAGGCGCGGAAGACTTCCATGCCGAACCGGGCGAGGTCGAAACGGCCCGCGCCCGTGGCCATCATCTCGATGGCGCAGCAGGCCAGGCCGAAGGTGGCCGGCCACAGCGAACCCTTGCGCAGGTAGCCGGCGAAGTCCTCCACGGTGCTCAGCAGGAAGCCGCTGGGCAGTTTTTCTTCGAGACCCATGATCTTTTCAGTCCCAACTGAGCCCGCCACGGCTCCACTCGTAGGCATAGGCGACGGAGACATTGACGACGAACAGGGCCATGGCCGCGAAGCCGAAGAAGCCGAGCGAGTCGAAGTGCACGGCCCAGGGGTAGAGGAAGACGATCTCGATATCGAAGATGATGAAGAGCATGGCGGTGAGGTAGTACTTCACCGGGAAGCGCTGCCCCGCAGCGTTTCCGGGGCCGCCGGAGACGGCGTGCGGCGTGGGTTCGATACCGCATTCATAGGCCGCGAGCTTGGATCGGTTGTAGCGTTTCGGCCCGATCAGCGAAGCCATGACGATCGAGAAGACGGCGAACGCGGCGGCTACCGCGCCGAGAACGAGGGTGGGCATCTCCATATTCACGAGATCGGTTCCCCTCCTTGTGAGCTGGGACGGGTGAATGTCGACCGGTCGGTCGGGGCGGGGCTGATACCGTGCCCGGGCTCATGTGAGCTACGGCACAGACTACAACTGAACGGGGGGCAGGCTACCCGATTGGTTCCCCGGTTTGATCGAATCTGGAACTGCGATTCATGACAGAAACGGTGGTAATCCAGTTCGGATGTCACGTGACGAACGCCGAGGTGGATCCGGGGTGTCTGATATGCCGTTACTACTCAGCGGTATTGGTGCTGCCGATGAGTTGCGCACGACGCAGTCGATCGCCGCCGCGTGCCGCCACCCTCATTGACCGAGGTAGCTCATGGGTCGCTGAAGCGACGCCGCAGGCGCGGCGGCGATCGTGAAATGTGGAAATGCTATTGATCGTGAAAGATCAAGCGGCGGCGCGATTGCGCAGCAGGGTCACCACGGTGTCGGTGAGGGCGATCGGATCGATCGGGTGCGAGACCGCGGCCTCGGCGCGCGACCAGTTCGCCAGCCAGGCGTCGTCGGGCCGCCCGGTGAGCACCAGAACCGGTGGGCAGTGCTCGATCTCGTCCTTGAGCTGCTTGGCGATACCCAGCCCGCCCGAGGGCACCGATTCGCCGTCCAGGATCGCCAGATCGACGCCCCCCGCGTCCATCTGGGCGATCACCACCGGTCCGGTGGCGACCTCCAGGTACTCGAATTCCGGTAGTTCCGGATGCGGCTGCTTGCCCAGCGCCATCGTCACCTGGCGCCGGGTATCGGCATCATTGCTGTAGACCAGCACCCGCAAGGGGGTGGAACGGTTCGCGTCGGCCACGCGAGGATGGTACGTCCGGCGATGGTCACGGCGTGGCAGGTTGGCGAGATCCGTCCGCGCGTCGCGAGGCCGGCCGCTAGATCCCAAGCGTCCCTTAGGTTTCTGCCGGTAGCATCCGGCCCATGCGCGCAGATCCGACCCGGGCGCTGATCGGGACGGAGGTCTGGGACGATCGACCGGTGCGGGCGGCGGGCATTCCGGTCCGTCGTCCCCGCCGGCGCGGCAACGGGGGCGGGTTCTGGTAGGTGGAGGGGAAGCCGATGGCGGACATCGAGGTGCTCGCCGGCACACATCTGGTCGCCTGTGTCGACGGCGTGCTGATCGTGGTCGCCAACCGCGAGGACGCGCCGCCCACCAAGAGCTCGGCGGCCGGCTCGACCTTGCTCGACGTGCAGGGGCTGGTGCGCGCGGCCGCGAAGGCGGAGCCGCGGCGCAGCGGAAAAGCCTTCGCGCGCTTGGCGACCAACTGGTTGATGGGCCTCGGCGACGGGGAGGTGGTCGAGTTCGGTGTGCTCTCGCCGACCGAGGCCGGGCTCGCGGTGTTCCTCTACGGCGGGGTGACGGCGGTGCTCGCCGGCGCCGAACGCGCCGAGGTGCTGCGCGGCGGCGAAGCCGGATTCACGGTGGACCGCCTGGTGATTCCCGCACCGGAGATCGGCGCGGGCGTGTTCGTCGACGAGGGCGATCAGCAGTTCGACCTGCCGGGAGTGCGTGGCGTCGGCACCTTGACGGCGGGCGCGGTGCCCGGCTCCGGCGGTGTGCTCTGGTACGGCGAGCCCGTGCACCGGCCGCCGGACGAGCGGCTCACCACGCGTGATCCGGCCCGCCCCGCCGCCGATCGCGCGGTGGTGCGGGCGCGGTCGCTGTCCAAGCCGGTGCCCGACCCGCTCCCGGACGCGATACCCACACCCGACGCCATGCCCGCCCTACCGCCGCCGGGTGGCCGGGCGCGCGACAGCGTGCCCTCCGGACCGGTGAGCGGACCGGCGATCGTCAAGGGCTGCAAATGCGCCCGCCAGCACCACAACGATCCGCGGGTCACCTTCTGCGCCGTCTGCGGCATCCGGATGGACCAGGTCACCGGTGTGCTCACCGACGGCGTCCGCCCGCCCCTGGGCCTGCTGCTGTTCGACGACGGCACCATCATCATCCTGGACGCCGACTGCGTGCTGGGCCGCGAACCCGAGCACTCCGCCGCCGCGCGGCGCGGCGCCCGCCCCGTCCGGCTGGAGGACGCCTCGGGCGGCATGTCGCGCACGCACGCCGAGATCCGGCTCGTCGACTGGGACGTCACGGTGCTGGACTGCGGGTCGGCCAACGGCACCCATCTGCGCAATCCCGGTCACCCCGACTGGATCCGGGTGACGCCCGGTCATCGGCACCCGCTGCGGCCGGGCGCGCAGATCCTGCTCGGCGCGCGCACCGCCACTTTCGATTCCCAGCACGGTCAGCTCTGAGGCTCAGCGCGAGCGTTTGGGGCGCTTGTCCATCAGTCGCAGGATCAGCGGCGTGAAGATCAGCTGCATGGCCAGATCCATCTTGCCGCCGGGGACCACGATGCAGTTCGGGCGGGACATGAACGAGTCGTGCAGCATCGAGAGCAGATACGGGAAGTCGATCACCTTGGGGTCGGCGAAGCGGATGACGACGAAGCTCTCGTCGGCGGTGGGGATGCTGCGGGCGATGAACGGGTTCGAGGTGTCGACGGTGGGGACGCGCTGGAAGTTGACGTAGGTGTGGGAGAACTGCGGGCAGATGTATTTCACGTAGTCGGGCATGCGGCGCAGGATGGTGTCGATCACGGCCTCGCTGGAATAGCCGCGTTCGGTCTTGTCCCGGAAGACCTTCTGGATCCATTCGAGGTTGACGATCGGCACCACCCCCACCAGCAGGTCGGCGTAGCGGGCGACGTTCACGCTGTCGGTGATCGCCGCACCGTGCAGCCCCTCGTAGAAGAGCAGATCGCTGCCGGGGGGCAGGTCCTCCCACGGCGTGAAGGTGCCCGCGGGCTGGCCGAACGGCTTGGCCTCCTGATCGTCGTGCAGGTATCTGCGCACCGAGCCGACCCCGGTCTCCCCGTATTCGCGGAACAGCGTCTCCAGCTCCGGCAGCAGATTCGCCTCCTCGCCGAAATGCGAGAAGGTGAAGTTGCGGTTCTGCTCGGCCTCGGCCATGGCCAGTTTCATCTCGTTGCGGTCGTAGCGGTGGAACGAATCCCCCTCCACGATCGCCGCGTAGATGCCTTCGCGCCGGAAGATCTCCTGGAAGGTGCGGGTGACACTGGTGGTGCCCGCCCCCGAGGATCCGGTGATCGCGACGACGGGGTGTTTGACCGACATGGCAGCTCCTGGCTAACTCGGTGTGGCGCGGCCCGCGGGGCGGAACAGGGAGCGGGTACCGAACAGCGAGCTGTCGAAGCGCGGGCCTTCCTCGGGTTCGCTGTGGTAGTGCTCGATGCGCTGCACTTCGTTGCGGGAGCCGAAGATGAACGGAACCCGCTGGTGCACCTGGGTGGGCGTCACCTCGCGCACCCGTTCGCCGCCGGTGGTGGCCCAGCCGCCGGCCTGCTCGACGATGAACGCGATCGGGTTCGCGCCGTAGAGCAGCGCCACCTGGCCGGGCCGCTGCGGCGGCCGGGTGTCGTAGGGGTAGAGGTAGACCCCGCCGCGGGTGAGGATGTGGAAGGTGTCCGCGACCAGCGAGGCCACCCAGCGCATGTTGAAATCGCGGGCCCGCGGCCCGTCCACGCCGTCGAGGCACTCGTGCACGTAGCGGCGCACCGGCCGCTCCCAGAACCGCTCGTTGGCGGCGTTGATCGCGAAACCCGTTGTCTCCTCGGGAATGCGCATGCGCGGATGGGTCAGCACGAACGCGCCGATCTCCCGGTCCAGGGTGAATCCGTCGACGCCGCGCCCGGTGGTGAGCACCAGCATGGTCGCCGGCCCGTACAGCGTGAAGCCCGCGCACACCTGCTGGGTGCCGGGCTGCAGGAAATCGGCGTCGCAGGAGTCCGCGCCGGTCCCGGGCGGCGCGCGCAGCACGCTGAAGATGGTGCCGACGGGCAGGTTCACGTCGATGTTCGACGAACCGTCCAGCGGGTCGAACGCCAGCAGGTACTTGCCGCGCCGCTGGGCGGGCACCGGCCGGACCGCGCTCATCTGCTCGGAGAGCAGGCCCGAGAGATGGCCGGTCCACAGTGTTTCCGACACCATGATGTCGTTGGCGATGGCGTCGAGCTTGCGGTGCACGGCCGGCGGCAGATTGTCCGGCTCGCTCGGGCCCAGGGAGCCGACGATCGCTCCCCGCGTCACCTGGTTGGCGATCATCTTCGTCGCCGTGGCCACGACATTGACCAGCGCGGAGAATTCACCGGACGATCCGGGATGCCGGTGCTCCTCCTCGATCGTGTAGCGAGTGAGGGTCTTCAATCCTTCTGGCATGGCTCGGCTTCTATGGGCTCTGGCCTCCGAAAACGCTGCTGCCGTAGACATCCCGATCGGTCAGCGTCATCAGGTCGGACTTGGTGAGCGGGCGGTGGAGTTCGACGAGCCGTTTGGCCTGCCGCAGCCGGCAGCGGTCCAGGGCGTTGCGGACGCTGCGGGCGTTGGAGAAGCGCGGGCGCTCCATCCGGCGCGACAGGTACTCCGAGAACGCGTCGCGCGCGGCGGGATCGAAGCGGAAGTTCTGTTCCGTCACCATGAGTCCGGCGATGGCCAGCAGCTCCTCGTGGGTGTAGTCGGCGAACTCCAGGTGGTGCGCGACGCGGGAGGACAGGCCGGGGTTGGCGGAGAAGAACTTCTCCATCCGATCCGGGTAGCCCGCGAAGATGACCACCAGGCTGGCTCGTTCGTTCTCCATCTCCTGCAACAGGATCTCGATGACCTCCTGGCCGTAGTCGCGCTCGTTCTCCGGGCGGAACAGGTAGTAGGCCTCGTCGATGAACAGCACGCCGCCGGCCGCCTTGGCGATCGCCTCCTTCGTCTTGGGCGCGGTGTGCCCGATGAACTGGCCGACCAGATCGTCGCGGGTCACGGTGTGCACCTTGGGTTTACGGATGTAGCCCAGGGTGTGCAGCAGCTCGGCCATGCGCAGCGCCACCGTGGTCTTGCCGGTGCCCGGGCCGCCGGTGAAACTCATGTGCATGGTCGGGCGCGCCGACTCCAGGCCGAAACGCTGCCGGGCCCGGTCGATCAGCAGCAGCGCGGCGATCTCGCGCACCCGGCGCTTCACATTGGCCAGCCCGACCAGTTCCGCGTCCAGGCGGCGCAGCGTGAGCTCGACGTCGTCACCGGCGATGTCGGTCGACAGATCCAGCACCGCGTCCTCATCCAGCGGTGGCGGGGGTTCCGCCGGCTGCGCCGGTACCGGCCGGGGCCCGTCGGCGCCCGGCCGGTGCAGCCGGAAGCCGTTGGCCTCAGGCGCCATACCGCGCGCCCTGCGGCTTCTCGGTGGCGTAGGAGCGCAGACCGTAGGTCTGGCGGCGGTCCGGGCCCTCGGTGCGGGTCAGCTCGAAACCCGGCTCGGTGGCGGGACGCTGCACGAGAAAGCTCAACGCCGTGGTCTGGCGGCCGTAGCGCGCGTCGTAGGCCAGCACCCGCACGTAGTGCCGGGGGAAGGTGGCCCGGCAGGCGTTGATCTCGGCGAGCACGCCGTCGGGTTCGTCGAGATCGAACAGCGGCAGGCCCCACATCTGCCAGTAGGCGTTGCGCGGGTGCGGATCGTCGGTGTACTCCACCGACACCGGCCAGCCGTTGAGCAGGGCGTAGCGCACCTGCGCGGCGATCTCGGCGTCGCTGAATTCCGGGAGATACGAGAAGGTTCCGTGACGCAGATACATGAGCACGCCTTTCAGACCGAGGCCGTGGGCACCGCGTCGGGTGCGTCGGTGGAGGTGTAATCGAAGGTGACATCGCCCCAGGTGGACAGCGCGACCTCGAGCGGGCGGTTCCACTCGGCCGCCTTGCGCAGCACCTCGGGGCCTTCCTTCAGCAGATCGCGGCCCTCGTTGCGGGCCTTGACGACGGCTTCGAGCGCGACGCGGTTGGCTTCCGCGCCCGCGGCGATGCCGAGCGGATGACCGATGGTGCCGCCGCCGAACTGCAGGATCACGTCGTCGTGGAACAGGTCCAGCAGCTGATGCATCTGCCCGGCGTGGATGCCGCCGGAGGCCACCGGCATCACCCCGGGCAGGCTGGCCCAATCCTGGTCGAAGAAGATGCCGTTGGCCGGATTCGCGGGAATGTGGTTCTCCCGCAACGTGTCGTAGAACCCCTTGGTGGTCGCCGGATCGCCCTCCAGCTTGCCGACGACCGTGCCCGCGTGCACGTGATCCACCCCGATCAACCGGCACCACTTCGCCAGCACCCGGAAGCTCACGCCGTGCGTCTTCTGCCGGGTGAAGGTGGAGTGCCCGGCCCGGTGCAGGTGCAGCAGCACGCCGTTGCGCCGCGCCCAGTGCGACATCGACTGCATGGCGGTGTAGCCCACGGTCAGATCCATCATGATGACGACGCTGCCGAGTTCCTTGGCGAATTCGGCCCGCTCGTACATCTGCTCCATGGAGGCCGCGGTCACGTTGAGGTAGTGGCCCTTGATCTCGCCGGTGTCGGCCATCGCCCGGTTCACGCCCTCCATCGCGTACAGGTACCGGTCGCGCCAGCGCATGAACGGCTGGGAATTGATGTTCTCGTCGTCCTTGGTGAAATCCAGGCCGCCCATGCAGGCCTCGTAGACCACGCGCCCGTAATTGCGCGCCGAGAGGCCGAGTTTGGGCTTCACGGTCGCGCCGAGCAGCGGGCGGCCGTACTTGTTCAGGTATTCGCGCTCCATCACGGTGCCGTGCGGCGGGCCCTGGAAGGTCTTGACGTAGGCGACCGGAATGCGCATGTCCTCGAGGCGCAGGGCCAGCAGCGGCTTGAAACCGAAGACGTTGCCGATCACCGAGGAGGTGAGATTGGTGATCGAGCCTTCCTCGAACAGGTCGAGATCGTAGGCGACATAGGCGAAGTACTCCCCGGGCCGGCCCGGCACCTCGTCGATCCGATAGCACTTGGCCTGGTACTTCGAGTGCGCGGTGAGCCGGTCGGTCCACACCACCGTCCAGGTGGCCGTGGAGGATTCGCCCGCCACCGCGGCCGCCGCCTCGATCGGGTCCACGCCCGGCTGCGGCGTCACCCGGAAGCAGGCCAGCACATCGGTGTCCGAGGGTTGATAGTCGGGTGCGTAATATCCCATCGACGCGTAGGACTGTACGCCCGGATCCCAGCGATCCCGTTCGGTTTCCTCGGCCATGAATCCTCCTGAGCTGGTGGGGATTTCCAGGATGAGGCGTCTAGAGATCACAAACAATTTGATTGTTCCTGCGAATACTCAAGCGTTTCTTTAAGTTTTGCTACCGTCGGAGCCATGGGTGCGGTCAGCGCGACACGGATGGAGACCTTCCTGGTCGTCGCGCGCCAGGGCAGCATCCGCAAAGCCGCGGGCCAGCTGCACGTCACCGAGGCGGCCGTCTCCGCCGCCGTCGCGCACATCGAGAAGCAGCTGGGCGCCAAGCTCGTCGCCAAGACCGGGCGCGGCATCGCGCTGACCGAGGCGGGCCGGGTGTACGCGGGCTACTGCCGCAGCATCCTGGGCCTGATGAAGGAGGCGCACGCCGCGGTGCAGCAGGCCGAGACCGGGCGGCTGCGGATCGGCGTCGTCGCCACGGCGGGGGAGTACGTGCTGCTGCGGCCGCTGGCCTCGTTCCGGCGGCGCTTCCCCGAGGTGGAGCTCAGCCTGTCCGTGCAGCCGCGCGACGTGCTGTTCGTCGAATTGCAGCACCACGAAAGCGATCTGGTGATCGCGGGCCGCCCGCCCCGGGACGCCGCGCTGGTCACCCGGGCCCGGCGGCCCAGCCGGCTGGTGGTCGTCGGCGCGCCGGACCGGCACCCGCTGCGCAGCACCTGGCTGCTGCGCGGGCGCGGCTCGGGCACCCGCGACGCCACCCATGAACTGCTCACCCAGCTCGAACTGGATCCGCCCACCCTGACCCTCGGTTCGCACGGCGCGGTGCTCGCCGCGGCCCGGGAGGGCCTGGGCGTCACGCTGATC
The DNA here is from genome assembly GCF_040655395.1 of Nocardia sp. NPDC050435. Lineage (NCBI taxonomy): Bacteria > Bacillati > Actinomycetota > Actinomycetes > Mycobacteriales > Nocardiaceae > Nocardia > Nocardia sp. NPDC050435. Next base: position 255,936 of record NZ_JBFAJW010000008.1, read on the forward strand.
CACAGCGACGCGGTGGAACAGGATCTCGCCGCCGGAACGCTGGCCATCCTGCCGGTCGAGGGCACGCCGCTGGACCGGCCCTGGCACGCCATCACCACGGGCACCCCGACGCCCACCACCCGGCTGTTCCTCGCCCACATCCTGGACCCCGGGCAGGTCGGCGGGGACGCGTTCTACCCGCCGTGACGGGCCCGCGCGGCACCCGGCAAGATGCAGGGGTGGGTGTGTACTGCGAACGAATCGTCGATCTCGAGGCCACCGAGTCGGACGGGGCGCGCTTCGCGGCCCGCGTCCTCGATTGGCTTGTGGGCGAAGGCATTCTGACCCGCGAGCTGTCGCGGGAGGACATGTACAGCGACTACGCGGAGCAGGGCTATACGCCCGGGCCGCACTGGCGGCGGATCACCGTGGAGGACTGGGGCTCCGGGCCCGTGGCCGTCGCGCTGGGCCGGCACGCGTTCGTCGAAGGCCAGGGCGGCGACACCCCCGATGCCGCGCGCTGCCCGGCCTGCGCGGCCGACACCGTGATCATCGACTATCCCGCCGGGCAGTTCGAACCCGACCGCGAGCGCTGGGCCCCGTTCGAGGCGGCGATCACCGCCTGGCAGCAGACCGGGGCCGGCGCCGTGGCCTGCCCCGCCTGCGCGGTGACCAGCCCCGTCGCCGACTGGCACTGGTCCTCCGGGTTCACGCTGGGCGCGCTCGCCTTCGAATTCTGGGGCTGGCCGCCGCTGACCGAGGAGTTCCAGCAGGAACTCGCCGCGCGGCTGGGCCATCGGATCGTGCGCCAGGTGGTCAAACTCTGACGGCCCCGGTCAGGACTGCGGCAGCTGCGACATCGGCGAATTGAGCTTGTTCACCAGCCAGCGGTCGCCGGAGCGTTCCAGGCGCATCACCATCGAGAGCTGCCCGGGGGCGGGCTTGCCCTGGGTGCCGAGGCTGGTGATGGTCTGGGCGACGACCACGATGGCCTCCGCGGAGTTCTCGTCGGCGGTGCGGATCGCGCACTTCACGTCGCTGGACTTGGCGACCACCTCGCCCTGGACCAGGACTTCGCGCAGATCCTTGCTGGTGCCGTCGAACTGCTGGCGCCACTCGCCGGTGGCCCCGGCCAGGACCGCGGCGAAATAGTCGTCGAGCTTCTTCGCGTCGTAGTTCACCAGGACGGGGGCGTAGGCGCAGGCCGCGGCCTTGGCCTCGGCTTCGGCGGCGAGCAGGTTCTTGTGGTGCTCGTTGCGCTGGTACAGGAAGATGCTGGCCGCGATCGCGGCGACCAGTACCAGCGCCGCCGCGGCACGCAGCACCACACCGCCGGCGCCGGAGACCGAGGGCACCCGGATGGTCCAGGTGCGCGCGGATTCGGCTGCCGGTTCCGCGTTGGCGGCGTCCGCCGGAACCGCTGCGGCCGGCTGCTTTTCGGTGTCTTCGGTGGTCATGGGATCTCCTATCGGCCGGGGACGGGCTGGGACAGTTCGTTTCCGGTGACGCCCGGCGGCGGCGCGGCGCCGTTGTCGGGGACGTCGGGCCGGGGCGCGTTGGCCGAGCCGCGCACCTGGATCGCCGGATTGCTGGTGACGCAGTAGTTGTAGAGCCGCACCCGGGTATCGGTCTGCGCCTGGGTCGGCACCACCGGGATGGTGTCGTAGTCGCAGCTCGGGCGCGGCCACGGGTCGATCAGGGTGTGGTAGGCGCCGTCGTGCGCCGGAATGCCGATCGCCTCGGAGAACAACCGCAGCGAGGGGAACAGCGCGGCGATGGCCGGCGCGCGCAACTTGGCCGCCTTGGTGATGGCGACGAAGTTCGTCACGAGATTGGTGATGGGGTCCTGGGTCTCGCTGACGAAGCCGCCGATGGTCGCCAGCTGACCCGGGCCGAGCGAGAGCAGCGCGCGCACCTCCGCGTCGGAAGCGGTGAGCTGCTCGAACAGGGTGGTGCCCGCGCCGGTGATGGTGCCCAGGTCCGGTTGCGCGTGCGAGGTGGTCTCCGCGATCACCGACAGGTTCTCCAGCAGCTGCTTGGTCTGGGGCAGCAGATCGGTCAGGCCCGCCATCGCGCGGCTGATCCCGGAGATCATGTTGCGCAGCCGGTCCGGCCCGTCGGCCAGGGCCTTGTCCAGCTCGTTGACGATGACGTCGAGCCGCTCGGGATTCAGGCCGCCGATGAACCCGGTGAGATTGGTCAGCACCGAGTGCACCGGCACCGGCGTGGTGGTGCCGGACCGCTCCACCACCGCGCCGTCGGCGAGGAAGGGAGCGGACTCGGTGTCGGGGCGGAAGTCCAGGTACTGCTCACCGGCGGCGGACAGCCGCCCGACGGCCACGGTGCCGCCGACGGGAATGCGTGCGCTGTCCTCGATCTCGGCGAGGGAGGCGACCCCGTCACCGGAGACCCGCACCTCCTTGATCAGCCCGACCCGGGTGCCCCGGAAGGTGACGTCGTTGCCCGCCATCAGACCGCCGGAGGTGGCCAGCTGCACGGTCACGGTGTAGGTGTGCGGAATCGGGTTGAAGCGCAGCACATTCGCGCCGATATAGGCGCAGCCCAGGATCAGCACGGCGACCAGCCCGAGATTCGCGACGCCGATCCGGTGTCGCACCACCCACTGCCACAGCGGTGGATTCATCGCGGACCCTCCTCGGTCTCCTGCGGTTGCGGCGCGGCGTCCGGTTGCGGCGCCGGGCGGGGCGGACTGTTGAGGCGGCCCAGCACCTTTTCCAGCACCTGGGCGAAGCTGCCGATGAAGGCCGGGACATCCGCGACCTCGGGCAGGCGGCTGCCGCTCGGGTCGGTGAGCGCGCCGACGCTCAGGTAGGACACCGTCGCCGCCACCGCCAGGGTGGGTCCCTCCATCGAGGCCAGCACCCGCGGCGTGAGCCAGTGCAGCCCCTCGAGTGCGGCGGTCATGTCGGTGGACTGGGCGAAGGCCGACATCAGCTGCTGGATGCTGTCGAAGAGGCTGACGAAGTCGCCGCCGGTGGTCTCGCTGAAGTCCTGCAGCGCGGCCATGGTGGTCGAGGTCTTGGTCAGCAGATCCACGATGCGCTGATTGTTCTCGGTGAACAGGCCGATCAGGCCGGGGAAGGTGTCGGCGGCCTGGCCGAGTTCGGCCTTGCGCCGGGCCAATTCGCCGCTGAGCACGTTCAATCCGCCGAGCACGTTGTCGATGTCGCCGGTGCGCTGGTTCAGCGCCGAGATCACCGCGGTCATCTCGGTGATCAGGTGCGCCAGCTGCGGCCCGCGCCCGACGAACATCGAGTTCAGCTCCGAGGTGATCCGCGCGGCCTGATTGATGCCGCCGCCGTTGACCAGCATCGACACCGACATCATCAGCTGCTCGACCGACGCGGCGGTGACCGTTCGCTCCAGGCCGATGACATCGCCGGCCCGCAGCGGCGGCCCGGCCTCGGCCGCGCTCGGCAGCGTCATCGCCACGAACATGTCGCCCAGCGGCGTGGCCTGCCGCAGTTCCACGGTGGTGCCGGCGGGCAGCTGGATGTCCTCGCGGATCAGCATTTCCACCTCGGCCACGAAATCCTTGGAGGTGATGCCGGTGACGACGCCGATGTCGCTGCCGCCGATCTTGACGTGCGCGCGGTCGGGCAGATTGAGCGCGTCCCGGAAAGCCGCGCGGAGGGTGTAGCCCGGCGCGCCGATGCCGGGTTTCGGCATCGGGATGTTCTGGACGGTGACCGCGCAGCCGGTCGCCCCGGCCAGGGTCGCGGCCGTCACCAGGGCGGCCGCGGCGGTGGTGAGTCGTCGGGTCATTTCAGCTCCGTCATTCCCAGCAGTGCGGCGGTGAGCCCGAAGTCGGGGCCGAAGTCCGCGATCTTGCCGGTGCGGCAGCCGTCGTGGCGCATCCCCACCCGCTCGCAGAACAGCGACAGCGCCTCGCCGTCGAGCACGCTCTTGTCCAGCAGGCCGTGCAGGCGCAGCGCCTGGTGCTCGTGGCTGGTCGCGTTCGACAGGTTCTGGAACAGCAGGGGCGCGACGTCGACGATCTCGGTCAATTGCCTGGCGTTGCCGCGCATCTGGGCGGTGATGTCCATGAACCGCGACAGCGCGCCCGCCAGCTGGTCCTTGTTCTCGCCGACCAGCGCGGCCGTGTTGTTCAGGAAGTCGTTGAGCTGGGTGATGACCGCCTGCAGGCCGGGCGCCTGCTGTCCCATCAGCGCGACCAGCTCGGTGAGCCGTCCGCTGAAGTCGCGCACGGTCTGATCGTTCTGGGCGATGATCTGGGTGATCTCGTTCAGTTTCACGACGGTGTTGGCGATCTGGTCCTTGTTGGCCATGGTCACCTCGAACGCCGAGGACAGCGCGTCCAGCGTCTCGCGTAGCCGGTCGCCGTTGCCGTTGAGCAGCGGGAACAGCACCCGGCTCGCCATCGGGCCGCTCTCGCTGTCGCCCTTCAGCGCCGCGCCGAGCTGATCGAAGTTCTCCAGGATCCGGTCGAGTTCGACCGGAGTCCGGGTGCGCGGCAACGGGATATGCATGCCGTCGGTGAGCCTCGGGCCGTCCCCGGTGTAGGCGGGGGCGAGTTCGACGTGCCGGTTGGTGATCAGCTGCGGATTGACCAGCGCGGCGATGGCGTCGGCGGGGATCGCGACCGAGGCGTCGATGGTCATGACCACCTCGACATAGCTGCCGCGCGCAGTCACCGTCTCGACGCTGCCGACCGGCACCCCGAGCACCGCGACCTCGTTGCCGGCGTAGAGCCCGGCGACGTTCTCGAAATCGGCGCTGATCCGCATCTGCCCGCCCAGCACCTGACCCGGCAGGGTGCTCAGGCTGGCGGGGATCAAGCCGCACCCGGCGGCGAACAACGCGGCGGCACACAGCGCGGCCAGTTTGCGGACAGCGGAGGTTCTCATCACTTGCACCCCTGGGTGACCTGCGCGAAGCACAGCCAGTTGTCCGGGAACAGCCACGGCGCGTACACGTTTCCGTACGGTCCGTCGCCGAGCACATTGTTGAACTGGCGCAGCGTGACCGGCATGATCTCGTAGAGCCGGGCCAGGTTGTCGCGGTTCTTGGTCAGCCCCTCCGACATGGTGTTCAGGTCGGCGATCAGCGGGCTGATCTGGTTGTTGTTCTCCACACCCATCTCCTGCAGCAGCGCCGAGAGCGCGGCCACGTTGTCGAGCAGTTGACGCAGCACGTCCTGGCGCTGCTGCACGGCCGCGCCGATGCGCTCGCCCTGGGTCAGCAGCAACAGCACGCTGTTCTGGTTGTCGGCGACCAGCTGGGAGACCGTGTCCATGCCCTTGAGCAGGGTGTCGACGGAATCGCGGCGCTCGTTGACCACCTTGGCGAGCGCGCCGATGCTGTCCAGCGCCTGCACCGCCAACTCCGGGGAATCGCCCATCTGCTTGCTCACCACGTCCAGCGCCTCGCGCAGCTTGGCCGGATCGATCCGCTCGATCCGCTGGAAGGAGTTCTGATACTGCGGATCCTGGATCACCTTGCTGAGGTTGTAGGGCACCTTGGTGTTGTCGATCCGGATCCGGTTGCCGGGCAATCCCTTTCCGTTGCCGGGCACCAGGTCGATGTGCAGCCGGCCCAGGATGGTCGACATCTCCACCGTCAGCCGGGCATCCGGGCCCAGGCGCAGATCGTCGCGGACCTTCAGGTCCACCAGCACCTTGTCCCCGTCCAGGCGCACCGCGCTGACCTGGCCGACCTCGATCCCCGAGACGTCGACCGTCGCGCCCGGGCGCAGCCCGGCCGCCTGTGCCAGTTCGGCCTGGATCGTCTTGTCGCCCAGGCGCGCCTCGGCGAGCACGGTGGAGCCGACCACCAGCAGCAGGACCGCGGCCGCGGCCAGCAGGCCCAGCCGCAGGTAGCGGTTGGCCCAGACCGTTGCCGGTATCCGGCGCAATGCCGCGATCATCGGCACACCTCCGATTGAGCCGGGCCGCCGATCTCGGTGACGATGCCCGGGGGCAGCACCACACCCCACAGCGAGATGTCCAGGCGGCAGATGAAGGCGTTGCCGTAGGCGCCGTAGCTGGAGAAGCGGGCGACGGCATTGAGGAAGGCCGGCAGCTCGAACGCCGTGCGGTCCAGCGCGGCGCCGTTGAGCAGCAGCAGCGCGACGCCGGCGGTGGCGTCGTTCTGCGCCCGCACCAGACCGGGTTTCACCGAGGTGATGATCCCCATCAGCGAGTCGGTGGCCGAGGCGATCTGATCCACCGAGCCCTTGAGCGCCGCACCCTGGGAGTAGAGGCCCTCCATCAGCGCGCGCGCCTGGGTGATCAGGGTTTCCAGCTCACCGCTGCGATGGGCCAGGCCCTCGATCACACTGCTCAGGTTGGTCAGGACGTCGCCGAGGATCTGGTCGCGCTGGCCGAAGGTGCCGGCCAGTTCCGCCGCCTGCACGATCAGCGAGCTGAGCGAGACGCCGTTGCCCTGCAGGGCCTGGACCAGCGTCTCCGACAGCGAATTCACCTGGTCCGGCTGCAGCACGCTGAACAGCGGCTCGAACCCGGACAGCAGCGCCGAGACGTCGAAGGACGGTTCGGTGCGCTCGACCGGGATCTGATATCCGGCCGGCATCCGGGAGCCGCGCTCGTCGCCGGGCAGCAGCGCCACATAGCGCTGGCCGATCAGATTCTGGTAGCGCACCAGCGCTTTGGTGGTGTCGGTCGGGTGCTGTTCGTCCTGGAGCTGGAAGTCGACCCGCGCCCGGTAGCCGTCGGTGAAATCGATCTTGTCGACGCGCCCGACGCGCACCCCGGCCATCCGCACGTCGTCACCGACCCGCAGGCCGAGCACGTCGGTGAACACCGCGGAATAGCTGTTGGTGGGACCGGCGACCGAACGTTGCAGCGTCGACCACATGGTGTAGGTCAGCGCGACCGCTACCACGGCGAACGCGCTGAACCCGATCAGGGCTTTTCCTGATTTCATTGCTCACTTACCGCCTTTCGGCGTCGCCGCGACTTCGAGGTATCCGCCCTGGAGCACCGGCGCCAGCAGCAGCAGCTGTGCCACGGTGGGCTCGCCGCCCACGACCGCCGCGACCGCGGCGTTGCCGCGCAGGGCGATCGGACCGGCCGCGCCCGCCGGCGCGGGCGTGGGCTCGGTCTGCGCCGCGGGTGCGGTGATGCCCGGAATGACCGGCAGCCCGGGGATCATCGGCAGCGTCGGCAGGCCGGGGATCGTCGGAGCGCCCGGAATGCCGAGCACTCCCGGCGCGGCCGCCGGGGCCGTGGCCGGAGCCGGGCCGGCCGATTCCAGGCGCTGGGGCAGCATCTGCCGCGGATATTCCTGTTCCGGAGCGACTTCCGGCACGGTCGGGCCGCCGCATCGCGGGCCGGCCACGTCGCCGTAGCGCGGGCAATCCTTGGCCGTGTACTGCTGGAACGGAGTCAGGCTGACGTCCATCTTCCACACCATCTGCCGGCTCGGCCCGAAGGAGAACACCCCCGAGAGGCGTTGCAGCGCGGTGTTGAGGTTCGAGATCGCGAACGGGATCGCCGCGGGATCCTTGGCCAGGCTGCCGAACAGCTCGTTCACGCCCGACACCAGGAATTTGCCCGAATCCGGATTCGCCGCGAACAGCGAATTCACCGTGTCGATCGCCGCGCCGCCGTTGGTCAGCATGGCGACCAGGGCGTTGCGCTGCTCGGTGAGGGTGCGGGCGGTGGTGACCGACTCCGAGAGCACCCCGACCAGTTCGGGCGCGGACTGGCTCAGCGCGGTCGCGGCGTTGCCGAGATCGCCGAGCAGGCGGGGCATGCCGGGCAGCGCCCGCACCTCGGTCATCCAGGTGTCCAGCCGTTCGATCGTGGAGCCGGGGGCCCGGGCCGCCGGATCGAGGGCCGCGGCGAGGGTGGCCAGCACGCGCCCGAGCTTCTCGGGCTGGATGTTGTCCAGCACGTCGCGCAGCACGTTCAGGGTCGTCTGCAACTGCACGGTGCTCGCGCTGGTGTCCTCTTCGATGGTGGCGCCGGCCCGCAGCGTCTGCGTGGTCGGCTCGGTGTCGACCAGTTCGATCGCGGTCACGCCGAACAGGTTGTTCGGAATGACGCGTGCGGCGACCGTGGCCGGAATCGTCCCGGCGATACCGGGTTTCAGCCAGATCGCCGCCTCCTGCCGGTTGCCCTTGGCGACGATGTCGACGGCGTCGACCCGGCCCACCACCATGCCGCGGAACTTCACGTCCGCGTTCTCCGGCAGGCCGTCACCGGTGCTGGTCAGCACCGCGGTGACCGGCACCTTGTCCTCGAAGCGGCCGTCGTAGCGCAGCACGAGCAGCGACAGACCCGCGCCGATGGCGGTGAGCATCGCCAGGCCGGACAGTGTGAGCTGGCGGGCGGTGGGCCCGCGGCCACTGGGATCGAGAAGCATCGTCGCCCCTAACCGGAGATCCGGAATCCGGGATCGATGCCCCAGATCGCGAGAGTCATGAACAGATCGGCGAACACCACGACGACGATGACCGACTTGAGGGCCTGTCCGGCGGCGACGCCGACGCCCTCCGGGCCGCCGCTCGCGGTGTAGCCGTGGTAGCACTGGATGAACGTCGAAAGCAGCACGAACACCACCACTTTGAGCAGCGACCAGTACACGTCCGGCCCGACGAGGAACTGGAAGAAGTAGTGATCGTAGGTGCCCGCGGTGGTGCCGCCGAGGAACAGCACCGACAGCTTGGTGGACAGGTAGGCCGCGGCCAGCCCCACGCTGTAGAGCGGGATCAGGGTCAGCGTGGAGGCGATCATCCGGGTGCTGATCAAGTACGGAAGCGGCCGGATCGCAATGGATTCCAGGGCATCGATCTCCTCGGAGATGCGCATGGCGCCCAGCTGCGCGGTGAACCGGCAGCCCGCCTGGATGGCGAAGGCCAGGGTGGCGATGATCGGCGCCAGCTCGCGGGTGATCGCGAAGCCGGCGATCGCGCCGGTGAGCGGGCTCATGGTGAGCAGGTTCAGCGCCGAGTAGGACTCCATGCCGACCGTGATCCCCGCGAAGGCGCACAGGATGATGACCACCCCGACGGTGCCGCCGCCGACCACCAGCGAGCCGTTGCCCCAGCCGACATCGGCGGTCAGCCGCAGGAATTCCTTGCGATAGTGCTTGAGCACGTAGGGCATCGCGCCCACCGCCTGGAAGAAGGTGATGGCCTGATGCCCGAGCCGCTGATTGGCCCGCATCGGCACCGCGACGGCGTTGCCGACCATGCGCACGGGCTTGAGCGGCGGGGGAGTGTAGGTACTGCCCACGTCAGATCACCTTCGTCGGAAACAGCGTGTTGTACAGCTGGGTGATGATGATGTTGGTGGCGAAGAGCATCAGCAGCGAGCTCACCACCGCGGCGTTCACCGCGTTCGCGACGCCGCCCGGCCCGCCCTTGGCGTGCAGGCCGATATCGCAGGCGATGATCGTCGTCAGCGCGCCGAAGATGGCCGCCTTGACCAGCGCGACGATCAGATCGTTCGCGACCGCGAAGGACGCGAACGAGGAGATGAACGAGCCGGGCGTGCCCGACTGCGCGTACACGTTGAACATGTAGGCCGTCGCGAATCCGACGAACACGATGAAGCCGCACAGCAGCATGCTGACCAGCACGGCCGCGGCCAGGCGCGGCGCGACCAGCCGGCGCACCGGATCCACGCCCATGACCATCATGGCGTCGATCTCCTCGCGGATCGTGCGCGAGCCGAGATCGGCGCAGATGGCCGAGCCGACCGCGCCCGCGATCATGAGCGAGGTGACCAGCGGCGCGCCCTGGCGGATGATGCCGAGGCCGGCCACCGCACCGATGAACGTCGTCGCGCCGACCTGGTTGACCAGCGCGCCGATCTGGATCGAGACGACCACGGCGATCGGGATCGCCACCAGCACGGTCGGCGCCGCAGACACGCTGGCCATGAAGGCGCACTGCTTGATGAATTCCTGGTAGGGGAAGCGCCGGCGCACCAGCGCCACGACCAGCTGGCGCAACGCCTCCCGGCCCAGGCCGACCTGGCGGCCCAGGGTTTCCAGCGAGCGCTGCGGATGCCGCCGCCACAGGCCGGTGATGCTCTCGGTGATTCGCGCCAGCTCGTCGGGTTCCGGTTCCGGTCCCGCCGATGCCGGCTTGTGCACAGTGGCCGTCACTGGAAGCCGTTCCTCTCGTTCATGCCATGTCTTCCAGGTAGCCCTGCAACAGCACCAGCAGGACGCCGACGGCGGCGACACCCGCGACGGCCGCGCACAGCACCGCGGACCAGAGTCCGTAGCGCAGTACCGGATTGACCTTCGTTCGCCCACCGAGGATCTTGACGCCGATCACCAGGATGTCGATGAGCCAGACCAGCGCCATCATCAGGTCATGGACACATTCGCGAAGGTGAGGACCGGCCAGCACACGATGGATCCGAGGAACGACACGATCACGTCGATGCCGTTGAGCTCCTTGAGATGCGAGGTGTGGGTCACGCTCCAGACGACACCGATCAGGCCGTAGGGGATGCCCAGAATGATCAGGGTGCCGAGGAACTCCGACACCTTCATCTCGTAGCTGAGTATCCGATCCAACCGTTTGAGCATCTCGCTTCAGTCCTTTCGCTACCTGCCTGGCAACCGGCACGCGCGCGTTCGCCCGATGGTTGGTCGCGTCGTTGCCCCCGTCGCCGCCGGCTCGCTGCGTGGAGCGCGGGTCGACTCCCCGGTATGTTACTCACTATTCATCAATATGGAAGAGCTTGGGGGAGGTGGATCTGCGTCAAACAACCAGCGAAAGAGGTGATATAGCCCGCGTGAACAATGCTCGGACTCTGCCATGTTGTCAGTTGTTCCGCTGATGGCCGCCGAGTAGGTTGACGGTCGATGGATACCACAACGATCACCTACGCCGTCGACGACGCGATCGCGACGATCACGCTGAATCGCCCGCACGCGCGCAACGGATTCACCCTCGCCATGGCCGACGAACTGGCCGCCGCGCTCACCCGGGCCGACCGCGACGACCTGGTCCGCGTCATCGTGCTCACCGCTGCGGGCGAATACTTCTGTGTGGGAATGGATTTCGCCGAGCCCGCGCTCGGGGACCACACCGACCCGGACTGGGACGAACCCGCCACCCGGGTGGTTCGCCCGATGACGAAGTCGAACAAACCGATCATCGTCGCCTTCCCCGGACCGGCGGTCGGGGTCGGCGTCTCCATGACGCTGGCCGCCGACTTCCGCCTGGCCAGCGACCGGGCGCGTTTCGGCTTCGTGTTCGGCCGCCGCGGCCTGTTCCCCGAGGGCGGCTCGACCTGGTTCCTGCCGCAGCTGGTCGGGCTGGCCAAGGCCAAGGAGTGGATGCTCACCGGCCGGGTTTTCTCCGCGCAGGAAGCCGCCGCCGCCGGACTGGTCACCAGCGTGCACCCGCCCGCGGAGCTGCTGCCCGCCGCGTACGCGCTGGCCCGCGACCTCGCGACGAACCTCGCACCCGGCTCCGCCGCCGTGATCCGCCGGGCGCTGGTCGCGATGACCGCGCACGGCAGTCCGGAGGCCGCCTTCGCGCTGGACCGCAAGACGATCCCGTTCGCCGCCACCAGTCCCGACCTCGCCGAGGGCATCTCCTCCTTCTTGGAGAAGCGGCCCCCGCACTTCACCGGCGTGGCCGCCGTCGACCTGCCGGATCTGGACGGCTGGCTGCCGGGGCCATAGTCCGATGTTATCGATGATTCCGAATGTTCACTGAGGCATCAGTCTTGAAATCTAGAGTGAGAGCGGTCACTATGCAGTTGTAAGTTATTGATGAATCTCACTCAGGGTCAGGTGTCCGGATGCGAATGTATGCCCCGCTGACCGCCTCGGCCCTGCTGGTGGCGGGCCTGGTGTGTACCGGATCCGGCACTGCGCCAACGGGTTCCGCCGACGGCGTCGATACCGCCGACAACCGCCCCCCGGTGCCCGACGGTGATCCCGCGGCGGTGGCCGCGCGGAGCGTCGGGCTGCTGCCGGTCGTGCCGGAGTCGGCGCGGGACTGGCGCGAGATGATCGCCGGCACCCCGGCCGATCCGGTTCCGCCGCCGGTCCTCCCGGGGCGCAGTTTCGCGCTGCCGCCCGGCGGCGGCGCGCTCGGCATTCCGGAGATCGCGCTCGCGGCCTACCGGAATGCCGAACTGACCTTGGCCTCGACGCAGCCCGGGTGCGGGCTCAGCTGGAATCTGCTGGCGGGAATCGGCCGCATCGAATCCGGGCACGCGAGCGGCGGGCGCACGGACGACGCGGGCACCACGGTCACGCCGATCCTGGGGCCCGCGCTGGACGGCACGCTGCCGGGCAACGAGGTGATCCTGACCGAGGACGGCAGCGGCGTGCGGGCGCTCGGGCCGATGCAGTTCCTGCCGGGCACCTGGTCGCACTACGCGGCGGACGGCAACGGCGACGGGGTGCGCGATCCGCACAACGTCTACGACGCCGCGCTGGCGGCGGGCCGGTACCTGTGTTCCGGCGGACTCGACCTGCGCGATCCGGCCCAGGAGTCGCGGGCGGTGCTGCGCTACAACCACTCGATGTCCTACGCCGCGGAGGTGCTCGGCTGGTCGGCGGCCTACCGCGACGGCGGGACGCCGAGCCCGGTGCGGTTCGCGGAATCGACTCCGCCCGTGCTGGTCACGAGCCCGCCCGTGGCGCCCGAGCCGCTGCCGCCCAGCCCGGCCGAACCGCCCGTGGCGGAGGTGCGGACGGAACCGTCCGCGCCGGTGACGATCACGATTCCGGGCCTGCCGCCGATTCCCTGCGGCATCTTCTGCACCCCGCAATTACCGGATCAGGGTGCGCCGCAACCGGATTCGACGCCGCCGCCCGCACCGCCGCCGGGCCTCGTGCTGCCCTTCGGCATCGTGCTGCCGGTCCCCGCGTAGGGGACCGGCGGGACGGTCAGACCAGCGGCTTGCCGAGCGCGCGGCGACGCCGCATATTGCGCAGGTGCTTGTCGAACGGATACAGCCGCCAGCGCGCCGGAAGCCGGCCCACGACCAGGCCGATGCCGCGCATGATCACCTCGAAGGCGCGCTGCCGGCGCGGACCCCAGGATAATCCGAGTTCGTCTCGAAACCGTTGTGGCAGATAGCCGGTCGTGAAAAAGCGATTGAACGGCCGGAACAGCAGCCGCTCCCCGCGCCGGTAGGGCGCCAGGCCCACGACCTGATCGAGCAGGTACGCCTTGACCTCGGGGTCGACCGAGATCTCGAGCAGTTTCGCGTCCCAGTACTCGGCGAAGGCCGCCCGGTCGGGCGGCCACAGCTGCGCCGGCATCTGCAGCGTCGTGCCGAATCGGCTGGACTCGTAGTACAACTCGTCGGCGCTCGCCTCGTCCATGGGGCCGTAGAGCAGCCGCAGCGAGTCCGCGGTGCCGCGATAGATGCACGCGGCGACCCAGAGTTGCAGGCGCGGATCGAAGGCGTTGTAGCGCACGGCGCTGCCGGGCGCGGACCGGACGTGCCGGTGCGAGGTGTCGGTGGCCTCGCGGTAGGCGACGCGCTCCTCGTCGGTGCCGAGCATGGCCACGGCGAGATAGGTGAGCGTGGTCCGCCCGCGTTTGCGCGGATGCAGCGAGTACCGGCCGCTCTCCACGGTGCTCTCGACCAGGGCCCGCCCCACCGGCGGCAGGCTCAGCTGCATGACGACGTTGGCCGGACCGCCGAGCAGAGCGGCGGGCCCGGCCAGGAATCGGTCTATCGGTTTCGGTTCCGCCGCCGGGGGCGGCGGGCCGGGCTGATGTGGTTGTTCGGCCGTGCTCGGCACGAGACCCTCCCTCTCTCGCGGCCCGCATCGCGCGGCGGCACGGTGCCGCCGCCAGGCCGGGTAAGTTACTTAAGGTTCCGAATGTCACCGGAGGAGACGATGTCCTCGGCCAGCGGGGCGACGACCGCGATGATCCGGGCGATCAGCTCGGCCGGTACGGCGGCCGCCGTGAGCGCGGCGGCCAGGTGGCCCGCGACCAGGTCGAAGTGCTGCCGGGTGATGCCGCGGCCCCGGTGCGCCTGGCGCAGGGTGACGCCGCGGTAGGGGCCGGGACCGCCGAGAGCTGCGGCGAAGAATTCGACCTGCCGGCCCTTCATGCGAGACATGTTGGTGCCGTCGAAGAACGGGCGCAGTCGCGGGTCGGCGAGGACCCGGTCGTAGAAATCGTCTACGACCCTTTCCAGCGCCTCGTGGCCGCCGATCGCCGCGTAGGTCGAGGCCGGTGCGCGCGGCTCGTCGAGTCCATCCATCGGTACCGTCCTCATCGAGCGGAATCGTCACTAACATAGCAGGCAGACGGCGGCTTGTCAGGGTGGCAATATCACGTGCTCTAGCGGCCTCGATGCCGCTTGGGGTTCGCATCTGCGGTGCTGTGCCGGTCAGCAACTTCGGTGGCTGCACATTAACGAGAACGGGTTCCTGTGAAACTGCTGACAAAGTGTCAGTTGCACTGATAAGTTACTGCTCATTCTCAGGCTCGAAGAGGAGTGGAAACGACATGGACAGTCTCAGCAGGCGGACTGCGCTGAAAGCCAGCGGTGTTCTGGGTGCGTTCGGCGCGATGGCAGTGATGGTGCCGGCGCGCGCGGAGCCCTGGACCTGGTCCCCGCAGGGCTCGGTGGCCGGGACCGGCGACGGACTGGACCCCATGGGCATCTGGGATCCGGAAGTCGACGAGCTCGTCGGCGGCCTCATCGATCGGGGCGAGGTGCCCGCGGTCAACGCGCTGCTGCGCCAGTGGACCAGGAACGGTCAGCCGTTACCGGACGGATTGCCCACCGAACTCCGGGATTTCATGGAGTACGCACGCCGGCTGCCGCAGTGGGCCGACCAGGGCAAGCTGGGCACCGCGGTCCAGTTCAACAAGAAGCGGGGCCTCTACCTCGGCGTGCTGTACGGGCTCGCCAGCGGGATGATGAGCACCGTCATCCCGAAGGAGGCGCGCGCGGTCTACTACTCCAAGGGCGGCCACGACCTCAAGGACCGCATCACCAAAACCGCCAAGCTCGGGTACGACATCGGCACGCACAACGCCTACGGCCCCGACGGGGAAATGGTGGTGACCTGTGTGAAGACTCGCCTGGTGCATGCCGCCGTGCGCAACCTGCTGCCGCGCTCGCCGCACTGGGCCAGCGTCGCGCAGGAGGGCATCCCGATCAGTCAGAACGACATGATGGTGACCTGGCACAGTCTGCCCACCACCGTCATGCGGCACCTGACCGCGTGGGGCGTGCCGATCCCGCCCGCCGAGTCGGAGGCGTTCCTGCACTCCTGGCAGGTAGCGGCGCACATGCTCGGCATCCGCGACGAGTACATCCCGAACTCCTGGCCGGAGGCCAATTCGCAAGCGGCGCAGGTGCTGGACCCGATCCTGGCGGCGACCCCCGAGGGCGCGGCCCTGGCCGACCGGCTGCTGCGCCTGGGCGTGAACCTCGACCTGGCGATCCTGACCAAGCCGGTGCTCGGCTCGTTCACCCGGTTCCTGCTGGGCGACAAGATCGCCGACGAGCTGCGCATCGCGCGCGAGCCGGTGTGGGATCCGCTGCTGCGGGTGAGCTGGGGGCCGTTCATCGCCGTGCGCGAGGGCCTGCTGCCGGTCGTCCCGCTCGCGCCGGACGCCTACTGGCTCTTCGACGAGTTCCTGCGCCAGGCCGCCCTGGTCTATCTGGCGGAGCTGCGGATGCCGATCAGCATCGAGATTCCCACCATGAACCGGGACATGAGCAAGCCGCCCAAGTGATCCGCCCGATTCCCCTGCCCCTACCCCTGATTCGAGGAGCGCGTTGATGCGAACCACCCTCCGGCTCACCGTGGCGTCGACCGCCGCGGCCGCTCTCGTCGCCGCGGCCGCCGCGGCCACGGCCCAACCTCTCGACGCCGCCCCGGCCGCGCCGGTCGCCGAAACCGGCTCGGCCGTCATCGATTCCGTCGACAACGCGGCCCGCTCGGCCGTGTGGCTGGCCCAGCAGGGCAACATCATCGGCGTGCTGGTGCTCCTGGTGGCCACGCCGTTGAACGCGTTGACCGGCGGCTTCTGCGATCTCGCCTCCGGGTCCGGGCTGCCCAGCCCGTGCACCGCCGGCCTGCGCTGACTCCGGGCGGCCCGCCCGCCTGACACCGAACCCCTTCCGGCTCCGATCGGAAGGGGTTTTCCGCTGTCCGCGCACCGACCGGCGGCCGGGACCGTCCGGGCCCGGTGCAGAATGGGCGGCGTCGGTGCCGGATTGAGCGGGTGATGTGATGATTGGTGCGGTCGCGGGGACGCTGGCCAAGCTCGCTCCGGTATTGCTGGTGTTCGGCGGGGGCGCGGTCTTCGGGGCGCGCAAGCTGCTCGCGGGCGAGGCGGCGAAGACGTTCAGCGACTTCGCCTTCCTGTTCGCCATTCCGGCCTATCTGTTCCCGCAGCTGTACCGCGCCGATCTGGCCGCGCTGTTCGCGCCCGCCGCGATCGGCGGCTATGCCGCCACCACGCTCACCGCCTTCGCGCTGATCGCGCTCGCCGCGCGCTGGGCCGGACTGGCCGCGTCGGACACCGCGCTGCGGTGCATGTGCGCGGTGCACGTCAACGCGGCGTATTTCGCGCTGCCCGTGCTGGATTTCCTGTTCGGGGACGCCTCGGCGATCTTTCCGGTGGTGCTGTTCCAGGTGTGCGTGCTCACCGTCCTCGTGCTCGCCGTGCTCGAACACGGTGGTTCCGAGCGTGGGGAGGGGCGTGGCGTGGCGCGAGCGGTGGGGTCCGCGCTCGCGACGCCGGTGGTGGTGGCCTGCACGGCGGGCGTGCTGGCCAACCTCGCGGGCCTCGGTGTGCCCGCGCCGCTGCTGGCGGCCATGGAATTCGCCGGCGCCGCCGCCTCGCCGGTGGCGCTGTTCGCGCTCGGGCTGCACGTCGGGATCCACGGCATGCGCTGGCGGCCCGCCGCCCGCGACGAGTATCTGCTGATCGCGGTGAAATGCCTCGGCTTCCCGCTGCTCATGTGGGCGTCGCTGCACTACCTGTTCGGGCTGGACGGGCCGGCCCTGGCGATGTTCGTCGTGATCGCCGCCATGCCCGCCGCGCAGAACGCGTTCATTTACGCCCAGCGCTACGGCGGGGACATCGATCTGGTCGCCGCGGCGGTCGTGAAATCCACCGTGCTCACCGCCGCGCTGCTCCCGTTCTGGATGCTGATTCTGCCGCGGTGATTCCCGGGCCGCCGGTCGCCGGTTAGGCTGGATCCACCTATTCAACGAGTTGCATATGCGAGGTGGATGCGATGGAGGCCTTCAAGAAGGCGGTCGAGGCGCGCGACGAAGCGGCGCTGGCGGCGACCCTGGCGGAGAACGTGGTGTTCACCAGTCCGGTCGCGTTCAAGCCGTACCCGGGCAAGCCCCTCACAGCCGCCATCCTGCGCGGCGTGCTGCGGGTCTTCGAGGACTTCCGCTACGTCCGCGAGATCGCCGGCGCCGACGGACGGGACCACGCGCTGGTCTTCGAGGCGACGGTGAACGGAAAGACGGTGAACGGCTGCGACTTCCTGCACCTGGACGAGCACGGCCTGATCGACGAGTTCACCGTGATGGTGCGCCCGCTGTCCGCGGCCCAGGCGCTCGCGGACGCGATGGGCGCGCAATTCCCCCGTATCCAAGCCGAAGCCGCGCGCGGTATGGTGGGCTAAGTTAATGGCCGTTCGCATACCGGGCGGCACGCTGAGCTAGGAGTCGCCATGCCTTCCGCTGTCCTCGTCGATGTCGTCCGCACGCCCTCCGGAAAAGGGAAAGCCGGTGGTGGACTGTCGGATGTGCATCCGGCGACCCTGCTGGCGGGCGTGCTGCAAGCCCTGCTCGAGCGCACCGGGCTGGACCCGGCGCTGGTCGACGATGTGATCGGCGGATGCGTCACGCAGAGCGGCGAGCAAGCGTTCAATATCTCGCGCACCGCGGTGCTGGCGGCCGGCTTCCCCGACACCGTGCCCGCCACCACCGTGGACCGCCAGTGCGGATCCTCGCAGCAGGCGGCGCATTTCGCGGCGCAGGGCGTGCTCGCCGGCGCCTACGACATCGCGATCGCCTGCGGTGTGGAGTCGATGAGCCGGGCGCCGATGTTCTCCAACGCCCAGGGCAAGGACGCCAACCGCGGCCCGCTCGCGCATCGCTTCCCGGAGGGCCTGATCCAGCAGGGCATCGCGGCCGAGCTCATCAGCCGCCGCTGGAAACTGGACCGGGAAACGCTGGACGCGTTCGCGGCCCGCTCGCACCGGCTCGCCGCCGAGACCGCCGCGGCCGGTGGGTTCGACAACGAGCTGGTCGCCGCGGGCACGCTCACCGCCGACGAGACCATCCGCGCGAACACCACGCCCGAGGGCCTGGCCGGGTTGCGTCCGGCGTTCGCGGACGAGGCCGTGAAGGAGCGCTTCCCCGAGATCGAGTGGTCGATCACCCCGGGCAACTCCTCGCCGCTCACCGACGGCGCCTCGGCGGCGCTGATCATGAGCGAGGAGAAGGCGAACCAGCTCGGCCTGCGCCCGCGCGCCCGCTTCCACTCCTTCGCCGTCACCGGTGACGATCCGCTGCTCATGCTCACCGCCGTCATCCCGGCCACCCGCAAGGCCCTGGCCAAGGGCGGCCTGAGCATCGAGGACATCGACGTCTACGAAGTGAACGAGGCTTTCGCTCCGGTCCCGCTGGTCTGGCAGCACGATCTGAACGCCGATCCGGCCAAGCTGAACCCGCGCGGCGGCGCGATCGCCCTGGGGCATCCGCTCGGCGCGTCCGGCACCCGCATCCTCGCCACCATGGTCAATCACCTGGAGCAGACCGGCGGCCGCTACGCCCTGCAAACCATGTGCGAGGCAGGCGGACTCGCCAACGCCACCATCATCGAGCGCCTCTAGGAGCGCCCGCTAGTCCGGCAGCAGCGGCACCGACATGCCCTCGCCGCTGCGCAGCAGGGCGGCCCTGGTCACCGCGGCGGAGCCGAAGCGGCGGCGCAGGTCGTCGAGCGTGGCGTCGAGGGTGTTGTCCGCGCGCGGCTCGAACGGGAGGGTGAGCTGGGGGCTGTCGGCGTCTTCGAGGTTGGTCAGGGCCAGCCCGATCAGGGTGAGGCCGCGCTCGGCGATCATCGGGGCGGCCGTCGCGAGCAGCGTGCGGGCGGCGGCCAGGAGGGTGGCGGTGGAGTCGGTGGCCTCGGCCAGGGTGTGCGAGCGGGTGGCGCGGCTGAAATCGTCGAAACGCAAGCGCAGCACCACGGTCCGGCACACCCGGTCGGCCGCGCGCAGGCGGCGGCCGAGCCGGTCGGTGAGCCCGTGCAGGTACGCCTCGATCTCCGCGGGCGGGCGGTGCCGGCGGCCCAGGGCGCGCTGCGCGCCGATCGAGCGCCGGCGCCGCCCGGTCTCGACCCGGCGCGGATCGCGGGCCATGGACAGCGCGAACAGGTGCCGGGCGGCGGCCGGGCCGAGGATGCCGCGCAGCGGGCTCTCGCCGAGCTCGGCGAGCTGGGCGATCCGGGTGATGCCGTGCTCGCGCAGCTTCGCCGCGGTGACTTCGCCGACGCCCCACAGCCTTTCGACCGGCAAGGGGTGCAGGAAATCCAGTTCGCCCTCGGGCGGCACCAGGCGCAGGCCGTCCGGCTTGGCCACCGCGCTGGCGACCTTGGCCAGGAACTTGGTGCGCGCGATGCCGACCGAGATGGGCAGCCCGACCTCGCCCTGGATCCGCGCGCGCAGCCGCCGCCCGATCGCCTCGGGCTCGCCCGCGATCCGGCGCAGACCGCCGACGTCGAGGAACGCCTCGTCGATGGAGATGCCCTCGACGATCGGCGTGGTGTCCCGGAAAACCTCGAACACCGCCTTGCTGGCGTCGGCGTAGGCGTGCATGCGCGGCGGCACCACGATCGCCTGCGGGCACAGCCGCAGCGCCTGCCCGCCGTTCATCGGCGTGCGGATGCCGAACGCCTTGGCCTCGTAGCTGGCCGCGAGCACCACGCCGCCGCCGACGATCACCGGGCGGCCGCGCAGTCGCGGATTATCGCGCTGTTCGACCGAGGCGTAGAAGGAATCGAGATCGGCGTGCAGGATCGAGGCCTCGGCGCGCGCCCGGATGCGCGGGTGCGCGCGGGATTCGGTGCTCATCGGGAACCCTCCTCGATCGTCCGGCCGTGGTTCGAACATATGTTCGCATATGCTGGCGGTGGAGGGAATCGAACGGGTGCAATCTACGGTTCGCGTCCGTAGCAATCCCGTACGGTCGGTACTCTGGCGGCCTGCAGGTGATCACGGTTGAGGGAGTTCGGCACGGTGCGTGGATTCGGAGACTTGGAAGCTGTGATCATGGATCGGATCTGGAATCGGGACAGCGAGAACAGCACGGTGCGCGACCTCTTCGAAGAACTCAGTGGCGAGCGCGAAATCGCCTACACCACCGTCATGTCCACCATGGACAATCTGCATCGCAAAGGCTGGCTGGCGCGCGAGCGCGCGGGCAAGGCCTACCGCTACTGGCCGACCCTGACCCGCGAGGAATACAGTGCCCAGGTGATGCTGGAGGCCCTCGGCTCCGGCGGCCGCCCCGATCTGGTGCTGAGCCATTTCGTCGACCAGATCAGCGCCGAGGAATCGGCCGGCTTACGCGCGGCGCTGCGCCGCCTGGCCACCCGGCAGGTGCCGCGGTGATCACCCTCGACTGGGATCGGGTCCGCGCCTGGCGCCTGGCCCGCCAGTATGTCTCGGAACCGACCGGCGCCGCCGTGCCCGCGATCGTCGAACGCCTCTGCGGCGTGCAGGCCCAGGTCACCTCGGCGGCGGAAACCGCGGTGGCGCTGCGGCGCGCGAATCCGGCTCCGTCGGCGCTGACCGAGTCGCTCGGCCGGGGCGAACTGATCAAGACCTGGGCCATGCGCGGCACGCTGCACGCGCTGACCCCGGGGGCCGCCGCCGCGTTCCTGCCGCTGATGGCGGCCACCCGGATCTGGGAGAAGGCGTCCTGGCAGAAGACCTTCGGCGCCACGCCCGCCGAGGTCGCCGCGCTGACCGAGGCGGTCGCGCAGATCCTGGACGGCCCGGCGCTGACCCGTGAGGAACTGGTTCAGGCCCTGCTGGCCGACAAGGGCTTTCACAAACTGGGGGAGGAGCTGAAATCGGGCTGGGGCGCGCTGCTCAAGCCGCTGGCCTGGCAGGGCGCGCTGTGTCACGCCGCGGCGCAGGGCAATCGGGTCACCTTCTCCACCCCGGCCCGGCTGATCCCGGGCTGGACGCCGCTGCCCGACCCGGCCGATGCCGCGCCCGCGGCGATCACCGCCTACCTCGCCGCCTACGGTCCGGCCACCCCCGACACCTTCGACGCCTGGATCAGCCGCAACAACAACCGGAAACCCGTGGTGCGCGGCTGGTTCGCCGAGCTGGGCGACGCGCTCACCGAAGTCGACGTGGCCGGCGTCAAGGCCTACATCCGTGCCGAGGACGCCGACGATCTGGCCGCCACCCGGCCGCGGCGCTCGGTGCATCTGCTCGGCCCCTTCGATCAGTACATCCTCGGTCCCGGCACCAAGGACACCGAATTGCTGCCCGCCGCACACCGTTCCGAGGTGAGCCGGACGGCGGGCTGGATCGCGCCGCTCGTGCTGGTCGACGGCCGCATCGCGGGCACCTGGGAGCGCGAGGGCGGCGATCTGCTGGTGTCGATGTTCGACGGCGCGAAACCGCCGCCCGGCCTGGACGCGGCGGCCGCCCGGGTGGCCGCCGCGCTCGGCATGGACACGCTGAAAGTGCGCGCGGCCCAGCGCAGTTGACCTCGAGCATTGTTGAGGTCCTAACGTCGGCGACGACGAAAGGAGTTCGACGATGACAACCCTGGTAACCGGCGCGACCGGCAACACCGGCAGGCAGGTGGTGCGCGAGTTGATCGCGCGCGGCGAGGAGGTGCGCGCGCTCACCCGCGACCCGGCCGCGGCCGCCCGCCTGCTGCCCGCGGCGGCCCGGCTGGTCGCGGGCACGCACAACGCCCCCGAGTCGCTGGACGGCGTATTCGACGGCGTCGACCGGCTGCATCTCACCGTCACCGCGGGGTCGGCCGAATCGGGGCCGGAATTGGTGCGCCGCGCCGTCGCCGCGGGTGTGCGCCGCCTGACCGTGGTGTGGGGCGGGGCGCTGGGTCCGGCCGAGCAGGCCGTGGCCGAGTCCGGGGTGGCGTGGACCCGGCTGGAGCCGCAGGAGTTCATGTCCAACACGCTGACCTGGCGCGACTCGATCCGATCCGACGGCGTGGTCCGCGAGCCCTTCGATCATCCGAGCGCGCTGGTGCACGAGGGTGACATCGGCGCGGTGGCCGCGGTCGCCCTGCTCGAGGACGGACACGACGGCCGCGTCTACAACCTCACCGGTCCCCGGGCGCTGACGCCGCGCGAGCGGATCGCCCTGCTGTCGCGGGCCACCGGTCGCGAGATCGAGTTCGAGCAGATCAGCCGGGAGCAGGCGATCGAGCGGCTGTGCGCCACCGGCGTCTCGCGGGCCGACGCGGAGTTCGTGATCGGCTGGTACGCCGACCCGCCCGCCGAGGCCGCGGCCGTCGTCGACACCGTCGAGCGCGTCACCGGACGGCCCGCCCGGACCTTCGAGCAGTGGGTCGACGAGAACGGCCACGAGTTCCGGCAGACCGCGGACTAATTGCCATAACGGCAACAATGGTTGCCGAACGGCGTGCGGGCGACGCAGAGTGGATCGCATGAACTACGACGTCATTGTGATCGGAGCGGGGCCCGCGGGCCTCGCCGGAGCTGTCGCCCTGGGCCGGGCCCGCCGCTCGGTGCTGGTGATCGACGCGGGCGAGCCGCGCAACGCGACCGCCGCCCATATGCACAACTATCTCGGCCGCGAGGGCGACTCGCCCGCCGCGCTGCGCGCCGACGGCCGCGCCGAGGCGGCGGGGTACGGCGTCCAGTTCCTGGACGCCGCCGTCACCTCGGCGAAGCCGTTGGCGGCGGGCGGATTCCAGGTCGAGGCGGGCGGGACCCACACTGCCCGCCGCCTGCTGGTCACCTCCGGCCTGACCGACGAATTGCCCGAGGTGCCCGGCCTGGCCGAGCGCTGGGGCGAGACCGTCCTGCACTGCCCCTACTGCCACGGCTACGAGGTTCGCGACCAGCGGATCGCGGTGCTGGTCACCGGTCCGATGGCCACGCATCAGGCGCAGCTGTTCCGCCAGCTCAGTCCGCACGTGACGGTGCTGCTGCACGAGGGCCCCGAACCGTCCGAGGCCGATCTGCGCGGTCTGGCCGCACGTGGCATCGAGACCGTCGGCGGCCGGGTCGCCGAGGTGAGCGGGCGCGCCGACGTTCGCCTGGCCGACGGCACCGAGCTGAGCTTCGATGCCGTCGTGGTCGGCCCGCGGATGATCGTGGCGGCCGGATTCCTCGGCGACCTCGGGCTGGAGACCGAGCGCATGGAAATCGACGGCTATCTGTTCGCGACCTTCGTCAAGGCCGACGCCAACGGCGCCACCGCCGTCCCCGGCGTCTGGGCGGCGGGCAATGTCACCGATCCGCGCGCGCAGGCGATCGTCTCGGCGGGCGCGGGCCTGACCGCCGGCGCCATGATCAACGCCGATCTGGTGAACGAGGAAGTGGCCGCGGCGGTCTCGGCCGCGGGCCGCTAGCCTTTCGCCCGCTGTTCGACCAGGACTTCGAATCCGTCGAGCAGGCGTTGCAGCCCGAATCCGAAGTGATCGAAGTCCTGGTCGAAGGAGTCCTCGGAGAGCGCGGCCATCAGCGGATAGTCGCCGGTGGCCAGGGCGCGCTCCAGGGCCGGCAGCTGCGCCGCCCAGAATTCGGCGTCGGTGAGCCCGGTCGTGCGCTCGGCCTCCCGCGCGTACAGCTGGGTGCGGGCGGTGCCGGTGACGTAGCCGTCCACCGCGACGATGACGGCGACCAGTTCGGGATCGGTCAGGCCCATCGGTTTGATCCACCCGATGATCAACTCCATGCCCTGGAGCGCGGCGGGTCCCATCACCGGCCGGCTCTGGTTGACCTGCACCAGCCAAGGGTGCCGCCGGTAGAGCTCGAGGGTGGCGTAGGCCCAGTGCTCGAGAGCGGCGCGCCAGCCGGGCTCGATCGCGTCGATCGGGCCGGGCCGCTGCACCCGGTCCAGCATGAGATCGAGCAGTTCGCCCTTGCCCGGCAGGTATCGGTAGAGCGTCATGGTGCCGATGCCGAGCTCGGTGGCGACCCGGCGCATGGTGACCGCGGGCAGCCCCTCGCTGTCGGCGACCTCGATCGCGGCCTCCACGATCCGATCCAGCGTGAGCCCGGGTTTGGGGCCGCGACTGGGCCGGGGGCCGTTGTCCCACAGCAGGTCTAAGGTGCGTGCGATATCTCCACTGCCGCTGGTTTCCGTGCTGGTCATGGCCTCAGCCTAATCGTCTCGAAATTAACTGGGTACGTTGTACCCATAATAGGGTACGCTGTACCCAGTTGGTTCGATTCGGGAGGATGAGGGTGAACGAATTCGCGGTACGGGCCGAAGGGCTGCGCAAGAAATACGGGGACAAGAACGCGCTGGACGGGTTCGATCTGGCGGTCCGCCGCGGCACCGTGCACGGTCTGCTCGGCCCGAACGGGGCGGGCAAAACCACAGCGGTACGGATACTGTCGACCTTGGTCCGGCTCGACGGCGGCTCCGCCACCGTGGCCGGGCTCGACGTGGCGCGGCAGCCGCGCGAGGTGCGCGCCGCGATCGGGCTCACCGGTCAGTACGCGGCCGTCGACGAGGTGCTCACCGGCCGGCAGAACCTCGAGATGTTCGGCAGGCTCTTCCATCTCGGGGGTCGCCGGGCCAAGCAGCGCGCAGTCGAGTTGCTCGACCGGTTCGAGCTCACCGACGCCGCCGACAAGGGCGTCGGCAAATACAGCGGCGGCATGCGCCGCCGGCTGGACCTGGCCGCGTCCATGATCCTGGCGCCGGAGGTGCTCTTCCTCGACGAGCCCACCACCGGGCTGGATCCGCGCAGCCGCGGCGAGGTGTGGGAATCGGTGCGCGCCTTGGTCGCCGACGGCACCACGGTCCTGCTGACCACGCAGTACCTGGAGGAAGCCGACCGGCTCGCCGCGCACATCACGGTGATCGACCAGGGGCGTGCCATCGCCGACGACACCCCCGACGGCCTGAAGAACACCATCGGCGGCGATCGGATCGAGGTGGTCGCCGCCGAGGTCGTCGATCTGCCCGCGGTCGTGAAGGTCGTCGCGCGCGTCTGCGCGGGCGAACCCGAGATCGAGGAGGTCGAGCGCCGGGTGCACGCACCCGTCACCGATCGGGTCGCCGCGCTCACCGAGGTCGCGCGCACCCTGCAGGACGAGGGCATCACCGTCGAGGACATCGGCCTGCGCCGGCCCAGCCTCGACGACGTATTCCTGCAATTGACCGGCCATCGCACCGAGACCACCGAGGAGGCCGCGTGACCAGCGCCGTGCAACCCCTGCCACACCGACCCCGGGCCTACTGGGTCGTCGCCGACTGCTGGAACGTGGTGCGGCGCGGGCTGACCCACTATCAGCGCCAGCCGGTGAACATCGCCTGGCAACTCGGCTTCCCGATCCTGTCGGTGCTGCTCTACGGCTACGTCTTCGGCAGCGCGATGACGGTGCCGGGCGGCGGCGACTACCGGGATTTCCTGATGCCGGGCATGTTCGCCATGACCATGGCCTTCGGGTTCGTCAACACCGCGACGCTGGTGGTCTACGACGCCACCAACGGCGTGATCGACCGGTTCCGCTCCATGCCGATGTCGCCGTCGGCGGTGGTCTCCGGGCGCGGGGTCACCGATCTGCTGCTGGCCTGCGCCGAGTTGAGCATTCTGATGCTGACGGCGCTGGCCATCGGATGGCGTCCGGACGGCGGAATCCTCGGCGCCCTGGCCGCTTTCGCGCTGCTGCTGTGGTTGCGCTTCGCGCTGATCTGGCTCGGTGTCTGGCTCGGGCTGATGGTGCCGAACCCGGAGGCGGCGGGCGGCCTGTTCGCGGTCGCCTTCCCGCTGACGATGATCTCGAGCATCTTCGTGGCCCCGCAGCTGATGCCCGGCTGGCTGGGCGCGATCGCGTCCTGGAACCCGATCTCCTCCACGGTCGTGGCCGCGCGCGAGTTGTTCGGCACCCCGGTCGGCAGCGGTGACTCCTGGATCGAGCAGCACGCGCTGCTGATGGCGGTGCTCTGGCCGCTGGCCCTCACCGCGCTGTTCCTGCCGCTCGCGGTGCGGCGCTTCCAGCGCCTCAGCCGCTGAAATCCCTGTGCACCCGGCCTTTCCGAGGCCGGGTGCACAAACCGCGTAAGCGAAAGCAGGTCGACTCATGACCGAGTTCTACGTCGCCGTGACCGGCGACGACTCCGCGCCCGGCACGGAGCAACGTCCCTTCGCGAGCCTGGACCGGGCGCGGTCGGCAGTCCGGCACGGCGCCGGTCCCGCCGTCGTGCACCTGCGGGCCGGAACGTACACCCTCGACGAGCCGCTGGAGTTCACCGCCGATGACTCCGGCCGCGACGGGCGGCCGGTGATCTACCAGGCCTTCGGTTACGGCACCGGCGCGCAGGAGCGGGTCGTGATCAGCGGTGGTGCGGAGATAGCCGGCTGGCGGGAGCGGGATGGCCGATGGCAGGCCGACGTCGGCGGGCTGGATACGCGCCAGGTCGCGGTGGACGGTCGGCGAGCCGAACGCGCGGGCATCGACGGACTTCCCCCCGGTGCGCGGCGTACCGACACGGGATACCGCGTGGCGGGCCGGCTGGATTGGCAGGCCCCGTCCTCGGTCGAGTTCGTCTATCGCGGCATCTACCCCTGGACCGAGGCCCGCTGTGGGGTTTCGGAGGTCCGCGGCGGCGGCGCGGGGACGGAGATCGTCATGGCCCGCCCCGCGTTCGGCTGGGCGGTGCGGCTCTACAACTACGATTTCGAGTACCAGCGGCTGACCGGCCCCGGTCTGCCGACCCGGGTGGAGAACGACCCGGCCTTCCTCACCTCGCCCGGCACCTTCGCCCTGGACCGCACGCACCCGAATCATCATGTGCTGCACTACCTGCCCCGGCCCGGCGAGCATCCGGCCCGTACCCGGGTCGTGGCCGCGGCGCGCGAGAGCCTGCTGCGCCTCACCGGGACCCGCGATGTCGGCTTCCGGGGTCTGGTCTTCGCCGACGCCACCTGGCTGCGGCCGAGCGGGGATCGGGGCTTCCTGCACTATCACGGCAGCGGGTACTACGACGGCGGCGACATCTACACCGAGGTGCTGATCGAGGGACGGCAATGGCTGACGGTGCCGACCGAGACGGCGACGATCCCGGCCTGTGTGACACTCCAGCAGACGCGCGGAATCAGTTTCGAGGGCTGCCGGTTCACGCGGCTCGGCGCCACGGCGCTGGGCTCGACCGCGGGCACGAACCTCGTGGTGCGCGGCTGCGACTTCGATACGCTCGCCGCCTCGGCTGTCACGCTCACCGGCGACAGCGCCGCGCTGATCGAGGACAACCTGATCCAGGACATCGGCCTCGACTACTCGGGTTCGCCGGGTATCGGTTTGCTCGGCACCACCGATTGCGTCGTCGCGCACAACCGGGTGTCCGATGTCCCGCACTGCGGCATCGTGGCCGGGCCCGGCAGCGGAACCCGCATCTCGCACAACCACACCGACCGCACCATGGGTGTCCTGGCCGACGGCGGCGGCATCTATCTCGCGGGCCCGCAGGGAGATTCACCGTCGAACGGCGCGGTGATCCGGGGCAACCTCATCGAGAACACCCGGACCCCCTACAACTTCGGCCTCTACACCGACTACGGAGCCGCCTGGGTTCTGGTGGACGGCAACGTGGTCGCGCACGCCGACAACTCCGCGGTCCTGCAGGTCACCCCGCCGCTCGACCACGTCGTCTATCGCGGGAACTTCTGGGACTCGGATCCGGTCGGCAGCTCCGCGATCCCGGAGGGAGTGACGTACACGGACAACACCACCCTCACCGACGAAGACCGGCTCCACGCGGCCACGACCGCGATTCGGGAACGCGCCGGGCTCCTGCGGCCCCGCCCCGGCCCGCCCGCCGAGTAGCGGCCGACCGAAACCCGGACCGGCCCGCCGGGCGAAACATGCCCGGGTGCCGGGACGCTAGGCTGCCGCGGTGGAACAGCGGCTGATCGACACGGTGGCGTGGGTGCGGATCGAGGACGGGCGCATCCTGTGCGCGCGGCCCAGGGGTAAGGACGTCTTCTACATTCCCGGCGGCAAACGCGAAGGGACCGAGACCGATCTGCAGACCCTGCTGCGCGAGATCGAGGAGGAGCTCACCGTCGCGCTGCTGCCCGACACGGTCGCGCATGTCGGCACCTACGAGGCCGCCGACAACGGGCTGCTGGTCCGGATGGCCTGCTACACCGCCGAATACCACGGCACCCTCACCGCGAGCAGCGAGATCGACGCCCTGGCCTGGTTCGGCTACGCCGACCGCGACGCGGTGCCCCCGGTCGACCAGTTGCTCTTCGACGATCTGGTCGCGGCGGGCCGGCTCACCTGAAACCGACTCGGCCCCGCCTCGAACCGGTCGAAGCGGGGCCGTATCGGCCTGGCGCGAGGCGCCTGGCGAACTAGCTGGGAACCGGTGCGCGACCGGCCAATTCGATGAGGTGCTCCATCAGCACCAGCAGCGCGTTCTTGCAGGAATCGCGGCTGCGGGCGTCGCACAGCAGCACGGGGGTGTGCGGATCCAGGTCGAGGGCGTCGCGCACCTCCTCCACGGTGTAGCGGGGCGCGTCGTCGAAGCAGTTCACGCCGACCATGAACGGCACGCCGCGCCGTTCGAAGTAGTCCACGGCGGCAAAGGAATTGCTCAGCCGCCGGGTGTCGGCCAGCACCACCGCGCCGAGCGCGCCGCGCGAGAGCTCGTCCCACAGGAACCAGAACCGGTCCTGGCCGGGCGTGCCGAACAGGTAGAGCACCAGCTCCTGATCGATGGTGATGCGGCCGAAGTCCAGCGCCACCGTGGTGGTGTGCTTCTGCTCGACGCCGGACAGATCGTCGACCCCGCTGGACACCTCGGTGATCAACTCTTCGGTGCGCAGCGGGGTGATCTCGCTGATCGCCGACACCATCGTGGTCTTACCGACACCGAAGCCGCCGGCGATGAGGATCTTCACCGACGCCGCCAGCCGCGGGGTGTTCGGGTTGTGCAGGCCGTTGGCCTGGTCAAAGTTTTCGGATGCCATCCAGAACCGCTCGCAATACGTTGAGATCGCCGGGACCGGTCTCCGGTTGCACCGGTGACCGGAAGATCAGATGTCCCTCGCCGATCAAATCTCCGACAAGGATCTTGGTCACTGCCAAGGGAAGTTTCAAGTTGGCGGACACTTCCGCCACCGCCTGGGGAACCTTGCACAGGTGCACGATTCGGGCGTACTCCGGTTCGATCCGGCGCAGTGTGGGCGCCGGGTCGGTGGTCACGACCACCGTGAGTATGTCCAGATCGTGCCCCGCCCCCATGGTTCGCCCCCGCGTGAGTGCGTACGGCCGGACCAACGGCCCGGCCGCTTCATCGAACCAGGGTTCCCCCCTGCGCGTCATGGCAGACGGGCGGGGGTGGATAGATAGTTGCCGACGCGTTGCACGGTGACGTTCATTTCGTAGGCCACCATTCCTAGGTTCGCCGTTTCCGAAGCCTGCAGTGCCAGACAGGCATTGGTGCCCGCGGAGGTGACGAACAGGACCGCGCGGTCCAGCTCGATCACCGCCTGCCGGACCCCGCCGCCGTCGAAGCGGGCGCCCGCACTGCGGGCGAGCCCGTAGAGCGTGGAGGACATGGCGGCGAAATGTTCGGCGTCTTCTCGGCTCATGGCGGTGGAGCGGCCGAGCAGCAGGCCGTCGGTGGAGAGCACCACCGCGTGCCGAACTCCGGCCAGCCGGTCCACCAGATCATCCAGTAGCCAGTTCAGATCACCGGTTTGGGGAGCGGTCACCGTAGCCTTCCTGTTCTTGTTGGCCGGCGGGGTGGGCGCGCCGCCCCTGCCGGGTTCCGTTCTCGATGGCGGACATCAGATCTCGGGCCTGCTCGGCCGTGCGGGCGCGTTCCACCAGCGGGGTGGGCGCGGTCGCGGGCGGCGGCTGCTGGGCCAGCTGCGGCGCCAGGTTGGCCTGGCGGCTGCGGCGCGGCAGCAGCGGCCGGCCGTCGGGGCCGACGCCGCCCTCGGTGCGCGGCGGCAGTCCGAGCGCGGTATCGGTGACCTCGGAGCGCGGCGGCACATAGGTCGACTCCACGCGCGGCGGTGCGCCGAAGGTCGAGTTGTCGGCCTGCGCGGGCAGATTCAGCGAGGAGGTGAGCCGCGGCCGCTCCACCGCGGGCGGCGGCGGGTAGGCCGGCGGTGCGGTCATGACCGCCGCCGGTTCGGACTCCAGCGCGCGCACCGGCGCGGCCTCGGGCAGCGATTCGCCGGTGAACTGCACCGACTGGCGGTAGCGCCGGCCCGGCTCGGGCAGCGACGGTTCCGCCAGGGCGACAGCGGAATCGGGCGCCAGGATGGCCGAGGGGATGAGCACGATCGCGCGGATGCCGCCGTAGTCGGAATCCGAGAGCCGCACCGAGACGCCGTGCCGCGCCGCGAGCTGGGCCACCACGAACAGGCCCAGGCGCGAGTCCACCGAGAGCGCCGCGACGCCGAAATCCGGTGGGTTGCGCAGCATCTCGTTGACCCGGGCGAGCTCGCCCTCGGGCATGCCCATGCCCTGGTCGGTGATCTCGACGACCAGGCCCTTGCCGACCACGTTGCCGAACACCTCGACCCGCGACTGCGGCGGGGAGAAGGAGGTGGCGTTGTCGACCAGCTCGGCGAGCAGGTGGATGAGGTCGGCCACGACCGAGCCCATGATGTGCGCCTCGGGCAGGCGCGAGACCCGCACCCGGGCGTAGTCGACGGTCTCGCCGACCGCGGAGCGCACCAGGTCGATCAGGGCGACCGGGCTGCGCCACTGGCGGCCGGGCTGGCCGCCGCCCAGGATGATCAGGTTCTCGGCGTTGCGCCGTTCGCGGGTGGCCAGGTGATCCAGGCGGAACAGGGTCTCCAGCAGCGCCGGATCCTCCTGCCGGTTCTCGGCCTCGTCCAGGATCTCCAGCTGCCGGTGCACCACGATCTGGCTGCGGTGCGCGATATTGAGGAACACCGCCTGCACGCCCTCGCGGGTGCGGGCCTCGGCGATGGCGCCGGTCACGGCCGCGGCGTGGGCCTGCTCGAACGCCTTGGCCACCTGGCCGATCTCGTCGGAGCCGAAGTCCAGGTTCGCCGATTCCTGCTCGGGATCGACCTTCTCGCCGGTGCGCAGGCGCGACATCAGTTCCGGCAGCCGGTCGTTGGCCAGCGCCAGGGTCTCACCGCGCAGCAGCTTGAGGCGGCGGATGATCCGGTTGGCCAGGACCAGGGCGATCAGGAAGGCGATGATGCTGACCAGGACCACGGCCGCGCCGCCGTAGGCCGAGCGGGCCTCGTTGTCCTTGCCGAGTTCGCGGGCCTGGCCGTGCGCGTGCGAGTTCTGGTTGACCCAGAGCTGGGTCAGCGCCTTGTTGACCTGGGTGGCCGACTCGTTCCACTCCTGACCCGAGAGCGGCAGCGCCGCCTCGGTGCGCCGGGCGGCGGGGGTGGTGGTGTCCATGAACCGTTGCGCGATGGCGGTTTCCATGACGGACAGGCGCTGCCAGGCGGTGCTGTTGATGATCTCGGTGGCCGAGGCGACCTGGTCGCTGTCCAGGTCGGCGGCGAGGAAGTTGACCTCGGTGCGGTAGAAGCCGACCTGGCGGCTGAACTCGTCGATCGGGATGATGGGCTGCTCGGCCTGCAGGTTGGCCGCGGCCACCGCGTAGCTGCGCGACATGGCCTCGCCGGCGAACAGGATGCGCACCGATTCGGTGAGCTCGGTCGCGGTCTCGGAGTTCGGGGCGGTCTCCTGGGCGATCTGCGCGCCGATGCTGATCACGTCGATCAGCTTGTTGAAGAAGCCGTAGGTCTCGAGCGGGGGCAGCATGCCCACGTCGATGGCGCCGCGCGCCTGGCCGACCGCGGTGGCGAGCTTGTCGGAGTCCTCGAACTTGCCCTCGAGCTTGGCCGGGTCGATCTTGACCAGGCCCTTGGACACCTCGACGACGTTCTTCATGGCGTTGTCGAGCCGGACCCGGGCCGCGGTGATCGCAGGCCCCAGGGTGTCGTCGCCGGCCATCCGCAGCAGCGTGAGGTGGCGTTCCTGCTGGATGCCCGCCATCATCTCGGCACACGGTTCGATCACGCGCGACATCTCGGTCGCCCAATTTTTGGCGTAATTGCCCTGTCGTACCAGGTATCCGGCTGCGGTGACGCCGACCACGAGCAGAGTCAAACTCGGGATGAGCGCGATCGCCAGAATCCGGGCGCGGACGCCGAGCCTCGCTCTGAACATTGGCACAACGTAATGCAGTCAAACCGGCATAAGGGATTCGGATTCCGGTGAGCGGGACCCGATTTGACAAAGCGGCACGCGCGTGTTCCTGAAACCTCCGTTTTGTGGGTTTGCACCGAGCTTTGTTCTGCCCCATGGTGATTCGTCACCGCGCACAAAAGGGATGTGCAGGGTTCCCGGGTCGGGGTGTACCGGCGTGGCGCGCGACAGCGTAGATTGTGTGTACCCGCCAGTAACTACAAAACGAGGAGGCGACGAATGCCCGCCCCTGATGCCGGAGTCTTCGAGCGACTGGGCGCGCTCGCGGCGATCGACGATCCCGCGGCCCGCTCCCGCAAGACCATCGCCGAGACCTTCACCGGTGACGTGCTGGGCAGCGTGCCCGTCGGCACCGCCGACGACGTCGCCGCCGCGTTCGAGAAGGCCAGGAAGGCGCAGGCCCGATGGGCGGCGCTGCCCGTCGCCGAGCGCGCAGCCGTGCTCACGCGCTACCGCGAACTGGTCATCGAACGCCGCGAACACCTCATGGACGTGATCCAGGCCGAGACCGGCAAGGCGCGCTGGGCGGCCCAGGAAGAAGTGATGGGCCTGATGTTCGCGGCCCGCTACTTCGCCAAGGCCGCGCCCAAGCTGCTGTCCGCGCAGTCGGTGCCCGGCGCCTTCCCGGTGCTGAACCGGGCCGCGGTCAGCGCGCAGCCCAAGGGCGTGGTCGGCGTCATCGCGCCGTGGAACTACCCGATGCTGCTCTCGATCGGCGACTCCATCCCGGCTCTGCTGGCCGGCAACGCCGTCGTGGTCAAGCCCGACAGCCAGACCCCGTACTCGGCGCTGGCCAGCGCCGAGCTGCTCTACCAGGCCGGCCTGCCGCGCGATCTGCTCGCCGTGGTCACCGGCCCCGGCACCGTGGTCGGCACGGCCATCGTCGACAAGTGCGACTACCTGATGTTCACCGGCTCCTCGGCCACCGGCCGGGCGCTGGCCCAGCAGTGCGGCGCCCGCCTGATCGGCTTCTCGGCCGAGCTGGGCGGCAAGAACCCGATGATCGTCACCAAGGGCGCGGATCTGGCCAAGGCCGCCAAGGCCGCCGTGCGCGCCTGCTTCTCCAACGCCGGGCAGCTCTGCATCTCGATCGAGCGGCTCTATGTCGAGGAGTCGGTGGCCGCGGAGTTCACCGAGAAGTTCGTCGCCGCCGTGCGGGCGGCCAAGCTCGGCGCGTCCTACGACTATTCCGCCGACATCGGCAGCCTGATCTCCGAAGCGCAACTGGAGACGGTCACCAAGCACGTCGCCGACGCCACCGCCAAGGGCGCGGAGGTGCTCGCCGGCGGCCAGGCCCGCCCGGATCTGGGCCCGCTGTTCTTCGAGCCGACCGTGCTCTCCAAGGTCACCGACGAGATGACCTGCGGCCGCGAGGAGACCTTCGGCCCGCTGGTCTCGATCTACCCGGTGCGCGACGTGGAAGAGGCCATCCGGCTGGCCAACGACACCGAGTACGGCCTCAACGCCAGCGTCTGGGCGTCGAGCAAGTCCGAGGGCGAGCGGATCGCCCAGCGCCTGCACGCCGGCACCGTCTGCGTCGACGAGGGCTACGCCCCGGCGTGGGGCACCACGGGCGCGCCGATGGGCGGCATGGGCATCTCCGGCGTCGGCCGCCGGCACGGCCCCGACGGCCTGCTCAAGTTCACCGAACCGCAGACCGTCGTGGTCACCCGGTTCCTGAATCTGGACGCCCCGCCACTGGTGCCGCAGGACAAGTGGCAGCCGTTCCTGATGTCGGTGGCGCGCGTCATCCGGTTCCTGCCGGGACGGTAGCGGACGGAGCTTGCGGAGCCGGCGGGGTGCACAACCACCGCGGGCCGGCCGACTCGGTCTGCGGCGAGTCGGCCGGCGCGGCAGGTAATGCATCGGGGGCGCGGTTGCCAAGGACCGTGCCGCCCGATCATCACCGGGTCTCAGGTGAGCTCGTCGGCTCCCGTGCGCGGCGGCGGCAGCGCCGCCAGGGTGGACAGTTCGACCTCGGTCAGCAGCCGCGAGCGGATGAGGAACCGCACGCCCTCGGGCGCCTCCAGCGAGAATCCGCTGCCGCGGCCCTCCACCACGTCCACCGTCAGGTGCGTGTGCTTCCAGAGCTGGAACTGATCACCGCTCATCCAGAATTCGGTGTGCCAGGCCAGGTGCCCGAGCAGCACATCGGCGGCGCCGACGTGGAATTCCCGGGACGGGAAGCACATCGGCGAACTGCCGTCACAGCAGCCGCCGGACTGGTGGAACAGCACCGGTCCGTGTTGCTCGATCAGGCGGCGCAGCATGGCCCGCGCGGCGTCGGTCATTCCTACCCGGTGGACTCTGCTGTGCATCTGGCGCATCCGGTTCTGCATCAGAAGAACCCGAGCTTGGTGGGGGAGTAGCTCACAAGCAGGTTCTTCGTTTGCTGGTAGTGCTCGAGCATCATCTTGTGGTTCTCCCGTCCTATGCCGGACTTCTTGTACCCGCCGAACGCCGCGTGAGCCGGATAGGCGTGGTAGCAATTGGTCCACACTCGGCCCGCCTTGATCGCACGGCCCATCCGGTACGCGGTGTTCCCGTCCCGCGTCCACACGCCCGCGCCCAGCCCGTAGAGGGTGTCGTTGGCGATCCGGACCGCTTCCGCCGTGGTGTCGAAGCGGGTGACCGCCACCACCGGTCCGAAGATCTCCTCCTGGAAGATGCGCATCGAGTTGCTGCCCTCGAAGATGGTCGGCTGGATGTAGTAGCCGCCGGGCAGTCCCTCGACTTTGCGTGCTTCCCCTCCGGTGAGCACGCGGGCGCCTTCCTGGCGGCCGATGTCGATGTAGGACAGGATCTTCTCGTATTGGTCGTTGCTGGCCTGTGCTCCGATCATGGTGCTGTCGTCGAGCGGGTTGCCGCCCGTGATGGCCCGGGTGCGCGCGACGCAGCGCTCCATGAACTCGTCGTAGATGGAGCTGTGCACCAGCGCGCGCGACGGGCAGGTGCACACTTCGCCCTGGTTCAGCGCGAACATCACGAAACCCTCGACGGCCTTGTCCAGGAATTCGTCGTCGGCGGCCAGGACGTCGGGCAGGAAGATGTTGGGGCTCTTGCCGCCCAGCTCCAGGCTCACCGGGATGATGTTCTCGCTGGCGTACTGCAGGATCAACCGGCCGGTGGTGGTCTCGCCGGTGAAGGCGATCTTGGCCACCCGCGGGCTCGACGCCAGCGGTTTGCCTGCCTCCACACCGAATCCGTTGACCACGTTGAGCACGCCGGGCGGCAACAGGTCGGCGATCAATTCCACCACGAGCAGAATCGAGGCCGGGGTCTGTTCGGCGGGTTTGAGCACCACGCAGTTGCCGGCCGCGAGGGCGGGCGCCAGCTTCCAGGCCGCCATCAGGATGGGGAAGTTCCACGGGATGATCTGGCCGACCACGCCCAGCGGTTCGTGGAAGTGATAGGCGATGGTGTCGGCATCGATCTCCGCGACGCTCCCCTCCTGAGCGCGGAGGGCCCCGGCGAAGTACCGGAAGTGGTCGACGGCCAGCGGTAGGTCCGCGGCCAGGGTCTCGCGGACGGGTTTGCCGTTGTCCCAGGTCTCGGCGACCGCCAGCGGCTCCAGGCTGTTCTCGATGCGGTCGGCGATCCGGTTCAGGATGTTGGCGCGCTCGGTCGGGGAGGTGGCGGCCCAGCCCTCGGCGGCCCGGTGCGCGGCCTCCAGGGCCATATCGATGTCGGCGGCGGTGGAACGCGCCACGGCACAGAAGGTTTCGCCGTCCACCGGCGAGGGGTTGTCGAAGTAGCGTCCCTCGATCGGAGGTGCCCAGTCGCCGGCGATGAAGTTGTCGTAGCGGGTGGCGTACCCGACGATGGCGTTATCGGACCCTGGCTTGGCATAGATCATGGCGCTCGCTCCTCACGGAAACCTCGTGCGGCAACTATTGCGCGCAAAGGTTGGAACGAGGTTGGTGCGCTCGAGTCCGCGCGCGAGCCCACGGCCGCCACCGGGCGGCGGCCGGATCCTAGTGCCGCAGAGCGGTATGCAACCGTGCGTTGACGACCGCCCGGCGCACGTCATCGTGGGGGAGCAGGCGCAGGGCGTGCTCGTGGATCTCGATGTCGTCGGGGGCGCGCTCGCCGAAGGACACCGCGTGTTCGGGGCGGTCGCTGGCCAGCACGGCGGTGCGGACGCCGACGTCGAGGTAGTCGCGCCACTCCAGCACGCCCGGGGTATCCGAACCCGGCAGCAGCGGACCGCGATAGAGCCATACCGCGGCGCTGGTGTCGCCGGAGTGGATGGCCGCCAGCAGGTCCACCGCGTCGCAGGACAGCGGGCCGGTCAGGGTGTAGCGGCGGTTGGCGATCTCGCCGCCGGTGGCCCGGCGCAGATGGGAGACATCGGCTTTGAGCGTGCCGATGGACACCGGCCGGTCGCCGTAGACCGCGGCGTGCAACTGATCGGGGGTGTAGCCGTCGGGTTCCAGGGCGAGCAGCGCCAGGATCTCGAGCTGGCGCGGCGGCAGCGGCACCGGCCGCCCCTCGCGCAACAGCCGTGCGGTGCCCAGGCATTCCAGGCGCACGCCCGCGCGCGGCACGGGATCGCTGGCGCCCAGCATGGTTTCGGCCGCCGTCGCCAGCGCCCGCACCGAGGTCATCACCGCCGGATGCGACCGCTCCCAGCGGCTGGACAGATCGAGCACGCCGAGCCGGCGGCCGTCGGGTCCGTGGATCGGCGCGGAGTAGCAGACCCAGCCGTGCAGCGCGGCGACCAGATGCTCGGCGGAGAACACCGTCACCGGGCTGTCGGTGTGCAGCGCCAGCGACAAACCGTTGGTGCCCATGTGGCTTTCGTCCCAGCAGCCGCCGGGGGCGAAGTTCACCGACTCGCCCTGGCGCCGGATGGTGCGGTCGCCACAGGTCCACACGATGGTGCCGGTGTCGTCGGTAACCGCGGCCACGTACCCGGCCTCGGTGGTGACCGCCCGCAACTGCTCGGCGAGCGCCGTGATCGGGCGCCGCAGCGGCGATTCGGCCCAGCGGTCGGCGACGTCGTCCAGGCCCGGCGCGACGGTGCGCGCCGGGTCGACGGTGTGCAGCGAGCGCTGCCAGGACTGCGCTACCTCATTGCGTAGCAAGGGTGTCCGGGGCTTCAGGCGGGCAGCGGTCGACGTGGACGTGGCCCACCTGGACCATTCCTTTTCCAGTTCTGCGCGTTGCTGGTTGAGGTTGGGGAACAGGGCCACCTCGGAAAACCTCATCGTCGGAAGGATCGAGCGACTCACATTCGTGCTCACATCATGGCGTATGCATGGCTGCCGCGCGGAACTTTCGTGGCCCGCTCGACGCGCGACGGCCGACCGTCCTACCCCCGCGCGCGGCTAGTAAACGTCCGGCTATCCTTTGCCGATCGCTAGCGAACACCGCGGCGGCAGTGTCATCTCAGCGCTACCTCAGCTCGATTCACCTCTCGTGCACATTCGAACGCATAAGGGAGCACATGGTCAGCAGGCAGGGTAGGAAAGGCCTCGCGCGCAAGGCCTTCGGTCTCGGGGTTCTCGTGCTCGCCGCGTGGTGCGGCGCTCCGCCCGCGCACGCGGAGACCTTCCTCGCGCTACCGGACGGGAAGATCACCCGCGATCTCGGCGACGGCACGCTGGTCACGGTGCGGCTCACCGGCGAATCCGCCAAGCTCAATCCCGGTCTGGTGGCCGGGCGGCGCAATCTGTGGGTGAGCGGGCGCGGCGGCGTCGAGGTGTCGGGCGCCGACGCGGCGGACGCGGCGATGAAGATCTATCCCGGCTACGTCGTGGCCTGTCAGGCCGATATCGACGCGCTGTCCGCGGTCGGCAACAGCGCGGTCGCGCTGGCGGGCAACGACACTCCGGAACGTTCGCGCATGATCACGCTGGCCTCCGGGCGCACCATCGCGCGGTATCTGCTCGACATCCGGCCCCGCGAGGAGGCCTCGGTGCCCGGGCGGGTGTACCACCAGGTGATCGGCCGGCAGGGCAGCGTCACCTGGACCGACGAGCCGTTCAGCATCGACGGCTGCAACGGCGGCACCACGCGGGCCCGGTCCTTCGTGCGGGTCGACATCAGCACCGCGCACGCCGAATCCCGGGTGACGCTGTGGGGCGAGCCCTTCAATATCGGCTGAGCACGCGCGCGGCGCCCGTCCGAGCTGGACGGGCGCCGCGGTCGATCGCGAAGCGGGCCTTACTTGTTGAGGAAGATGCCTGCCACGTCGGCGTTCTTGATCGGGGTCTCGGCATTGCGCTGAGCGCCGCAGAGCAGATCGACCGAGACCAGCGTCGCGTCCACCACGGTGCCCGCGGGCTCGTTCTCCTGCCCGGTCTGCTGCTTTACGAACTTGGTGATCGTCACCCGCTTGGTGTCCGGATCCTGTGTGACGTACTCGCTGCAGGGGGTGTCGCCGCCCCGGTTGAGCGCCGTCTGGATATCGGTGCAGCCGGCGAGCAGCACCGCGACCGCCACAACCGCGAGACCGGTGCCTGGTTTCATCTTTCCTCCTGGTGACCTGGGGCCGGACAACCCCTGGAGCCTAGATCACGCCTGGCCGGTCTCGAAGCGGCTGATTTTGCCGTCGCGCACGGTGAATCGCCAGTTCGTGCGCATCGAGCCCCAGCGGGAATTGGTGTAATCGGCGACCAATTCGCGACCGTTGCCGGTCACGGATTCGATTTTCATCCGGCCGTTGCTGTCGAAGATTTCCCTGGAGGTCCACTGACCGATATTGCGCGTGACACCGTCGTCGGACATCGTCGCGTCCTCGGTCAGCAGTGCGAACAACCGATCGTGATCATGGGCGTTGAGCGCGTCGACGAACTCTCCGACCACCGGATCCAGTTGCGGTGCGGTCATCTGATCAACCCTTCGAATCGTCTTGCGCGGGTATGAGCAGCTAATAATCAGCACTCACTGTAGGCCCCGGATGCTGTCAATCCGTCGCGACGCGGCGGGCGTTTTCCGGCCGGGACGCATGAGCCGCCGCCCGGGCGGGTATCGCCTCCCGAAAACGATCACGCGAAATACGGGAGGATGTGTATGACCGAGATCCGTCATCGCCGGGTGACCGTGGACGGAATCGATACCTTCTATCGGGAGGCGGGTCCGCCGGACGGTCCGATTGTGCTGCTGCCGCACGGATATCCGTCGTCGTCGTTCGCATTCCGCGCGCTCATGCCCGCGCTGGCCGATGGCTGGCGCACCGTGGCGCCGGATTTCCCCGGCTTCGGTTACAGCGCGGCGCCGCCCGATTTCTCCTACACCTTCGACGGATACGCCGAATTCCTGCTGCGCTTCACCGAGGTGCTCGACCTGCGCGAATATGTGATCTACCTGCATGATTACGGCTCGCAATTCGGTTTGCGGCTGGCCATGGCCGCGCCGGAGCGGGTGCGCGGGCTGGTGATCCAGAACGGGGACATCTACGAGGATCAGCACGGCCCGAAATACGCCCCGCTGAAACGGTTCTGGAACGATCCGACGCCGGCCGGAAAGGAAGCGCTGGCGGCGGGGGTCAGCCTCGCGGGTTTCCGCGACGAATTCCGCGGCGAGTTGCCCGAGCCGCTGGCCGACCAGGTCAGTCCCGATCTGTGGACGCTGGCCTGGGCGGTGACGAATACGCCCGAGCGGCGCGCGCATCTGGTGGAACTGCTCGCCGATCAGCGCCACACCGTGGCGTGGTTCGCCCGCGAGCAGCGTTATCTGCGCGAGCACCGCCCGCCCACGCTGATCGTGTGGGGACGTCATGACGGCTATATGCCCGAGGGCGCGGCGCGCGCTTATCACCGCGATCATCCGGGCGCCGAACTCCACGTTCTCGACGGCGGGCACTGGCTGCTGGAGACCCACGCCGCCGAGGTCGCGGCGCTGCTGCGAAAGTTTCTGGAGCGCCTCTCGATCAATTATGTCTAGCCGCGTGATTATGTGATTTGAGTCACTCCTGCCGCAGCATTTTGTCGGTGCGGCATGGCAGGGTGTCCGGCATGCCTGCAACCGATTTCGCCGTTCCGACCACCACCGATACCGAGGTCATCAGAATCCTCGGCGCCCGTGAGCACAATCTGCGCAATGTGTCGCTGGAGATTCCCAAGAACAAGATCACCGTTTTCACCGGCGTCTCGGGCTCGGGCAAGTCCTCGATCGTTTTCGACACCATCGCCGTGGAATCGCAGCGGCAGCTGTACGCCACCTTTCCGGCGTTCATCCTGAACTTCCTGCCGCGCTACGAACGCCCGCACGCGGAGGCGATCGAGGGGCTGAACGCGCCGGTGATCATCGATCAGCAGCCGGTGGGCGGCGGGCCGCGGTCGACGGTGGGCACCATGACCGACATCTACTCGATGGTGCGGGCGATGTTCGCGCGCT
Source organism: Nocardia sp. NPDC050435 (assembly GCF_040655395.1). Classification (NCBI taxonomy): domain Bacteria; kingdom Bacillati; phylum Actinomycetota; class Actinomycetes; order Mycobacteriales; family Nocardiaceae; genus Nocardia; species Nocardia sp. NPDC050435. The sequence continues at coordinate 296,671 of NZ_JBFAJW010000008.1, forward strand.
TCGGCGCACCGTCCTCGGGGCTGGTCTACGACTACTCGTTCAACGTGCCCCAGGGCATGTGCCCGGATTGCGACGGGCTCGGCTTCCGCGCGCAGGCCGACCCGGACCGCCTGGTCGACCGGAGCAAGTCGCTGAACGAGGGCGCGATCCTGCTGCCCGCGCACGCGCCGGGCAGCGGCGACTGGCAGATGTACGGCAGTTCCGGCCGGTTCGACCCGGACAAGAAACTCGCCGACTACACCGACGCCGAATGGCAGGACTTCCTCTACGGCAGCGGCGGGCAGGTGGAACTGACCTTCGCCAAGGGGTCGTGGAAAGCGAATTACGAAGGGCTGGCGGCGAAGTTCACCCGCACCCGCCTGCAACGCGACACCTCGGCGCTGAGCGAGAAGACGCGTGAGCAGATCGCCAAATTCCTCACCGAGGGCATCTGCGGCACCTGCCAGGGCGCCCGGCTCAGCGCGGCGGCGCTGGCCACCCGGATCGACGGCCGCAATATCGCCGACTGGTCACGCATGCAGATCACCGACCTGCTGACGGTGCTCGACGAGATCACCGACCCGGCGGCGCTGGGCCTGGCCGAGGCGATCGGCACCGCGCTGCGCCGCGTCAGCGATATCGGGCTGGGCTACCTGAGCCTGGATCGGGCCACCTCGACGCTGTCCGGCGGCGAGGGCCAGCGGCTGAAGATGATCAAGCACCTGTCCTCGACGCTGGTCGGGCTCACCTACATCTTCGACGAGCCGAGCGTCGGCCTGCATCCGCGCGACGTGGGCCGGCTCAACGATCTGCTGCGGGCGTTGCGGGACAAGGGAAACACCGTGCTGGTGGTCGAGCACGATCCCGATGTCATCCAGATCGCCGACCACATCGTCGATGTCGGCCCGCGCGCCGGCGTGCACGGCGGGCAGGTGGTGTTCCAGGGCAGTTTCGCCGAACTGCGCACCGCCGACACCCCGACCGGGGCCGGTCTGCGCCGCCCGTTCCGGGTGAAGGAGAGCTTCCGCGCCGCCACCGGTGAGCTGCTGATCGAGCACGCGAGCGTGCACAACCTCAAGGACGTCACCGTCGCGATCCCGACGGGCATCCTCACCTCGATCACCGGCGTCGCCGGGTCGGGCAAGAGCTCGCTGATCCGGGACGTGTTCGTGCGCGAGCACCCCGAGGCGATCTTCGTCGACCAGTCCGCCATCGGCGCCTCCTCGCGCTCCACCCCCGCCACCTACCTGGGCCTGATGGATCCGATCCGCAAGCTCTTCGCCAAGGCCAGCGGTCAGACGCCGGGTCTGTTCAGCTTCAACTCCGAGGGCGCCTGCAAGCAGTGCGAGGGCCGGGGCGTGATCATCACCGAGATCGCCTACATGGATCCGGTCACCACGCACTGCGACGCCTGCGACGGCCGCCGCTTCTCCGAGGAGGTGCTGGTGCACCGGTTACGCGGCAAGTCCATCGCCGACGTGCTCGAACTCTCGGCCGAGGAGGCGCTGGCGTTCTTCACCGAGAAGGCACTGAATGCCAAGTTGCGCACCATGAACGAGGTCGGACTGGATTACCTGAGCCTCGGTCAGGCGATGAGCACGCTGTCCGGCGGTGAGCGCCAGCGCATCAAACTCGCGACGCAGCTGGGCAATACCGGCTCGGTGTACGTGCTGGACGAGCCGACCACCGGCCTGCACATGTCCGACGTCGACACCCTGCTCGCCCTGATGGACAACCTGGTCGAGCGCGGCAACACCGTCGTGGTCATCGAACACAACCTCGACGTGGTCGCCCACTCCGACTGGGTGATCGATCTCGGGCCCGACGGCGGCAAGGCGGGCGGTGAGATCGTCTGCACCGGAACACCGGCCGAGCTGCTGGCCCACCCCACCTCGCTGACCGGCGAGTACCTGCGCAAGTACAAGGCGGCGTGACCGGCGCGGGCGCACCGGCCCCGCGCCGGTGCGCCCGTCAGGGCCGCACGCGCCGCCCGATCGACGGATAGTCCTCGACCAGGCCGTCCGCGCCGAAAACGATCTCCTCCCGGAACCGTTCGCTCGAGTAGGTCACCACACCGGGGCGGGCGTGCCGGTAGGTCTGCCGGGAGGGGATCACCACCAGGCTCGGCACCGACACCCACGCCATCAGGTGCTCACCGCCGCCGTGCTGCAGGAACCCGCCGCGCAGCACCGGCATCGTGTTCGTCAGCGGCGACAACCCCAGATCGCAGTCCAGCGCGCCGGTGACCGCGGCCGGATCGCCGCCCGGCGACGGCAATTCGACCTGGCCCTTGCTTTCCGCCGCGATGCTCCACTTCCCGGCCGGGCTGTTGGTCAGCTCCAGGGTGCGCGACCAGCCGGTGCCGAAGGTGCGCACGAACAGCCGCTCGGTCACCCAGCGGTCGCCGGTGGTGAGCTCGTACTCCATCTGGTACGGCACCGGATCACCCCGATCGCGGATCCCGTCGCCCGCAGCCGCCCGGCTCCGAGCTCCACCTCCGCCATTTCGGCGCCCTCCGGTTTCACCCATACGATGCCTGTCATTCCACCGACGCTAGCCCGAATCCGGTGGGCCGGTAGGCTTTCAGGCGGTCGCGCCGACGAACCAGCAGGCCGCGGTGTAGCGGACGCGCGCGCCGTCGACAAAAGGTTCGAAGGCCGGGCGGACGGCCTCGACGACCCGGTCGCGGGTCGCCTCGTCCGCGCCCTGCAGGGCCAGGCCGACCGGGCCCAGGGTGGTGAAATACCAGTTCAGGACCTCTTCGGGCATGGAGCACTCGACGTCGAGGCGGTCCACGGTGAGCTCGCGCCAGCCGCTCTCGCGCAGGATCGCCGCGGTGCGGTCACCGTCGGCGAGGCCGAATTGCCCGGGCGCGTCCGGGATTCGGGCGGGCAGCTGCGGCAGCAGAGCGGCGGCTGCGCGCTCGGCGGTGGTCATGAAGGGGTTCTCGTCCAGGTCGCGCCAGGCGATGAAGCGCAGGTGCGCGCCGGGGGCGGCGGCGCGGCGCAGGTTGGTGAAGGCGCGCACCGGGTCGTCGAAGAACATCACGCCGAACCGGGACAGGATGAGGTCGAACGGGGTATCGAAGGTGTGGGCCTGGGCGTCGGCGAGCACGAAAGTCGCCGCGGCGTCGTGCTGGGCGGCCCGCTCGCGCGCCGCGGTGATCATCGGCTCCGAGACGTCCAGGCCGACGACCTCGCTCGCGCCGAGCGCGCCGGCCACGGCCAGCGTGGTGCCGCCGGTGCCGCAGCCGACGTCCAGCACGCGCCGCGGGCCGAGGGCGCGGGCGGTGTCGACCAGGATGTCCTCGAAGGGTTGCAGGACCTCGTCGACGATGTGCTGCGCCCGCACCCAGGCATTGCCCGACTGTCCGTTCCAGCGCGACCGCTGGTCTTCGTTTCGCTGTGTGGCGTCCATGCCTAGACTGTGTCAATTCAAGTCGACTAGAGGTCAACCCGTGGACACCCTGGATATCACCGAAGTCGCGCACCGCACCGGTCTGCCCGCCTCCACGCTGCGCTACTACGAGGAGCGCGGGCTGATCGCCTCGGTCGGGCGCCGGGGCCTGCGCCGGCTGTTCGATCCGGCCGTGCTGCAACGGCTCTCGCTCGTGGCCGCGGCGCGCGGCGTGGGCTTCTCGCTGGACGAGATCGCCGGCATGTTCGGCGCGGACGGGCGCCCCCGCCTGGACCGCGCGGTCTTCGCCGCCAAGGCCGACGAGCTGGATCGCAGGATCGGCGAGCTCAGCGCCATGCGCGACAGCCTGCGCCACGCCGCCGCCTGCCCCGCGCCCAGCCACCTGGAATGCCCCACCTTTCTCGGCATCCTCGACGCCGCCCCGGCGCCGCGCCCGGAAAGCCGGTTCCAGGCCGGCGCATAGCCGAATGCGCTTCGCGCGCAGCATGTTCGAGGAGTTTCGCCCACGGTTTGCCGGTGTGGCCCTTATCCTCGTGAAGCGAGTTCTCCTACGGCAAGCGCACTTCCCCGCGTCACCTATATCGAAGGTGGTCGAGCCATGCGTGAATCCTCTACAGATGTGAGCCCGGAAACCAACGGGCACAACGGTGCCGGGCAACTCAGCCTCAGTACCGCCGCCGCCCGCAAACTGGCCGCGACGACCAAATCCGTACCGCAGATGCAGAGCATCACGCCCCGGTGGCTGCTGGAATTGCTGCCCTGGGTCGAGGCCCGCGGCGGCGCGTACCGGGTGAACCGGCGCATGAACTACACCCTGGGCGACGGGCGGCTGGACTTCCACACCACCGGCGATCGGGTCGAGGTGATTCCGGCCGAGCTGACCGAACTGCCCTGGTTGCGGGCCTTCGCCGATACCGACGTGCTGGACGCGCTGGCCGCCCGGTTCACCCAGCACGAGTACGAGCCGGGGGAGGTGCTGGTGACGGCGGGCGCCGAGGCCCAGGAGCTGCATCTGCTCGTGCACGGGCGGCTCGCCAAACTCAGCGAGGGCGAGTACGGGCAGGAATCGACGCTGGAGATCATCGCCGACGGCGACTACTTCGGCGACGAGGGCCTGTTCGGCCCCGCCGGCACGTGGGACTACTCGGTCAAAGCCACCACCGCCTGCACCGTGATGTCGTTGCCCAAGAGCGCTTTTCAGGAGCTGCTTGACCAGTCGCCGACCCTGCGCGAGCACCTGGACCACCACCGGGCCACCGCGGGCAAGGCACAGAACCTGCACGGCGAGGCCGAGGTGGAGGTCGTCTCCGGTCACCGGGGCGAACCGGCGCTGGCGGGCACCTTCGTCGACTACGAGTTGCAGCCCCGCGAATACGAGCTGAGCATCGCCCAGACCATCCTGCGCGTGCACACCCGCATCTCCGACCTCTACAACGAACCGATCGACCAGCTCGAACAGCAGCTGCGACTGACCATCGAGGCGGTGCGCGAGCGCCAGGAGTACGAGCTGGTCAACAACCGCGAATTCGGCCTGCTGCACAACGCCGACTTCGGTCAGCGCATCTACACCCGCAGCGGTCCGCCCACCCCGCACGACATGGATCAGCTGCTCAACACGGTCTGGAAGAACCCCGGTTTCATCCTCGCGCACCCGGAGGCGATCGCCGCGTTCCGCGACGAGTGCACCCGGCAGGGCATCTCCCCGGAGACGGTGCACGTGCTCGGCGGCCGGGTCTCGGCCTGGCGCGGCGTGCCCATCTACCCCTGCTGGAAGATCCCGATCAGCGACCGGCGGACCACCTCGATCCTGGTGATGCGCACCGGCGAAGCCGAGCAGGGCGTCATCGGCCTGCGCAAGACCGGCCTGGTCGACGAACGCGAGCCCGGCCTGAGCGTGCGGTTCATGAGCATCAACGAGCAGGCGATCGTGAACTACCTGGTCACCTGCTATTACTCGCTGGCCGTGCTGGTTCCGGACGCGCTGGGCGTGCTGGAGAACGTGCAGCTCGGGAGCGTCGATGGCCACCGGGCCTGATCCGTTCGCGCGGGCTCGCCGGCTGATCGACCCGGGCCTGCGCGCGTCGGCGGATCGGATGCGCTCCGCGCTGCGCCGCGTCATCGGCTACCACTTCGGCTGGTGGGACGAGCACGGCAATCCCGCGGACGAGCCCAGCGGCAAGGCGCTGCGGCCGGTCCTGGCCATGCTCGCGGCCGAGGCGGTCGGCGGCACCGCCGAGCGCGCCACCAACGCCGCGCTCGCGGTGGAACTGGCGCACAACTTCTCGCTGCTGCACGACGACATCATGGACGGGGACCGGCTGCGCCGGCACCGGCCCACCGCCTGGGCCGTGTTCGGCGTGCCCGCCGCGATCCTCGCCGGCGACGCGTTGAGCACGCTGGCCACCGAGGCGCTGGCGGCCGACGGCGCGCCGCTGGCCACCGACGGCGTGCGCCGCCTGGACGAGGCGCTGCTGCGCCTCGACGACGGCCAGGCCGCCGACCTGTCCTTCGAGCGCCGGGCGGACGTGCCGCTGGCCGAATGCCTGACGATGGCCGCCGACAAGACCGGTGCGCTGTTCGCAGCGGCGTGCGAACTCGGTGCGATGTCCGCGGGCGCGTCGCCGCACCGGGTCTGGCAGTTGCGGCAGTTCGGCGAACACCTCGGCCTGGTCTTCCAGCTGGTCGACGATCTGCACGGCATCTGGGGCGATCCGGCCGTCACCGGGAAGGCCGCGATGTCGGATCTGCGCGCCCGCAAGAAGACGCTGCCGGTGGTGGCCGCGCTCGGCGCGGGCAACGCGGCCGCGGCGCGACTGGCCGAATTGTATTGCGGTGAAGGGCCGTTGGACGACGACGCGGTGCGCACCTGCGCCGACCTGATCGAGCGGGCCGGGGCGCGCGCCTGGGCGCACCAGGAGGTGGCGCGTGCGCTCGACTCGGCGCTGGCCTGCTTGCACGCCGCCAACCCCGAGCCGGCGGCCGCGGCGCACCTGACGGCCCTGGCCCGGCAATTGAGCGTAGGGCCCACCGCCGCAACGGTTTCCGCATCGGCGGTGAGCCCCGGAGGCTCGCAGTCCGCCCGGCTCAACCCGCACCTGAACGCCACCCGCGCCCACGCCACGGCCTGGGCCCGGGACATGTCCCTGTTCACGTCGTGGTCCGAGCGGCAGTTCGAACGGGAGGACTACGCCCTGCTCTCGTGCGCGATGTTCCCGTCCGCGCCCGCCGCCGAGATCGCGACGATCACCGACTGGAACACCTGGCTGTTCTACGTCGACGATCACTTCGCGGGAACCTACGAGCCGGGCGTGCCGATCCGAACCCAGGTGGCGCGACTCGCCCGATTCATGCCCCTCGACCCCAGCCAGGGTTCACCCCTGCCCACCACGCCCTTCGAACGCGGACTGGCCGACCTGTGGTCGCGCACCGCGCCGGGCATGCCGCGCGACTGGCGGCGGCGCACCCGCGAGCACGTCGAACGCTGCCTGGCCGGAAATCTCGAGGAACTCGCGCACCGGCACGTCGGCAATCCGATCGAATACCTGGAACTGAAGCGCGCCACCAACGGCGCTCCGTGCGTCTCGGGCCTGATCGAATACGCGAGAGGCCTGGCGCTTCCCGAGGCGGTCGCGCACGCTCCCACCCTGCGTGCGCTGCTCGACAGCGTCAACGACGCCAGCATCCTGACCAACGACCTGCATTCCTACGAACGCGAAATCGCGACCGCCCCCGAACCCGCCAACATGATCGCCGTACTCCGCAATTCCCTCGGCTGCGACCCGGACCAGGCCGTCACCATGACCCGCGACCTGGCCCGCTCCCGCCGCGACCGATTCGAGCAACTCGCCGCCATCGACATCCCGGCGATGATCACCGAATACGCCCTCAGCCCGGCCGACACCGCGAACGTACTCGCCTACGTCGAGGCTCTGCGCGACTGGGAACCGGGCTGGCAGGAATGGTTCGCCCACACCGCCCGCTACGGACCACCACCGGCGTCGCACCCGGAGCCGGTCGCACCGCCAGGACCGGTCGTGGCCACATCGATTCCGGAATCGGTCGCGCGGTTGGTGCCGCCTGGATCGGTTGTAGCCGCGTCGATTCCGGAATCGGTCGGGCGGTTGGTGCCGCCTGGTTCGGTTGTGGCCGCGTCGATCCCGGCGCAGTTCGTGCCGCCTGGACCGGTCGTGGCCGCATCGATCCCGGAATCGGTCGCGCGGTCGGTGTCGCCTGGATCGGCTATGGCCGCGTCGATCCCGGAGCCGGCCGCACGGTTGGTGCCGCCTGGATCGGTCCTGCCCGTGCCGACACCGGAATCGCTCGCGCACACCGCGATCCCCGAGCCTGTCGCGTCGGCGGCTGCCCCGGTCCTGCGCCGCTTGGCGGGACCCACCGGACTCGGGACAGGGATGGCCCGGCGGCTACTCGGCCCCTGAACCCGCACCGCCGCAGGGATTCTCAGCTCCCCGAGTGCCCGGCGAGCCAATCCGGGAACTCGGTGAGATCACGCAGGACGACCTCCGCGCCGGCCGCGCGCAAGTCCGCGGCCGAGCACGGCCCGGTGCTGACGCCCACGGCGGTCACCTCGGCGGCCACCGCACCCTCCATGTCGCCGATATGATCGCCGACGTAGAGCGACGCGCCGTGCGCCCGCAGCGCACCGGCCTTACCCGCCGACCACAGATCACCGACGAGATCGTCCACCTGCCAACCCAATTCGTCGAGATGCAACCGCGCGAGCGGCTGGTGCTTCCCGGTGACGACCAGAATCCGGCCGCCACGCTCCCGCACCGCCGCCAGCGCCGCGTCCGCACCGGGCATCGCCGGCACCAGCGGCACAATCGTGGGGTAGAGCTCGCGATACCGCGTCACCAGCTCCGGAATCAACTCGGCGGGCGCCCCCGCATCGGCCAGCAGCATCGGCAGCGGCGGCCCGAGCCGCGCGGCGATCTTCTCCCCGGACAGCACCAGGCCATACTCGTCGGCCAGTGTGTCGATCGCCTTGGCCACACCCGGCTGCGAATTGATCAGGGTCATATCGAGGTCGAATCCGGCAGTCCAGGTCACCCGGCCACCCTAGATGAGCGAGTGCGAAGGCCGGCCGGTGGTCGGCGCCACAGCGTACCGACGAATGAGCAGTACTCGGCTGCGCTCGGGACCTATGTTTGTGCGTCATGATCAGGCCGGAGGGCAGCCATGGCCCCGACGATCAGGGCGCGCGCATCCTGCCCGTGAACGGCTTGATCCTTGAGCCGATGAAAAGCCCTCTCGTACAAGGCGAGTTCGCTGGGCTGGGTGATGGTCAGCTCAGCGGAGATGGTCTCGACCTGCACCATGCGGGTGTCGAACATGACGAAGTTGTTCGTGGGCGCGGTGTAGTCGTGCGCCGAAGGGACGATGCCCAGCACGACGCGAGGCAGGGACATCGCCGTGAGCAAACGGTCCATCTGCTCGAGCATCACCTCCGCGGTGCCGACGCGGGTGCGGAGAACCTGCTCCGCGATGATGAAGTAGAAGCGGTGATTACCCCGGTACAGGACTTGCTGGCGTTCGAGGCGGGCGGCCAGGCCGGCGTCTATCTCGTTCGCCGGTTCGTCGCAGAATTCGAGGACGGTCCGCAGTAAGGCTTCAGCGTAGGGCGGCGTCTGCAACAGGCCTGGCACGAGCACGGGTTCGTACCAGCGCATGAGGTTTGTCCTGGCCTCGGCCGCGATCGACAGTTTCTGCCTGTGTGGCAGGCGCATCCGACGCCATTCGCGGTACGCGGTTTCGACGTTGCGCAGATTCGCGAGGAGGTCGGGTACGTGATCGGCGCCGCGGGTGTGGATGCACCACACGCGCACGTCGTCATCGGTCGGCACCTGCCTGCCGTACTCGATCTTCGAGACCTTGGACGGGGGCCAACCGGCAAGCTCGGACAGTTGTCTACCGGTCAGCCCCGCATCCTTACGCAGGTTGCGCAGGCGCTCACCGAACGCCTCGCGAGCCACTTTCGCGGTAGTGGTCACGCCTTGACGTATTCGCCGTGCGGAACGGCCTTGTCCCACACTCGATTCCACACCGCCCGCGCGTGGTCGACCATGACCGGGTCGTGGCTGATGCCCCATCCGAGGTATCGCCCTGACGGCTCGAAGACGGTGAAGGCGAGCGTCCGGTCGTCGAGCAGCCAGAAGTCGTCCGTGGTCAGTTCGGACGGGTCGATGAGGTGACGGGGCAGGTACCGGATTTCCTCGCCGACAGCGATGTTCTGATTCGACACGACCAGGCCCCACCGCGTGTAGTCGGTGTGTGGGTGGGTGACGACCCGGGCACGTCGAACAACTCGGCCCGTCTCCGTGACCTCTCGGATCAGATTCCACCAATCCTCGCCCCACGCGTAGTCGTCGGGCTCGCCGCTCATGAACTTGCGGAATGGTTCGGCTTCCTCGGGCGTCTCATAGGTGTCGAGCACTTCGAGGTGATAGGCGCTGTGCTCGCACGATCGGAGCAGGTTGTCGATCTCCTCACCTTGCAGAAGCCGCATGAATCCACCTCTCCTGTCCTACGGGAACCTCGATGCTGGTCTCGTGGTCCGGGGTGTTCATCTGGGCCAGCGCGGCGACGTTCGTCACCGGAGTACCCGTCAGGATGAACGTGCCGCGTCCGGTGTCCTCCAATGCCGCACCCACGCTGGTCCCCGGGCGGGTGTGGGCGAGTAGCCGGTGCGGGATCTCTACTTGGTCGGGCCGGCCTTCCACCTTCCAGCTCTGGATGACGTACGTGTCCCGGTTCGTGGCGAAGACCGTTGGGCTCCCGCCGTTCTGCGTATTCTTCCCGAGGAACGTCAAGACCAGCGGTGTGTCTTCACTTCGGATGTTTCGTGTGATTTCTTCCATGTAGTCGATCGTCGGACACCAGGAGAAACCAGTCAACGGAAATCGTACCGGCGAGAAATTCGGAGAAATATCGTTCAGATTGTCGCGATCAGGTTCTTAGCGTCATCGGCAATGGGCCGGGTGAGCTCGACGTTCGGTCGTTCACCCGGCTCAGTGCCACTCCGCGAAAGGGCTTGGCGTGCAAGACGAACAGTGCCACGTACGCATCAGATTCGGCCCCCACGTACTCGACTACTGCGCAGCGAGGCGAGCAGCGATTCGATTCGCGAAGGACGTCGGTGAATGGCTCGGCGTTCCGGTGCTGATAGACGATGCCGTCCGCGCGGACATGCCGCCACTGCCGTGCGAGTCACTATGGTCGTAGCCGCCTTCGGTGCCGCCCCACCATGCGGGATCACGTGCGGCAGCGGGTGCCCCGCGCGGGCACCTGCCCGTCGAAGAGGAAACCGAGCACGATCCCGTCCACGCATTCGGACCCGTTGTCGAAGGCGATGTGACCCGCGTGCTCGTTCACGACGAGCACGGCGTCGGCCAGCGTCTCCGCCACGTGCTCCGCGTCTTCCAGGGGTGTCGCCGGATCCTCGGTGTTGTTGACCAGCACGATGGTCGGCGCGCCCGCGGCGCGCACCCCGGCCGAGGCGCGGGTCGGTGGCACCGGCCAGAACAGGCACAGCGGCGTGCTGAACACGCGGTTCGCGCCGAACAGCGGGCCGGATCGCGAGTAACCCTCGGCCACCCGGCTCAGCGCCGCCATGATCTGGTCCTCGGATTTCGAGCGGTAGTCGGCCGGATCGTCGTTGGCGCACTGGATCGCCCAGAACGCCGGGTCCGCGCTGGAGAACCGGCCGTTCTCCCGGCCCACGTAGCGATCGGCGAGCGCGGCCAGCGCGGTGCCGTTCCCGCGTTGCGCGGCGACGATCGCCTGTTCGAACCGCTTCTGATAGCTGCTGTCGTAGGTGGTTTCGAACAGGCCGAGCAGCGCCAGGTTGGAGCCGAGCCGCCGTCCGTCGTCGACCGGAATGGGGTCGGCGTCGACCTTGTCGATGAGCGCGCGCAGGGCGGTCATGGCGGCGGCCTGGTCGTGGCCGAGCGGGCAGTCCGAACGGGCCGTGCAGACGCCGAGCATGTCGTAGACGACCTGGTCGCGTGGCGCGAGCCGGGCCGACACCGGAGTCCGGGTCGACTCCTCGAACTCCCAGCGGTCGGTGCTCGAACTAGGATCGTCCACCGAATCCAGCAGCATCCGCCCAACCCGGTCCGGGAACTCCTCGGCGTAATACAGGCCGAGGCGCGAGCCGTAGGAGAAGCCGAGATAGTTCAGCTTCGCCTCGCCCAGGGCCGCGCGCATGACGTCCATGTCCTTGGCGACGAACTCGGTGCCGACGAAACCGAGCAGCCGGCCGGTGTTGCGCAGGCAGGCCGCCGCGTAACCGCGGTGCGCGGCGGCGACTTTCGCGAGCTGGTCGGGCGTGCTGGGGGTGAAGTCGGTGGCGTAGTAGGCGTCGGTGGCCCGATCGTCGAGGCAGCGCACGGCCGCGGTGCGCCCGACGCCGCGCGGGTCGAACCCGACCAGGTCGTAGCGGACGCGGAATTTGCGCAGCCCGGTGTCGTCCGGGTCGAGGGCGTCCAGGATCTGCTGGTAGCCGGATTCACCGGGCCCGCCCGGATTCATGGTGAGCACGCCCAGCCGGGACTCCGGATTGGTGGCGCGCAGCCGGACCAGGGGCATCGTGATGGCCTGCGCTCCGGGATTCGCGTAGTCGACCGGGATCCGGATGTCGCCGCAGTCGGCCTCGGGCTGGTCGGCGCACGGCGCCCATTGCACGCGCTGGGTGTGATAATCGGCCACGGTCGGCAACGGCGGCGGGGCCGCCACCGGATGGCCGGGCACGGTGGTGAGGCTCGCGCACCCCGCCGTCAGCGCCAGTGTCATGATCGTGCCCGCCATAGCGAAACGGCGTCTCACCCTGCCCCCTGCTCTGTTCGTCCGCGCCTGCCGCACGCTCTATTTTGCGGCACGACGGCGCACCGCACGGTTGCAGTTCGGACGCGAGCTCCGGTGCGCGCCGGTAGTTTTGAGAGATCGTCGCGCAGAAAGGCCCCCGCCGGATGCCCTCCGATCCTCTCGCGGCCCCGCTGGCGCTGTTCCAGCGCACCGCCGCCACCGTGCCCGCTTACCAGAAATTCCTCGGCGACCACGGGGTGGACGCCGCCCGAATCACCGACGCGGCCGCGTTCGCGACCTTGCCGCTGGTCACCAAAGCCAATTATCACCAGCGTTTTCCGCTGCCCGAGCGCTGCCGCGACGGCGATCTGAGCGGCTGCGACATGATCGCGGTGTCCTCGGGTTCCACCGGCACGCCCACCTTCTGGCCGCGCGCGATCGGCGACGAAGCCGCCGCGACCCGGCGCTTCGACCAGGTCCTGACCGAAGGCTTCGGCGCCGCCACGCGGCGCACCCTCGCGGTGGTGTGCTTCCCGCTCGGCACCTGGGTGGGCGGCGTGTTCACCCTGGGCTGCCTGCGCGCGCTGTCCGGGCGGCTGCCGTTGACCATCGTGGCGCCCGGCAACAACAAGGCCGAGATCCTGCGCGTGCTCCCGGAATTGGGGGAGCACTTCGACCAGATCGTGCTGTTCGGGTACCCGCCGTTCCTCAAGGACGTGATCGACACCGGCCTGCGCGCGGGGCTGCCGTGGTCGCGCTACGCGGTGAAGCTGGTGTGCGCTGGCGAGGTGTTCAGCGAGCAGTGGCGCGACCTGCTCGGCGTGCGCGCGGGCCTGGACCCGGCCCGCGACGTGGCCGCGCTCTACGGCACGGCCGACGCCGGCGTGCTCGGCAACGAGACGCCGCTGAGCGTGGCGATCCGGCGGTTCCTCGCGGCCCGGCCCGCGCTGGCCGCGCAGGTGTTCGGCGGGCAGCGGCTGCCCACCCTGCTGCAATACGATCCCGCCGACCGCTACTTCGAGACCGTCGAGGGCACCCTGGTGTTCACCGCCGACGGCGGGGTGCCGCTGATCCGCTACCACCTCGCCGACGACGGCGGCGTCCTGGCGCACGCCGAACTGCTCGCGCTGTGCCGGGCACACGGCTTCGACCCGGGGCCGGGCCCGGACCTGCCGTTCGTCTTCGTGTTCGGGCGTTCCCTGCACGCGGTCTCGGTGTTCGGCGCGAACGTCTTTCCCGAAACCGTCGCCCTCGGCCTGGAGCAGCCCGCGATCTGCGAGTGGGTGACCGGCAAGTTCGTGCTGGAAGCCTGGGAGGACGCCGACCGGAACCGCTTGCTGCGCATCACCGTCGAACTCGCGCCCGAGGCCGCCAACACGGCCGAGCGCACGGGGCTGGTCGCCGCCGCGATCCGCGCCGCGCTGCTCGATCACAACAGTGAATACGCCGCTTACGTTCCCGCGGAACGGCAATCGCCGCACGTGGAACTGCGACCCGCGGGTGACCCCGACTACTTCCCGGCCGGGGTTAAACACCGCTACACCCGCTGAGCCCCGCCGATCAGGCGGATTCGGGTTCCGCGCTCTCGTCGGCGAACGAATGATGCTCGTGCAGCACCGTCCAGCGCCCGTCCTGCTTGCGCAGACCGAGGGTGAGACGCAGCCGCTTGGCCGGATCGGCGGCGAACTCGGCCGCCGTGCCGCACAGCAGCAGCGCGTAGGCGAAGGCCACCTCCGCGCCGGCCACGATGTCCAGCGAGACGATGTCGAAGGTGCCACCGGCGGCCTGCCAGTCGAAGAAGCCGGGCCACACGTCGCGGTAGGCGTCGATGCCGCGCACGCCCTCGTGCGGCGGCGGCACGTCGAACATCACGATGTCGGGCGCGTGATCGGCCAGCACGGTCGGCAGGTCACCGGCGTGCACGGCGGCCGCCCACCGTTCGATCAGGAGCCGGATCTGCTTTTCGTCATCGGACATTGCCGCAGTGTGTCACACCCGGCCGACATCGCGCGCCGACGTGGCCAGCACCGAATTGCGGCGGCTGTAGCCGAAATACACCGCCAGCCCGATCGCCACCCACACCGCGAAACGCACCCAGGTCAGGCCGTCGAGCGTGAGCGCCATGAGCGCACAGCCGAGCAGCGCGAGGATCGGCAGCAGCGGCACCAGCGGCGTCCGGAACGGGCGTTCGCGGTCGGGTTCCAGCCGGCGCAGCACCAGCACGCCCGCGCAGACCACCGCGAACGCGGACAGGGCGCCGATGTTCACCAGCTCCACCACGATGTCGATCGGTACCAGCCCGGCGATGGCGGCGCTGCCCGCGCCGAGCAGCAGGGTGAGCCGCACCGGGGTCGCGTGCGCGCTGGTAGCGGCCAGGCGGCGGGGCAGCAGCCCGTCCCGGCACATGGCGAAGGCCAGGCGCACCTGCGCGTAGACGATCAGCAGCACGCCCTTGGTCAGCGCGATGATCGAGGCGACCACGATGACGTTGCCGATCCAGCCGATGCTCAACGCGCCGAAGGCGGTGGCGATGGGTGCGCTGTTGTTCAGCGACGCGAACGGCGCTACACCGGTCAGCACCGCGCTGACCAGTGCGTAGAGCACGGTCGCGAGGAGCACCGTGCCGATGATCGCGAACGGCACGTCCTTCTTGGGATCGCGCGCCTCCTCGGCCGAGGCGGCCACCACGTCGAACCCGAGGAAGGCGAAGAAGGCGATGGCCGCGCCGCCGACGATGCCGCTCCAGCCGAACGGCGCGAACGGAACCCAGTTGCCGGGATCGATGTGCGGCGCGCCCACCGCGACGACGAGCACGAGCACGCCGATGGTCACGCCCACCAGCAGCTTGGTGATCTTCGCGGTCAGCGTCACCTCGCCGACCAGCACCGCGACGATCGCCGCGATGATCAGGACGGCGGGCAGATTCACCACGCCGCCCTCGGCGGGCGCGGCGGTGATGGCCTGCGGCAGTGTGATGCCGAACAGCGAGTCCAGCGCCGACACCGTGGTGCCGGACCAGCCGATCGCGACCGCCGAACCGGCGATGACGAACTCCAGCAGCAGATTCCAGCCGACCAGGAACGCGGGACCCTCGCCCAGCGTCGCGTAGGTGTAGGTGTAGGCGCTGCCCGACACCGGAACCATTGCCGCGAGTTCGCTATAGCACAGTGCCACCAGCACGCAGACCAACCCGGCCAGCAGGAACGACACCACGATCGCGGGCCCGGCCTTCTCGGCGGCGGCCACGCCGGTGATCACGAAGATCCCCGCGCCGACGATCGTGCCCACGCCCATCGCGGTCAGATCGAGCCGGCTCAGGCTGCGCTTGAGCGCGCCGCCCCCGGTCGAGACGACGTCGTCGGGGGTGCGACGGCGCCAGCGCCGATCGTGTGCGGTGGTCATCGATTCCTCTCGCGGGCGGACTGCGGTTCGAAGAGAACCGACCAGTCATTCTGGTCGATGCCGCGCCGGAAACGATAACCGGACGTTAGCGAGAGTGTCGAACCGCTCAGCCGGCCCGCTGCGCCGCCTTTTCGGTCTCGGCGAGCGCGGACTTCCATTGCCGGAAGCCCTCTTCGGTGCGGCCCACCCGCCAGTACCCCGAGATCGAGGACGCCCACTCGGCGGTGACGCCGCGTTCCTTGCGGATGTAGGGGCGCAGCTCGTGCATGACGGCGCGGGCCTCGCCGTGGATGAAGACCTGCACCTGACCCTCGCGCCAGGGTGCGACGCGAACCGCGGCCGCGAGCTGCTCGCCGGGGGCGCTCTCGCCGCGGTGCAGCCAGGTCACCCGCACGCCCTCGGGCGCCTCGAGCGCGAGTTCGTCCGCCGGGCCGCCGACCTCGAGGAAGACGTAGCCGACGGCGTCGGCGGGCAGGGCGGCGCAGGCGGCGGCGATGGCCGGCAGCGCGGAGTCGTCGCCGGCGAGCAGGTGCCAGTCGGCATCCGGGCGCGGGGCGTACGCGCCGCCCGGGCCCATGAGTTCGATCGTGTCGCCGGGCTGCGCGGCGGCGGCCCACGGACCGGCCACGCCCTCGTCGCCGTGGTAGACGAAATCGATGGCGAGCTCTTGCGCCGCGGGGTCGATCGAGCGCACGGTGTAGGTGCGCAGCACCTCGCCGTCGGGGCCGGGGAAGGCCAGTTTCACGTAGGCGTCGGTGAAGTCGTTGGGCTGGAACGCGGCGAAGCCGGGTCCGCCGAGCTGCACCCGGATCATGTGATCGGTGATCCGGATCGTGTTCTGGACGGTGAGTGTGGTGCGGGGGCGGGCCAAAAGATTACCTCCGTATTAGGGTTACCTAAGTAGGCTACTCATAGACCGATAGCTCGTCGACATACGCCTGATATGACGGAAGTCACTCCCGCCCCGCCAGTGCGGCGGTCAGCTCCGCGAGATGGTCGCGCACCGCACCGACCTCGAGCAATCCGCTCTGCGCGGTCGTCTCCGCGTGCGCGGGGGAGAGCTGTCGCTGCGCCTCCCGCATGAGAGCGACGTCGTCCACCGCGATCGCCGCCTGTGCGAGTACCGCCCACAGCAGTTCGAACAACAGATCGCGCGGGGGAAACTCGATGTGCCGCAGGGCTGTTCGGGCTTGCTCCACCTCGCCCCGCGCCACCAGCAGGGTGGGCCGAACCCACTGGGCGTACGGCCCCCAATCCGCCTCCATCGCGGCGATCCGTTCCGAATCCCGATGGCGCAGCGACACAATCAGCTCGGCCAACGGCAGCAGGCCCCGCTGCAATCCGGGCATCCCCGCCTCCGCCAGCGGCACCGCGGCCCGCCGGTATCCGGCCACCGCCGTCTCCGCATCCGTCGTCTCAGCCGCCCGCAACGCCCGGTACCACTGCGTGAACACCGCGACCAACGGCAGATCGTGCCGCGCCGCAAGCACATCGACGGCTTCGGCATGCCGATCGGCGTCCTCCCGCTCACCCAGCCCGCACCGCGCCTGCAAGCAGACCAGATGCCCCAGCACCGCATAGGTGGTCAGCTGATTCCGCTCCGCCACCGCCAAGATCTCCCGCCCCACCCGCTCCCGCCGCCCCGCCAGCCCCGCCCGCTCGAAACTCTGCATGAACACCCCGTTCAACGCGAACGCCAGCAACCCTGGATCCCGCAGCCGCCGCGCGATCTCCTCGGCCTCCCGAGCCGCCCGCAACGGCCGCCACCCGGCCCCGCTCGCGTCATCGGCCGGCCTGATTTCCGCCGCGTTCGGCGATTCCGGCCCACTCGCATCGCCGGGCCGCGGATTGCTGTTTTCCGCGTTCGCCGGTGCGTGCCTGGCGGCGTGGTCGGCCGGTTGCGGCGTGAAGTCCGAGCCGCCGGGTTGTGGTGCGATCTGCGCTTTTTCGCTCGGAAGCTCCTTTCCGGTGTCGTAGGCGCTTTCCGGCTTCGATGCCGTGGGCTCGGTCGGCGAGGAGCCGGTGGGGAGGAGGCCGCGGGACTCGACGGCGATGGTGGCCAGGAGGCGGGCGCGGGCGGCGTCGTTGTGCGCGGGCAAGCGGAGCAGGGTTTGTTCGGCGGTCGCGACGAGCCGGGCCGCCTGGGCGGGATCGTCGGAGCGGGTCCAGATCGCGGGGACGTCGTAGATGCCGATGACGCGGGCGGTGAGCTCCGGGTCGCCCAGCTCGGTGGCCGCGGCGACGGCCGCGAGGTGGTGGGTGCGGGCGGCCTCGAGGCCACCGGCGCCGGTGACGGCGAGGTCGCGCATGAGGGCGGCGGTGGACTCCAGCCTGGTCCGGGCGCGGCCGGTCACGGTGCGGTCGTAGGCGGCCCGGGCCTGCTCCCAGACCTGGGTGGCGGGATCGGCCGGGTCGAGGTGGTCGGCTTGGCGGAGCAGGTCGAGTTCGAGACGGCGCAGGCGCGGCCCGGGATCGATGCCGAGGTGCTCGGCCAGCATCCGCCGCGCCCGCTGCACCACCGCGAGCGCGTCGGCCTGGCGGCCGGCGCGGTAGAGCGCGGTGGCCAGCAGCAGCCAGGCCTCCTCGCGCCACGGGTGCTCGGCGACATGCGCGTCGAGGTCGGGCACCGCCGCGGCGGCCGCGCCCAGATCCAGCTGCGCCGCGGCGCGCCGCTCCACGGCCAGCAGCCGCTGCTCGGTGAGGCGGGAGCGTTCGGCCCGCGCCCAGTCCGCGTCGGCGAAGTCGGCGTAGGCGGGGCCGCGCCACCAGTCCAGCGCCTCGGTCAGCACCGGAAGTGCCGCTGCCGCAGGGAGATTCGCGGCCCGGCCGAGCGCCTCGTCGAAACGCCACGCGTCGACCGCCGCGCGGTCGGCTCGCACCGCGTAGCCGGGCCCCTCGGTGACCAGCAGTCGCGCGGGCGTGCGCGGCGGCCGATCGGGCTCCAGGGCCCGCCGCAGCCCCGCGACGAAGGTCCGGATCGCCCCGACCGCGTCGGCGGGCGGCTCCTCCCACAGATCGTCGACCAGCCGCCCGACCGGCACCACGTGCCCGCGCGCCACCAGCAGTCGCGCCAGCACCGCGCGGTGCCGGGGGCCGCCCAGCGCCACGGCGTCGCCCGCGTCGTCGTGCGCGGTCACCGGTCCCAGCACCTCGAAGCGCATCCGGCCAATGTAGTGCGCGTTCATCGGTTACTCATCGAGCGGACGCAGGGTGGGTCCCGATTCGCCCGTCACGACCCGAGGAGATCCATGTCCGTCACGATTCCCGATTTCGACTACCACCGCGTCCCGGTCGCCGAGGACGTCGAGCTCGCCGTGGCCGTCGGCGGCTCGGGCAGCCCGATCGTGCTGCTGCACGGCTTCCCGCAGACCCATCTGATGTGGCGGCACGTCGCCGCCGACCTGGCCGCCGACCACACCGTCCTGGTTCCCGACCTGCGCGGCTACGGCGCCAGCGACAAGCCGCAGGCGGGCCCCGAGACCTACGCCAAACGCACGATGGCCGCCGACATCGTCGCTCTCGCACAGGCTTTCGGCCACGATCGGTTCGCCCTGGCCGGCCACGACCGCGGTGCGCTGGTCGCCATCCGCGCGGGCCTGGACCATCCGGCCGCGATCACCCACCTGGCCAGCCTGGACGTGCTGCCCACCTGGGACATGTGGGAGGTCATGCGCGGCGTCGACGCCGCGGTGGGTTTCCACCTCTACCTGATGGCCCAGCCGCCCGGTCTGCCGGAGCAGCTGATCGCCGGTAGCGCCGACGCCTTTTTCGCCTACTTTCTCGATCAGTGGGGCGGCGACCCGGCGGCGATTCCCGCCGACGTGCGGGCCGAGTATCTGGCGGCCTCCCGCGCCGCCGTCCCGTCGATCGTCGCCGACTTCCGCGCGTCGGCGGGCATCGACCTCGAGCACGATCGAGCCGACCGCGCCGCGGGCGCCCGGCTGGCCATGCCGGTCACCGTCCTGCAACAGGATTGGGGCGCGGCGCTCGGGTTCGACGCCGCCGGCCTGTGGTCGGCGTGGGCCCCGGACCTCGAACACCGGACGGTGGCGGCGGGCCACTTCATGGCCGAGGAACGCCCGCAGGAGGTGGCGGCGGCGCTGCGAGACCTCGGCCGGCGCGGCCATCGAGATTTGTAATGATTGTTCAAGAACGTGCTACGGTCGAATCATGGCGCGTCCGAAGGGGTTCGATCAGGAGCAGGTAGTCGACGCCGCGATGGCGGCCTTCTGGAGCAAGGGCTACGCCGCGACCTCGGCCCAGGATCTGGTGGATCGCACCGGCCTGGGCCGGGGCAGTCTCTACAACGCCTTCTCCGGCAAGCACGAGCTGTTCCTGGCGGCGTTGCGCCGCTACGACGGGGAGTGGGCGACGCGGCAGTTGGCGGTGCTCGAGGCGGAGGGGCCGGTGTGCGCGAAGGTGCGCGCGGTGCTGATGACCGTCGTCGACGAGGAGTCCGGCGCGGTCCCCGCGCATCGCGGTTGTCTCGCGGTGAATTCCGCCATCGAGCTGGCCGGGCGCGACGCCGAGGCGACCGCCCTGGTGCGGCGCACCTTCGGGCGGATGGAGGAGGGGTTCCGCGCCGCGCTCGAACGCGCCCGGCGCGACGGCGAGATCGCGGCGGACCGCGATCCGCGTGCTCTGGCCCGGTATCTGCTCAACGCGATGTACGGCTTGCGGGTCCTCGGCAAGACCGCCGACCGGTCGGCGCTGACCGGCATCGTCGATACCACCCTCACCCTGCTGTGACTCGCGTCTGACGCGCCTGCGATGACCGGCCGCGGGCGCGCTTTTAGTAGCCAAATTATGGAACGTTCGTTAAAAAATGAGAGGAATCCCGCCATGACACAGGACGATTCGACCCCAACGGTGGCCGTGCTCGGCACCGGCCTCATCGGCGCGCCGGTGGCGGCGAACCTGCGCGCGGTCGGCCCGGTCCGGGTGTGGAACCGGACCCGCGCCACCGCCGACCGGCTCGCCGCGCGCGGCGGCCTCGAGGTCTTCGGCACTCCGGCGGCGGCGGTCGACGGCGCGGACGTGGTGGTCACCGTCCTGACCGACGGCCCGGCCGTGCGCGAGGTGGTCGAGTCCGCGCGGCCCGCGCCCGGGACGGTGTGGATCCAGCTCGGAACCGTCGGCTTAGCAGACATCACCGAATTGGCCGAGCTGGCCCACCGCCGCGAACTGATCTTCTTCGACGCGCCCGTGCAGGGCACCAGACAGCCCGCCGAAGCCGGTCGGCTGGTCGTGCTCGCCGCCGGCCCGGACCACGACCGCGCCACGGCCACAGCGGTTTTCGACGCCATCGGCAGCCGCACGGTCTGGGTCGGCACCGAGCCCGGCGCGGCGACCCGCCTCAAACTGGCGCTCAACAGCCTGGTCTTCGCGCTCACCCACGGCATCGCCGAAAGCCTCGCGCTCGCAACGGCACTGGGGCTCGATCCGCACCTGATCCCCGACGTGATCGCCGACGGACCACTCGACAGCGGATTCTTCCGGGCGAAAGCGGCCGCGATCCTGGACGCCGACTACACCACGGCGTTCTCGATCGACAACGCGATCAAGGACGCCCGCCTCATCCGGTCCGCCGCCGAAAAAGCCGGTGTCGCCGTCGATGTCACCCGCGCCGGACTCGACCGGTTCGAGCGCGCCGCCGCCGCCGGACACGGCGCCGCCGACATGGCCGCCTCGTACCTGGCCGGATGAGCACCGCGGCCGTCCTCGCGTGCCTGCTCTGATACATTGCGGCGCAGTGTTTTCCGTGTGAGCTAGCGCGCCGCCACCTCCTTGGTGTCGATGCGGCCGATCGGATCCGGGTCGGCCGCCAGCGCGCTCCGCGCCTGTTTCCAGGCCACGTCGTCGACCCTGAGCGCGCTGCGCAGGTAGGCCGCGGTGGTCTCCCGGATCAGGGCGACCCGCGCGGGATTCTCGTCGGTGGTGTCCGCGGCGTTGTACCCGTGGATGCCGCCGAGCGAGTGATCGCCGCCGAACAGGGTGAGCAAGCCCTGGGCGCCGGGGCTGTGGTGGTAGACGTCGGTGAACCAGTCCGGCCCGCGGGTGGAGAGGTGTGACTGGTCGTGGTCACCCGCCACCACCAGGGTGGGGACGGTCAGGCCGGTGAAATCCGGGCGCAGGAACGGGAAGTTCTGTGCGGCGAAGCCGGTGAGGTCGTCGCCGGCGATTCCGGTGGTGGCCAACAGGACTCCGGCTTTCACCCGCGCATCGGTCAGGTCCGGGCCGTCCGCGCCGAGCACGCGCGCGCCGAGCAGCATGCCCACGGTCTGCCCGCCCCAGGAGTGGCCCGCGACGGCGAGGCGCGCCCGGTCGGCGCGCTCGACCAGGCCGGGGATCGCCGCGAGAATCCGGTCCAGGTCGTCGAGCACCCGTGTCACGTCCCGGACCCGGACCCGCCAGATGTCGGGATAGCGGGGGTCCTCGGGCGTCAGGCCCAGCGTGCGCGAATCGAGGAACGTCGGCTGGACGACCACGAATCCATTGCTCGCCCAGTAATCGACGAGCGGATCGTAGGCCGCCATGGATTCGCCGAACCCGTGCGCGAACACGAGGATCGGCAGGTCGCCGCCGCTCGCGGGCGCGGATACCCGCACCTGGAGATCGGCGCCGCGTTCCGGCGTGCGCAGGACCACCGGTTTGACGCTGAGGATCGGCGTGCCCAGCACGGGCACGGCGCTGGATGTGGACAGGTCGGACATGGTTTTCCCTTCGATAACGACAAGCGCCGGAAGGCGATAGACTCTCAACCGGAGCGTCGTTCCGAATATACGGAGCAGTGTTCCGTTTAGCAAGGGCAGTGTCGTGAAAGGTGCCGTGTGACCGAGAACAGTCCGACCAAGCGCGCCGACGCGCGGCGCAACGAGCAGGCCCTGCTCGACGCCGCGGCCGCGGTCTTCCGCACCGACGGCGTGGACGCGCCCGTCCGCCGCGTCGCCGCCGCCGCGGGCGTCGGCATGGGCACCATCTATCGGCATTTCCCGACCCGCGCCGACCTCGTCGCCGCCGTCTACCGGCACCAGATCGAGGCGTGCGCTGCCGCGGGCCCGGACCTCCTCGCCACGCGGAGTTCGCCGTTCGCCGCCCTGCGCGACTGGGTCGATCTGTTCGCGGACTTCTTGGTCACCAAGCACGGCCTGGCCGCCGCCCTGCGCGACGACCCGGCCGGCTTCACCGCACTGCACGCCGTGTTCCTGGACCGCCTGCTCCCGGTCCTGGAAGAGCTGCTCGCCGCCGCGCGCGACGCGAACGAGGTCGTCCCCGATCTCACCGCCTACCAGTTGATGCGCGCCGTCGGCGACATCTGCGCGGGCGCGCAGGCGACCGACCCGGACTACGACCCGCGCCGCACCGTGCACCTGCTGCTGGACGGGTGCCGCCGCTGATCGGTCAGTCCAGCAACTCCTCGAGGTACTTGGCGGGATTGTCGAGGAATGCCCGGGTGATCCGATAGTGCTCGGTGTCCTCGTATTCCACGAGTTCGTAGCCGTCCTCGCCGATCTGATAGATCCAGGCGTCCGGATACGACATCAGCAAGGGGGAGTGGGTGGCGACGAGGAATTGCGAGCGGTCGCGGACGAGCTCGTGCATCCGGGCGATCATCGCCAGCTGGCGGCTCGGTGACAGCGCCGCCTCCGGCTCGTCGAGCACGTAGAGACCGTGCCCGCCGAAACGGTGCATCATCAGGGCGAAGAACGATTCCCCATGCGACTGCTCGTGCAGGGAGACCCCGCCGTAGGAGTCGATGAGCGGCGGCCCGAATCCACCCGCTTTGTCCAGATCCTCGATAGTGGTCGCCACATTGAAGAAACTCTCGGCGCGCAGGAAGAATCCGTCGCGCGGCTTGTCCACCGACTTCACCAGGCGCAGATAATCGTTGAGCGCCGAGTGCGAACTGCGGGTGGAGAAATTGAAGTTCTTGGTCCCGCCCTCCGGATTGAACCCCCACGCCGTCGCGACGGCCTCCAGCAGCGTGGACTTGCCGCTCCCGTTCTCGCCCACGACGAAGGTCACCCGCGGATGCAATTCCAGTTCCGACAGCCCCCGCACCACCGGCAACGAGAACGGATACTCGTCGAACGACGGCACCGCTCGCCGATCGAGGACGACCCGGCGGACATAGGCGGCAGAACTCATCGGTGCACGTTACTTCACCTCCGGACGATCCCGGTGCACGCTATGTTCGAACCAGCGGCCCGACGCGGTGAAAGGACACCCCCATGAACTGGACTCTCGAGGTCGTGATCGTCCCGGTCTCCGACATCGACCGAGCCAAGGAGTTCTACAGCAAGCAGCTGGGGTTCGTGGTCGACCACGATTCGAGCTTCGGCGAGGGCATGCGCGTGGTGCAGCTGACGCCGCCGGGCTCGGGCTGCTCGGTCGTCATCGGCGAGGGCGCGGTCCCGGTGATGGAGCCCGGTTCGGTGAAGGGCCTGCAACTGGTCGTGCCGGACATCCATCAGGCCCACCGCGAGCTCGTGGCGCGCGGCGTGGAGGTCAGCGAGGTCCGGATCCTCGGCGAAAACCCCAGGCCCACACCGCATCCGCTGGACAATGTGGGCTTCGTCTTCTTCGAGGACCCGGACGGCAACAGCTGGACCGTGCAGCAGATCTCGTCGCGGGCCTGAGCGCTCAGGTGCGCTCGCGCGGCTCCGGTCGCCCGACGCGCAGCGGCTCGGAACGGTAGCGGCTGGCCGGGCCGTCGATCTCCAGCAGCTTCCAGACCCGCCGGGCCACCGGGTTCATCAGGCCGATCTCCTCGGCCAGCGCGCGCACGTCGACGAAGTAGTCGGCGAAAACCCGCTTGGCCTCGTCGGATTCGAAGAACAGCTCGCGGCGCACCGAATCCGGGATGCCCATGTCGGTGAAGAACGCGCGCGGCGGGGTCACCACGGCGCGGCCGAGCACGAACAGCAGGACCGGGAAGACCAGCGACAGCGCGAATCGTTCCGCCGCGCTGCGCTGCGGCACCCGCTCTTTGAGCGCGGCGTGGGCGAAGGAGATGTGGCGCGCCTCCTCGGCGATGTGCACCGCCATGACGCCGCGCATGATCGGATGCACGTCCTCGCCGGACCGCAGGATGTCCTTCTGGACGTGATCGATCGGCTCCTCGCCGCCCAGGATCGCCATGAACATGATGATCGGCGAGGCGATGGTGACCGGGATCGCGACGTGCTTGAGCAGACTGGTGAGCGGGCCCATGCCCGGGACCTCGATCCCGATCCGGTTCACCATCTCCTGGAACATCATGGTGTGCCGGTGCTCTTCGATCATCTCGTGCGAGCAGTACTCGAATTCCGGCGAGTTGTTGGGCAGGGTCAGGATGTGCTGGGCCATCCCGCTGATCAGCAGGGCCTCGAACTGGATGCCGACCTTGGTGACATTGGCCTGGCGATACTTGCCGATCTCGATCTGACGTTCCTTCGGCAGCGCGAGATACCAGGGATGGCGCCCGAGCGGATCGCCCGAGCGGGGCAGGATCCAGCGTTCCGGGCGAGCGTCGGGATCGAAGTCGGGGTGCTCCCAATCGATGGTGACGAACGGATCCACCGGCTTGTCCACCGAGGCGGCCGACAGCAAACGTAAAGTCTCCGTGTATTTTTCGGCGACCGCGACGATGTCGTCGTCCGAGGTACGCCGGTGTGCAGGAGCGGACATCGTTGTCTCCCCGTTTAATGTGACACTATGTAACACCAAAAGTAGCGCGGGTCACCGCGTGAGTCAATGGCGAGCGCCCGCCCTTGTAATTGACTCCAGGGTAAATTACCGTCGGCTCAATTGCTGTGCGGTGGAAGGAGTTCGCGGTGGCGCGGTCGTGGTGGGGTTGGGGAAACGTCGAGGACGCGGTGACCGGCGCGGAACGGGCCGCGCTGACCCGCCGGGTCGCCGAACTCATGCCGGGCGCGGACCTGTCGGTGCACGAGCCGCCCGAACTCGCCGCGCTGCCGGTGCCCGCGCCGCGGATCGAACCGCCGAAAGCGCTGGCGCAGCTCGCTTCCCGCGATCTCGCCGACCGGGTCGCCCACGGCCACGGCCAGGCCTTCCGGGACGTGGCGCGGATGCTGCTCGGGCGGGTGGAGCACGTGCCGGACCTGGTGCTGCGCCCGCGCACCGAGCAGGACGTGGCCGACATCCTGGACTGGTGCGCACCGGCGGGGATCGCGGTGATCCCCTTCGGTGGCGGCACCTCGGTGGTGGGCGGCGTCGAACCGCGCGACACCACCGGCTACGCCGCCACCGTGACGCTGGACCTGGGCCGGTTGAACCAGGTCCTCGAGGTCGACCCGGTGAGCCGCGCCGCCCGCATCCAGGCCGGCATCCTCGGCCCCGCGCTGGAGCAGGCGCTGCGCCCGGAAGGGCTGACCCTGCGCCACTTTCCGCAGTCCTTCGAGTTCTCGACGCTCGGCGGCTGGCTCGCCACCCGCGCCGGCGGCCACTACGCGACCGTGCACACCCACATCGACGACATGGTCGAATCTCTGCGCGTGGTCACCCCGGCCGGGATCGGCGAATCCCGCAGGCTGCCCGGCTCGGGCGCGGGTCCCTCACCGGACCGGCTGTTCCTCGGCTCCGAGGGCATCCTCGGCGTGATCACCGAGGCGTGGATGCGGGTGCAGACCCGCCCGCGCTGGCGCACCGGCGCCTCGGTGCTCTTCGACGACTACGGCGCGGCTGTCACCACGACCCGGGTGATCGCGCAATCCGGGCTGTACCCGGCGAACTGCCGCCTGCTCGATCCGCTCGAGGCGTTCCTCAACGCGGGCACGCCCACTTCGGGCGGAGTCCTGGTGCTGGGCTTCGAATCCGCTGACCACCCGGTCGCGGAGCCGATGCGCCGGGCGCTCGAGATCTGCCGCGAGCACGGCGGCCGGGCGCCCGACGGAGTCCGCTCGTCGGACTCCGAAGCCGAGGCCGCGCGCGGCGGGGCCGCCGACACCTGGCGCTCCTCGTTCCTGCGCATGCCGTATCAGCGGGACGCCCTGGCCGCACAGTCGATGATCGTGGAGACCTTCGAAACCGCCTGCACCTGGGATCGTTTCGACGAACTGCGTGCCGCCGTGCACGCGGCCGCCGCCGCGGCCTTCGCGAGCCTGGGCACCACCGGCGTGGTGACCTGCCGCTTCACCCACCTCTATCCCGACGGCCCGGCCCCCTACTTCGGCATCTACGCCGCCGGGCGCTGGGGGCGGACGCCCGGGCAGTGGGACGAGATCAAAGCCGCTGTCTCCGAAGCGCTGTCGAGCTCCGGCGGCACGATCACCCATCACCACGCGGTCGGCCGCGACCATCGGCCCTGGTACGACCGGCAGCGCCCGGACCCGTTCGCGCTGGCGTTGCGCGCCTCGAAAGCGGCCCTGGACCCCGCCGGAATCCTCAACCCCGGCGTCCTGCTCGACCCCGCGCCGGTCGCGTGAGCGGGGCCGGGACCAAGGGGGTGCCCCGCGAGCGACGCGAGCAGCAGATCCTCGATCTGGCCACCGCCGAGTTCGGCGATCGCGGCTACGCCCATGCCTCCCTGGCCGACATCGCCACGGCCGCAGGCGTTTCCAAGCCGCTGATCTACACCTACTTCGGTTCCCGCGACGGCCTGTACACCGCCTGCGTGCGCCGGGCGGGCGACAGTCTGGTCGAGGCCGTCGCCCGCGCCCAGGCCGTGCCCGGCGCGCAGGACCGCGCGCTGGCCACGCTCACCGGCATCTTCCACGCCCTGGACAGCCGCACACAGAACTGGCGGATCATCTACGACACCACGCTGCCGCGTCCGAGCGCCGCATACGACCAGGCCCACGCCTATCAGCGCGCGCTCAACACCATGGGCTCGGAGGGCGTGGCCGACATCCTCGGCGACGCGAGCACCCCCGAGGATCATTCCCTGCTGCTGTCCTGGTGGTTCGGCATCGTCTCCACCACCATCGCCTGGTGGCGGGACCATCCCGGCGACACCCCGGCCGACATGGCCGACCGCTGCCTGCGCGTCTTCACCGCACTGCGGCAGCCGCCCGCCGCCGCCGACCCGGTTCAGCGCTGAAACGGCGCCAGCAGTCCGGTGTAGGGCTTGCTCGGCGGGAGCGCCCATTCCCCGCGCCCGGCGGGGCGCAGCCCCATGGTCAGCAGCGACTGCACGGTCAGCGTCGCCGCCGCCACCCCGTCGATCACGGGCGCGCCGATCTCGGCCCGGATGTCCGCGCACAGATCAGCCATTCCCGCGCAGCCCAGGACGATCGCGTCCGAGTCGTCGGCGGCCAGCGCGGCCCGGCAGGCCTCGGTCACGATCTTGCGGGCGTCCGGGTCGGTCCCGAGTGCGAGCACCGGCAGCTCGCAGGCGTGGATACCGCGGCAAAACCGTTGCAGCCCATAGTGTCGCACCAGGTCGGCGGTGCGCCCGACGGTGCGCCCCAGCGTGGTGACCACGCTGAAGCCGCGCCCGAGCTGGGTGGCCGTGCGCAGAGCGGCCTCGGCGATGCCGACGACCGGTCCGCGCGCCAGCTCCCGGGCCGCGTCCAGGCCGGGATCGCCGAAGCAGGCGATCACGTAGCCGTCGACCCCCTCCTGTTCGCCCGCCGCGACGGCGGCCAGCAGGCCCGGGACGCTGAGGGCTTCGTCGTAGTGGCTCTCGATCGAGGCCGGCCCCATGGTGGCGGTGACCGCGTCCAGGCGGGTGCCGGGGCCGGCCACGGCCGCCGCGCTGCGCGCGATGGTCGCGGTCATCGCCTCGGTGGTGTTCGGGTTGACGACCCGGATGCGCATCAGGCGGCCGCCTCCTTTGTCCGGGCCACCAGGTAGTAGACGGCGAAACCGACGCCACAGCCGATGAACCAGCTGTACTGGGCGGCGGTGTACATGCCGGGCACCCCGCGAGCCAGGACCGGGAACACCGCGATGATCGCCCCGGCGGCCGTGGCCGCGATCGCCACCGGGTTGTAACCCCTGGTGTACCAGTAGCTTCCGCGCTCGGACATGGTGAACAGCTCGTCCACCCGCACCTGCTGCTTCTTGATCAGGTAGTAGTCGGCGATCAGCACCCCGAACAGCGGGCCGATGAACGCGCCCAGCGTCTCCAGCGTGTAGTGGATGACATCCGGATTGTTGTAGAGGTTCCACGGCGTGATCAGCACCGAGCCCACCGCCGCGATCATGCCGCCGGCGCGCCAGCTGATCCGCTGCGGGCTGACGTGGGAGAAATCGAAGGCGGGGGAGATGAAGTTGGCGACGATATTGATGCCGATGGTGGCGATGGTGAAGGTCAGGGCGCCGAGCACGATGGCGAAGGTGGTGTCGATGCGGGCCACGGTCGCGACCGGGTCGGTGATCAGCTCGCCGTAGACCGGCACCGTCAGCGACGCGGTGATCACCACCAGCAGTGCGAACACCAGGAAGTTGAGCGGCAGCCCGAGTAGATTGCCGCGCCGCACCGCCGCGAAAGTCCGTCCGTAGCGCGAGAAATCACCGAAGTTGAGCATCGGGCCGGAGAAGTAGGACACCACCAGCGCGATCGCGCCCAGCATCACCGGCACCGAGGACCAGCCGGTGTATTTCACCTCGCCCAGGTTCAGGTCGATCGCGCTCCAGCCCGCCTTCGCGATCAGGTAGCCGCACAGCACGAACATCACCACGTAGACCGCGGGTCCGCAGAAATCGATGAAGCGCCGAATCGATTCCATGCCGCGCCAGAACACGCAGGCCTGCACCACCCAGAGCAGCAGGTAGCTGCCCCAGCCCAGCAGCGACAGCCCCAGGAAGCCGTAGTCCTCGACCACGGCGTAGGGCGCCAGCGCCGGAAACAGCTTGATCAGCACGACATCCAGCGCCGCCGAGGCGAGGAAGGTCTGAATGCCGTACCAGGCCACCGCGATCAGGCCGCGGATCACCGCCGGGATGTTCGCGCCGAGCACGCCGAAGGCGCTGCGGCACATCACCGGATACGGCACCCCGGTCACCTGGCTGGGTTTGGCCACCAGGTTGCAGAGGAAGTACACCAGCGTGATACCGATGAGCAGCGCGAGCAGCACCTGCCAGCTGGCCAGGCCGAGCGCGAACAGGCTGCCGGCGGTGACGTAGCCGCCGACGCTGTGCACGTCCGACATCCAGAAGGCGAAAATGTTGTAGGAGCCCCAGGTCTGGGCTTTCAGCGGCGCCAGATCCGCATTGGTGAGCCGGGGGTGATACTCCGTGGGCGCGGGTGCGGACGGTGTGAGCGTGTCGGTCATGGTCGTTCCGATCCGAGGGTGAAACGTGGCTGGAACGACGGTAGGAATCCGCCATTGCCGCGCCGTTGCCCCGCGATCTCGCCGCTATTGCGCGAAAGATATATCGATTGCCGGGGCGAGCAGCCCGGTGTCGGTGGGCAGCGTCGCGATCACGGTTTCCAGCCGGCGGTGGTGCTGCCCGGCCAGCAGCAGCAGGCGTTCGGTGTCCCCGGCCAGGAAGGCCGCGAGCATCAGCGCGTGATCGGTGTGCAGCAGCGCGCGATCGGCGCGGGCGATGTGCACCATCGACTGCACCGGTTCGGTGACGTTCCAGGCCGACTCCAGCATGTGCAGCAGCCGGAACATCCGCGAGGGCCGGGTCAGGGCGAGATGGAAGTCGCGGGAGCGGCGCTGGTAGGCGACCGGATCGTCGTCCTGGATCGCGCGTTCGAGCCGGGCCTCGATCTCGCGCAGGGCGGCCCGGTCAGCCTCGGTCGCCCGGCGCACCGCGGCGGCCAGCGACGCGGTCTCCAGTGTTTGCCGCACGATATACATTTCCCGGAGTTCTTCGGCGGTGAGCTGGGCGACGGTGTATCCACTGTGCGGCTGATGGGTGATCAAACCTTCGCCGATCAGCGTTTTCAGCGCTTCCCGGACCGGGATATGGCTGACGCCGAACAATTCCGCCACTTCGCGCAGCGGAATCACCGTGCGAGGCGGAACCGCGCCGTCCAATATCACCCGGCGCAATTCGCCGAGAATGATCTGCGGGCGGCCCGGCTCGTCCACGACCAGCCGCGCGAGCAGGGCGGAACGTCTGCGTGGGGGCATGGAAGCACGGTAGTGCGCCGGTGTTGCGATCACCGGGCGTTCTGTGACGGCCGGGAAAACATCCGGCAGCCCGGGCCCGGGTGAGTTATCTCATGAACGGGGTTCGGGCCCGCCCACGAAATTCGTCCGCTGTTTGGCGGCATCACCAGGAGTTTCCTTGTCCGGGCCTGCGGAAAAAGACTATTGCGAATTGCCTATCACCCCGGTGAACTGCGTGTTTACCTGCTTGTTACCTAGGCTAACGTCAGGCGTCGAGAGCTGTGACCATCCATCGGGCACGCGGGTTTCCGGGCCGGGCGTTGCCGAGAGAAAGGCTGGAGAACATGCGAATCGGCGCATCGCTGCGGACGGCGGCGCTGGCTTTGGCCGTGACCCTCGGCGTGGGTCTGGTCGCGGCTGCCACTCCGGCGGGCGCGGCCACCGACCTGGACCGCTACCTCGATCTGCCCCTGGTCAACCGCGACGCCGCGAGCGGGCCGGGCGGCGTGCACCCCGACCTGCCCTACGACGCCGCGCGGTTGCGCGAGCTGCTCGACCGTGCCCGGGCCGAGGGCATCGTCCCCGCCCGCTACGCCGCCCTGCTGTCGCAGTACTGGCTGGTCGACGCGACGACCAAGGCGGGCATCGACCTGCGCACCTGGGATCCGCGCGCGGGCGTGACGCCCAACCGGGACAACCTGATCAAGTCCTACCGGTACTACGAGAACCTCCAGCTCGAGCACCGAGAACTGCGCTGGGCGGGCATGGGCGGCCAGGTCGGCGCGGATTTCGGCGGCGGGCTGGTCGATTTCGAGCTGATGGGCGCCGGCTACGACCTACCGGGCATCTCCGAGGCCGCGCGCACCGTGCTGGGCGCGGTGCGTGACGCGGCCGGTCCGCAGGCGGTGGCCCTGCTGCCCGCGGGTCTGTCGGCCCTGGCCGAGGCGGGCGCGGACATCACGCCGGCGGACCTGAACCACATCAACGGGATGATCCTGGTGATGCAGAAGAACATCTTCTCCGACCTGATGCCCATGCACGACGCCTATGTCTCGCAAGGACTTCCGGCGCTCGAGGAGTTCCAGGCCGCCGGGCTGTTCGGGCCCGACATCATGACCGCCTGGCGCGATGTCGCCTCGGGCGACGAGGACCGGATCGGCGCGGGCAACCGCGCGCTGCTGCGCCGCGAACAGCAGTGGGCCGTGAGCGCGCAGTGGGACCAGGTGCGTGCCTACAAGGGCAGCGTGGGCGAGGCGATCACCTACCTCAGCGGCGCGGCCGGGTCGCCGTCGGTGGCCGGTGTCGTGCCGCCGCGGGAATTTCATCCGGTCCGGATGCCCGTCACCCTGGCCGACGGCCGCCCCGGACAGCTGACCCTGCCGCTGCCGGACTGGAACTGGTCGGTCTTCGACGCGCGCTGGGACTACATCACCGCCGAGTTGCTGCCCAAATACCAGTTCCAGGTGCAGCACAACTGGCCCGCGCTGGAGGCCGCCATGCGGGTCCCGTACGAGCAGCAGCTCGAGACGCACCGCCCGCTGCTGAACATCCCGCAACTGCTGCTCGCCGCCGCGAACCAGCTGCGGGTGACGCCGATCGACCAGGAGAGCTGAGATGCGACGAATTCCCCGGCGCCTCGGCGCCGTCACCGTGGCGCTCGCCCTGACCGCCGTGGCCGCGAGCGTCGCCACCGCCGACGAGGTGGGTCCCGCGACGCCCGGACCGGAACGAGTCTTCAACGGCTTCACCCTCGCCGCCCTCAACGGCGCCACCCAGCCCTCGGCGCAGGAATCGCTCGAGGGGCTGCTGGCCGACGACCCGTTCTATGAGGAGCCGGCGCTCACCGGCGCCGAAAAGCCCGGCGACATCCTGAAATCCAAGAAGGTCAAGGTGATCTTCAGCGGCGTGAGTCCCGGCAATGTCGAGGGCTACAAGCTGATGTACGTCACCACCGGCAACGACGGGCGCCCCTTCATCAGCACCGGCGTGCTGCTCATGCCGGTCGACGGGAAGCCGAACGATCAGCGCCGCGTGATCGGCTACCAGGAGGCCAACGACTCGGTCGGCTGGAACTGTCATCCGAGCACGCAGTGGACCGGCGGCGCGCCGCTGGACGGCTCGTCCTGGTCCGCGCTGGGACCGCTGGCGCTGATGTTCGACAAGGGCTACGCGGTCATGATCAGCGATGTCGGCAACGACGCCGACAAGAAGCCGCACGGCGTATTCGCGGGCAAGTTCGGCGGGCACGCCCAGCTCGACGGTGTGCGCGCCGCACTCGGCCTGCGCGAGGCCGGATTGGATCCGAAGGCGCAGGTGGCGCTGTTCGGCATCGCCGGCGGCGGGGTGGGCGCCGGGTTCGCGACCGAGATGGCCGCCGACTACGCCCCCGAGCTGGACATCAAGTCGACCGTGCTGGAAGGCATGGTGGTCAAACCACGCGAGTTCATGCGCGTCGCCGACGGGTCGGTCGGCTCCGGGTTCGCTCTGGCCACCCTGCTCGGCCTGGAACCCTGGTATCCGGAGATGGCGGTGAACGCCAAGCTCACCCCGGCCGGTCGGGGACTGGCCGACGCCTTCCGCACGCAGTGCCAGACGCCGGCCTACTTCGGCACCCCGTATCTGCCGCTGCACACGCTGTTCACCTCCGGGCTGAGCCCCGCCGACGAGCCCGCCTTCCAGCAGGCCTTCGACGACAACCAGCTCGGCCGCTCGGGCACCCCGCGCGGCAAGGTGATCATCGCCTCCTGCGCCAAGGACGACTCGTTCATGTCGCTGGTGCCCGCGCGCGACGCCCGGGAGCTCGCCGACACCTATCGGGCCCAGGGCGCGGACGTCAGCTACCAGCCCACCGACTGCTCGATGCAGCGGATGCTCACCGACCTCTACGGGTGGGGCACCGACCTGTTCGGCATGCAGACCATCGACCAGCTCGACAGCCACTTCAGCTGATTCACGAAAGGCGTTCCCGCACATGGCGATTCTGTACGGTTTGGAGTATCTGCTGACCTTCGGCCCGCTCGCGGTCTGGAAGCTGGTCGGGCAGGCGTTCGGCTTCTAGGCTCGGCGTCGGCGCGCCCGGCGCGATCGTTAGTCTGAGCGCATGCTGCTGTCGGTCCTGTCGTTCACCGTCGCCGCCGTGCTGCTGGTCGTGCTGCCCGGCCCGGACACCCTGGTCGTGGTCCGGGGCCTGGCGCGCGGCGGGCGGGGCGGTGGCGTGCGCACCAGCCTCGGCGTGCTGTGCGGCCTGCTGGTGTGGGTGATCGCGGCCGTCCTCGGCCTCTCGGCATTGCTTCAAGCCAGTGAGATCGGCTTCGAGATCCTCAAGATCGTCGGCGCCTGCTACCTGGTCTGGATGGGCCTGCAATCCCTGCGCTCGCTGCTGCGCCCGGTGTCCGAGGCCGCCGAGACGACAGCGAAGTCCTCCTGGCTGAACCGCTCCGGCGGCTTCTTCTCCGGCTTCCTCACCGACATCCTGAACCCCAAGATCGGCGTCCTCTTCATCACCTTCCTCCCCGGCTTCGTGCCCCCCGGCTACTCCGTCGCCTGGACCACCCTGTCCCTCGGCCTCCTCTACGTAGCCCTCACCGCCCTCTACTGCGCCGTCCTCATCGCCGCCTCCACCAAAATCTCCACCTGGATGCAAACCCCCCGCATCCGCCGCCGCCTCGACGGCCTCGCGGGCCTCACCCTCCTCGGGTTCGGCGTCCGCATGGCCACCGAACACTGACCCGCCCGGCGGCTCAGCCACCGGCAGCCGGGTCGACCTCGACCGGCGTGGGCTCGGGCTGCTTCGGCGCCGCGGGTACCCAGCCACGCAACGGCTGCACGACCGTGCCGTAGAAGCTGTCGGTCGCCGCGGTCACGCTGGTGATGAAACTCGTCGCGGTGCCCGAGCGGCGATTTCCCATGGGAAATGTCTGCTCCAGCGTGAAGGAGACGATCGACCCGGCGCGATCCGTGATCAGCGTCTTCGGATCGGCGCGCACCGTGCTCAAGTGCTCGCAGGCCTCGTTGCCCGCCGCGGAGAACACGGCTTCGACCTGCACGTCACCGGGGGCGTCCGGCAACTGACGCAGCAGCCAGGAGACCCGGCGGCCGGAGGCACCCTCGTTCGGCGCTTGCAGCGTGGTGCGGCACCGGACCCGGTTGGTGCGCAGGTCGGCGATGACGACGAGAGCCCCCGCGGTATCCGGGATCTGGAGCACGGCCTCGAACGCGCCCTCGGCGGCGAGCCGCTCGGCAACGGCGGCGTTGCGGGCCGCCGGATCCGCGCGATGCTTGCGCGGCAGCACATGTTTCACCGTCACGCCCAGCTCGGCCGTCAGGCGCAGAGCCAGATGCCGGGACAACGACACCCAGGTGTCGGCGACCGCGAGACCCTTCGCGTCGCCCGCCCGCAGCGTGCCCGCCGCGACCGCGTCCCGGACCGCGACCCAGTGCCGCCCCATGTCGTCGAACTCGGTGGCACCCGAGCGCGGGTGCTCCAGGTAGCGCAGGAACTCACCGAGGATCCACGCGTGCAGTTCGTTGTCGATCCCGCCGTGCGACAGCAGCATGCGCGCTTCGTGCGCGACTTCGGCCCAGGACAGGTGCCGCAACTCGACCTTGGTGAGCTTGCGGCGATCGACCTCGACCGGGAGCTCGCCGGGACCCGCGGGAATGTCGTTGGACAGGCTGATCACCGCGTCGTACTTCTTCTTGCGCGCCACGTCGAGATAGCTCTCCAGCTGGTCACGCTTGAGTTTGCCGTTCCCGGTCTTCACCTCGAGCAATCCGGTCCAGATTCGGCTGCCACGCACCACCTTCAGCACGGCGTCGGGGATCACCGTCGACTCGCCGCGCTCGAAGTGCACCTCGCAATAGCCCTCGAAAGCGCCTGCGGGAGCGCCCATTCTGGCACACAGCGCTCGGGCGAACGGGCGGACCGCCTGCATCGTCGCGATCAGTGCGGAGGTGGCGCGCCGCTCCTGCTCCTCACCGGCGCCCACGCCCACAACGGAGAACAAGCGCGCGGTCTGCCACGAGTCCTGTTCCGCGAGTTTGAATTCCAGCGGCTTGATCTTGCGGACGGCTTGCTTCGCGGTCCGCACGCCGCGCTGCCGTGCCGTCGCGCGGACCTTCGGCGCCTCCGGCCGCGCGACTTCCGGTGCCGGTTCCGCGGCCGGCTCGACCGAGTCGGACTCCGCGCCGTCATCCACATCAACGCCGAAATCAGTTGCCAGACCGGCCAATCCGGAATCCCAGCCCTGCCCGACCGCGCGTACCTTCCATGCGCCCTCGCGTCGGTAGATCTCGCCGAACAGGAACGCCGACTCGGTAGTCGCATCGGCGGTCAGATATTCGGCCACCGTCTGCCCGGCCCCGTCTACCACGCGAAACGCGATCTTGCCCACCGCCCCGAACGTGCTCTCGCCGACGCTGCCCGCGAACGCGACGGTGTGCACGTCGGCGGGCACGGCGGACAGGTCGACCGCGATCCTGGTCTGCGCGCCTTCCTCGATCGCGCTGTTTCCCAGGAACCGCACCGCACCCTCCGGCGATTCCGGCTGGTTGTAGAAGACGAAGTCGTTGTCCGAGCGCACTTTTCGGTCCGCTCCCAGCAGTAGGGCCGAGGCGTCCACCTCGATCTCCGCCTCGGCCCAGCCGACGACGACGTCGACCCGCTCGACGTCGAGGGGAAGCGCGACATTCTGGCCCTTGGAAAGTATCGACGACGTCAAAGCGGCACCCTTCTACACTCAGCACTGGAATTCCGGCAGGCATGATGCCGCCCGTGCCCCTGCACGCCGATGCGGCTCTGCCACCGGGGCATTCGGGACGCGCCGGGCGCGCGTTACACGCAGCTCGGAGAGGTTTCGAACCGGTCTCGATCTCGCGGAAATGCCGATGAACGTGTCCCAAGGACGTGTAGCGAGCGTCGTCTACTGGAGTCAACAGTCCAGTTCGTACCGATACCATTGCCGGGGGTTGCCGTCCTCGTACAGCCAGAGTGTCGAGTCGCGTCCGATCCTTCCGCGAGCCCAGACCTGGGATCGGCGGCCGTTCGGTAAGAGGAGTTCCTCCCTTGCGGTCTCGGTGATCACCTCGTCCTGGCGGTGGCCTTTGCGGATCGCCCAGCTCATCTGCTGCTTGCGGCGGCGTTGGTCGAAGAAGCCGAAAGTCGTAGCCGATACCGTCAATCCGCTGCAGCTGGTGATCGAGTTCTGGACGATCGAGCGGACTCGTTCCGAGTCCATTTCCACGACTGGGAACTTGGTGTAGGGGCAAGCGAAGGTGAGCTTTCGCCCGACGTTGACTGCGTAGCAGTCACACCAGTCGACCTGGCTTCCGGTGTCGGTGAAGGCGAACCACGGAGAACTGTCGATGGTGTCCCAGCGCGCCAGTCCGATCATGTATCCGTTCGACCAAGTCCCGTCGGGCCCGGGGAAGGCGAAGGTGGATTCGTCGAAATAGCTGATCCAGATCCGCCCGTCGGGATCGGTCAGTAGTTGTTCGATCGCGTCCCCGGCGTAGAAAGACCCCAGCAGATCTCCGGCGCTCTCGAAGGCCACGATGTTGTGGGGCAGAGTCGAGGCGCTCGGCGGTACTCGCTCGATTCGTCCAGCGCCCAGGATGATTCCCTCGCCGAGGGCATCGATCTGGCTGAACGATTGTTCGAGGCCGCTCAACGGTATCTGGCTGACCTCGCGGCCGTCGCAGATGACGACGGTGGCGTCGTAGTGGGGGATTGGCGCACGCGCCGACGGAAACTGTGCGAGATCGACAAGCAGAGCCAGCAGTCGCCCTCGGTGATCAATCGTGGAAGCGAAAATTTCGAATCGTGCGTAGCGCTCCGGCAGGGTCGCATGCAGAGCGAGACGGCGTTTACCGGCCATCGGCCTTTCGGGTTGTCATGAGTCGATCATCGCACAGCCATGTCACTGACTCGCAACTGCCGCGACCGCGTGTGTGCCGAATCTGTCGCGGAGCAGGCGAACAGGCGGGTCGTATTTCTAGGTGAGGTTTCTATCCAGGAGTCCGATCCGGCTTCGAATGGACTCTGACAGGAATTGCGATGGCGCTGCTATCGACGATTATCTATTCGATCAATACGAGTAGTTGGCTACTCGTGTTGGGAGTATGTGCGCGGCGGATCATTTTGAGGGTGGACGTGAAACGTCCATAGTGGCCAACCACGCTAAAAGGAGAAGGCAATGTCCGACCTGCGCTTGCTGAATGGAACAGTCCGAGTCGATGGTAAGGATGCCGATGACTGGCCCGATCCTGACGACTGGATCCACAACGCACATACAATCAATCGCCCTGTTCCTCAGGATGGGCAGTGGCATTCTCTCAACGTCCCGGCGGTCAGGTGGGGCGGCGAATGCCGCCTCGAGATCGACGTAAACGCTCAGGTCAACCCCGATAAGACGGTGTGGATCCACGGCTGGTCGTACTTCTACGAGGGGGCGTCCGAAGACACCGGGGAGGAGGAAGACCGACAGGAGATCGATTTCGTCGTGCCGCGCAATTCCTCGGTCTACCTGCAGCCGTACGAGCAGTCGTACGAGTTGCGCAACGAGGTTCTGATCGGGCCCGAAGATTTCGCCAGAGTCGGTTTCAGTTTGACCAACAACATAACCGAGTAGGGGAGCGTGGGAACGTATTGTTGCGTTCCCACGCCCCCAGGTCCGGCACCGAGAAGGACCGCCGTCGCGAAAGCGCTTTAACTCACCCCGCAGTTCGTGTCATTCTCCGGCATCGCCCCCTCCACCAGGTAGCGGGAGACGACATCAGACGCGCACGGGTTGGCGCCGAGAACATAGGCCCCGTGCCCGCTCCCGTCGACGGTGACCAATCGAGAACGCTGACCGAACTTCTCGTCGAGCAACTCACCGCCGCGCCGCGGGGTGACCGGGTCGTGCTGGTTCTGCACGATCAGCACATCGGCCGGGCCGGTGTCGTCGATCCGCACCGGTGGCTCGGACGGCCCGAGCTTCCAGTAGGCGCAGGGCATGACGTTCGCGGCGGCGGCGCCGTAGAGCGGGTAGCGTTCGCGATCCTCGGCGACGGCGCTGCGGTAGGTTCCGAGATCCTCGGGCCATTCGACATCGTTGCAGGTAACGGCTAGAAAGACCGTCCAGGCGTTATCGTTCGGCGCGGGTGCGCCGGTGCCCGGCGGGCGGCCGCCGGCCGGCCCGGGCCGCCCGGTTTCCAGCAGCGTTTTCCAGCTCTCGGCCGTCGGCGCGTACAACGTCGAACGATAGAGCGTGAAGAAGGCGCCGAACCGAAAGAGGGTGCCGTCCAACCCATCCACGGGGTTCGCGTCGAGCCGCTCGGCGAGAGTGAGATACGTCCCCCGCACTTCTTCCGGGGTGCGGCCCAGACCGTAGGTGTCGTGGCGGGCGGCGGCCCATGCCGCGAAGTCGGAGAACGTCTCCTCCATTCCGAGGCCGTACAACCGCATCCCGTCGTGATCGAGGTGGGTGTCGCCGATATTGCTGTCGAGCACGATGCGGTCGGCCTGCTGCGGGAACATCGAGGCGTAGGCGGCGCCGAGAGCCGTCCCGTAGGAATACCCGAGGAAGCTCGCCTTGTCCTCGCCCAGCGCCGCCCGGATCCGGTCCAGATCACGGGCCATATTCGCCGTCGACACGTAGCGCATCCGGCCCTCGCGGTCATTGGCCGCGCACTGCGCGGCGACACCCTCGGCGATCGTCGCCCGCTCGGTGACCGCCGCGTCGTTCACCGCATAGGGCGGGATATTGCCGAAATACGCCTGGTCATCGGTGAATCCGCAGCTCACCGGCGCCGAATGCCCCACCCCGCGGGTATCCATGCCGATCACGTCATAGCTTTCCAGCACGTCGGCCGGCAGGCCCTGATCGGCGAGGAACGTCGGTTGATTCAGCCCCGAGCCGCCCGGGCCGCCGGGGTTGAGCAACAGCACACCACGCCGCTTGTCGGGGTTACCGCTCGCCAGCCGGGAGATCATGATCTCGATCTGCTCGCCGTCGGGTTCGCTGTAGTTCAAGGGCACCGGCACTGTCGCGCATTGCAATCGCGACGGACCGGACGCGGGATCCTCGACGCCCTCCGGGCATGCGCCCCACCGCACCTGCGCCGCAGGGGCTTCGGTCGATCGGGAGGTCACGATGAGCGCCCCGACCAGCACTATGACGAGGCCGATCGCGGCCAGCAGGCTCAGGTTCCGAGTCTGTTGTCGATTCATACAGCAAGTCTGTCGAGCGCGCCGCGTCCGCACATCGCCCAAGCGGCGGCTCTCGTATTGGACGAAAGTCGGGGGTAGCGATCAGACCCGCGTCGAACCGCACTTCAGCCCTCGGGCTGCTGCTTCCGGTCCGCCGGTGTCGCGATAATGGCCCGATGGACACCGTCGGAGCCGCTCGACTCGGGGCGTGGCAGCAGACCTGGCGACTGATGGCGGCCGCGATACTCGGCGTGGTCTTCTGGTTCTCCGTCGCCACGGCGCTGCCCGTGGGATGCGTGGCCGACACCTGTTCCTGGTTCGTCACCGGCGATCCGCTGATCGCCCTCGGCTGCCTGACGGCGCTGTTGTGGCGGCGCCGTTTTCCGTTCACCGTCGCCCTGGTCGTCGTCATCGCCTGCGCCGCATCGGCACTCGCCACCGGCGCCGCGTTGCTGGCGCTGTGCTCGCTCGCGACTCGCCGCCGTCCGGTCGAGGTCGGAGTGGTCGTGCTGGCCTATGTGACCGCGGCACAGTTCAGCGAAGACCTCTACCCACTCGACACACCGCCCGCCCCGATCTGGCTGTCGCTCGCGCTTCCGTTGGCGAGCGCCGGGGTAGCCGTGGCGACCGGTGTGGCCATCGATGCCCGTCGCTCCGAACTGCGTTCGCTGCGGGACCACGCCGCCAGTGTGGAACGTGAACAGGCCGCCCGCACCGCGCAGGCACAAGCCGCCGAACGCAACCGCATCGCCCGGGAAATGCACGATGTGCTCGCGCACCGAATCTCGTTGGTAGCCATGCAAGCCGGGGTCCTGGACCACCGTCCCGACCTCGCGGACGCGGACAAGCGCACACTGGTTCGCGGAATCGCCGACGGCTCCCGCCAAGCGCTGGAAGAACTGCGCGACGTCCTCGGCGTCCTCCGCGCCGACACCGACCGCCCCGAACCACCGCAACCCACCCTGGACCAGATCCCGGACCTGGTGGCCGACGCTCGCTCGTCGGGCCTCGACGTCACACTCGCCAGCACGGTCACGGCTTCTCCTCCGGAAACGCTCGGGCGGACCGGCTACCGGGTGGTTCAGGAAGGGCTGACCAACGCCGCGAAGCATGCCCCGGCCGCGGCGGTCCACATCACGGTGACCGGGACCCCCGGGCGCGAATTGCACGTCAGTGTCCGGAATTCGGCGGCCGCCGCGCCTCTCGCCCGGCCCCCGGCCTCGGGTTTCGGGCTCCCGGGCCTGACCGAACGGATCAGCCTCGCCGGTGGGACACTCGACCACCATCGGACCTCCGACGACGGGTACGTTCTCACCGCGCGCCTGCCCTGGCCGGAGGACGACCTCGAGAAAAGAGCATGAGTGCCCAGTGAACAGAAGCCGGTGCGCGTTGTCATCGTCGACGACGACCAACTGGTGCGGATGGCGCTGCGACTCGTCGTCGACGGCGAGCCGGATCTGACCGTTGTCGCGGAGGCCGCCGACGGGGACGCCGCGATCGAAGTGGTGGCCGACCAGCGGCCCGACGTGGTGCTGATGGACGTGCGGATGCCCGGCCGCGACGGCGTCGACACCACCCGGCACCTGCACACGTCACCCGATGCCCCCGCGATACTCATGCTGACCACCTTCGACTCCGACGAGTTGGTACTCGGCGCCCTGCGCGCCGGGGCGCTCGGCTTCGTTCTCAAGGACACCCCGCCCGCTCGGATCGCCGACGCGATACGCACCGTCGCGGCAGGCAACCCGGTGCTGTCCCCGACGGTCACCGCCCGCGTGATCGCCGCGGCAACCGGCCCGGATTCCGCCGAAGCCCGCAGCGGGTCCCGAAACACCGCGCGAAAACGACTGGCCGCCCTGTCCGACCGCGAACTCGACACCGCGCGGGCCATAGCCGACGGCCTGAGCAACCCGGAGATCGCGGCCCGGATGCAAGTCACCGTCGCCACCGTCAAGGCGCACACCGGCAATTTGTTCACCAAGCTCGGTGTCAGCAATCGGGTACAGGTCGCGCTCTTGGTCCGTGACGCGGAGCACTGAGGCCGGGCGACGGCGGCCTCCTGATGCGGTTGGGCGTACGTCGCCTAACGGACGATTGATGCGGCCCGTGCCCGCATCACACGGTTTCGCCTCGGACGCACCCGCTGTCGTTGAAGGCTCGGCCGCCTGGTCAGGGCGCAGGCCA
Organism: Nocardia sp. NPDC050435; assembly: GCF_040655395.1. Lineage (NCBI taxonomy): Bacteria > Bacillati > Actinomycetota > Actinomycetes > Mycobacteriales > Nocardiaceae > Nocardia > Nocardia sp. NPDC050435. The sequence continues at coordinate 338,671 of NZ_JBFAJW010000008.1, forward strand.
GGGCCGTTCGAGCCAGTCGCGGATGTAGGCGACGAACCGGGCGTGGGTGCGCTCGTCCCGCCACCCGGGGTCGATGCCTTCGGCCCGCAGCACGGCGTCGGCGAAGTCCTCGGCGTCTTGCGGTGGATCATCGAGCAGGCGGGCATACTCCTCGGACGACAGGCAGTGCCCCATCCCCGCGCACAGCTGGTAGAGCAGAGCATCGATCTTCGAGACTGGCTTGTACCCCACCCGGACATCTTGCCCTACGGTGGTCGACTACATACTCATACGCCGCTGAGTGCTCGGCCGGTGGGCGCAACGACTGGGCGGGTCTCGAGGCTCGTCTTGGAGTCGGCTTGCACCCGCACTGATTCCGGAGACGGCCGCGGTGTGCTCGGGCGACGCAACCAATGGCCATGCGATTCGACTCGGGGAACTCGATTGCCCCAATCCACCTCCGGCACTTGCCTATACGCTCACTCCTACCAGGGGGCGTTGACCGCGCAGATACTTTGATCTTTCGATGCGGCTGGTTCACCCTTAGCGAGTGGACCCGAATGATCTTGTGGCGATCGAACTGTCGGCAGACGAGCGTCAGCTGCTGTGGTACGGATTGGGCGAGTGGTCCGGTCCGGCTAGTTGCAGTGAGGCGCTGGCGATCGCGATGGACTTCGAGGGCGTGTCGGACCTTCTGGCACAGGAGCAGCGGATTCGTGCGGCGTTGAAGGCGCACGAGGCGCTGACTGCGCGCGATTGGCGACGTGCATTGGTGGCGACCGAGTTCGTTTTCGCGAGCGATGTTTTCGGGTCTGGAGTGGAGTGGTCGATCACCACGGGATTCAAGGATGAGGAGACTGTTCGCATCCTTCGCAGGTTGCAGCGGAAGTTCGCCCGCGCGCTTCCCGGCGTGCTGTACGGCCGTTGGTGATCCGGGTGTCCGCACATGCCGCGTGCAAGGCCGTCGGACCGGTCGAGCCGCAGTGATGTGATTGGCGACATTGTGCCGAATCGGGGGGGCTTGGCCAGTTGCCCGAAATAGTCTCGGGCCGGGAGGTGGTCAGGGTGGTTGGTCGCAAGCGAGGTGTCGTCGCCTCCGAGGTGCAGGAGATTCTCAACTACTTCGGTCAGTGCCCGGTCTGCGGTCATCCGGCTCGTGCGTGGCGCATCACCGCGGAGTTCGACGACAATCGGGTCGAGAGCCAAGATGTCGCGGAGTGCGGCGGTTGGTGCGGCTGGAAGGGACCTGTGCGGCCGGTCGCGATGACCGATGGCACGCTGGTATTTACCAAGGAGCGCAGGGAGATCCATACGGCGAACCCTGGCCTGCCGTCGGCCTGAGTGGGAACATCCTGCGTTGCCGCGACCCTGGGCGTTTCGAACCGGCCGCGGGTTCTCGGCATGCGAACGCACTGAACTGCCGACGAGCGTTCGTCCGCGGCCCGAGTGGCATCGGGCAGGGTGACCTGTTCTACCGGTCGGGCTCAACCGAGCTGTGGTGGAGCAGGCAACTCGCCTGGCCGAGGCCATCTCATTTGAGGAGGGTTAGCTGCTCCGACATCCTGGGCCAATTGATGGCGAAGGTTGCTCGCAAGAACTCGCAATGTCTGCGATTCGTCATCGGACAGTGGCGCAGCACTCGTCGTCCCAGCTAGCGAATAGTTCGCAAAAGCGGTCTCTGCCAGGGCATTCAGAAGGAGCATGTATCTGTCCTTGGCGTCAGAGGTTAGGAACATGCCCCCTGCCCGTTCTCCGAAGTACCAGTCGTGAAACGCTTCGCGGAATCGATGCAGGTCCTCGCGCGTAGGCGGCTGACTGTCAGGCGGCCAATATCGGGGCAGGCAGCGTGTTACGTGGAACAAGGTTTCGTATCGCTCGATCCGCTTGGTTTGAAGCGCCTGGTCATACGCATGCGCGAGCGTGAGCTTCATGTTCGATCTTGTCGCCAAGTAGGTCACAGCGCCACCGACCAGCGAGCCCAGCATGGCTCCAAGAAGACCAACCAGCACGGTCATTGGGTTCACCCACTCAGGTCAATTAACCATGTGCATAAGCATGGTCTCAGAACAGCATTGCCGACGAGAGGTGAAGTTGAGGTTGGTATCCGATCATGCCGCTGATCGTGCTGAGGATTCGGCCAAGCCGCAGTCGGCCCAACACACGCTCTTGCCGGCCAGCGCGCCGAATTTGTACGCGAGCATCGAGCGCTGCGATGTCCGATGCACCCGGGCGCGGTGTACGAAATCAAAGCTGTCTCGTGGTGAACAGGGTGGTCCCGTGCACCGCACCCACTTCCGTGCGCCGGGTTTCGGTGAACCCGATCTTCGTGAGCACACGGCGAGAAGCGACGTTCCAGTCCCATACCGTGGCCCACAGACGCTCGTACCCGCAGGATCTCGCCCAGTCCAGAACCGCCAGCGAGGCTTCGGTGGCGTACCCCTGACACCAGACTCGGCGCAGCAACTCGAAGGCCAGCTCCGGTTCCCCCGCCGCCCCTCGTCCGGTGTCGACCAGTCCGCAGTAGCCGATGACGTCGCGGTCGGCCCTCCGTTCGACTGCCAGCAAGCTGGTAGACCATGTCGGGTCGGTACGGATCGAATCCTCGAGCTCGGCGACTGTGGGGTGTCCGTCCGCGTCGATCCGGCGGTGCGGCGGAACTCGCGGGTCACGTTCGGTCCACAGCTCGCGCTGGACGACAGCTTCGAAAACCTGCCAAGGTCTGAGTAGCAGGCGACTTGTCTCAAGGATAATCTCTTGCCCTGGCACTGCCATAAACGGACTCTCTCACAGGAGAACGTCCTGTGTTGCCGCTTGCAGGTCGGGTCGGTTCAGTCGGCGGAGCCGCGGTGACGCAGTTGTTATTCGTCGACAAACGTCGCCGGGGAGCAGCGACGGCGGTCGACTGCGACCGAGAAGACATCGGGGCGGGCGTAGTGTCCGGTGGGATCGAAGTTCTGGCGTTCCTGGGCCACCCGGGCCGGATCGATATCGGCGATCACGAGGCGTTCGGCGCCACTCACCGGCTCGACCAGCCAGACGCCGTCGGGCCCGGCGATCGCGGAGCCGCCGTCATAGCCCGCCGGCTTGCCTTGCGCGATCAACGCATCTCGCAGCGGGAAATCCGCTGGCACATCGCTGTAATCGAGCACGGCCCCCACCGCCAGGGAATAGACCCGGCCTTCCAACGCGACGAAGCGGGTGATGTCCTGGGTGTTCCTGACCGACCCAGGCCAAGTGGAGATGTGAAGGGTTTCTCCGTCGGCATAGAGGGCGTGGCGGGCTTGGGGCATCCAATTCTCCCAGCACGAGAGGCCACCGACTCGGAATCCGGCGACCTCGTGAGTACGCAGGCCGTGTCCGTCGCCGATCCCCCAGACCATGCGTTCCTCGTGGGTGGGCATCAATTTTCGATGGGCGCTCACCACGCCGCGGCCGGGGTCGATCGCTACCAGTGTGCAGTACACGGTCCCGCGGACGCGTTCGCTGATCCCGAGATAGCAGAAGACCCCCAGGTCCGCGACGGCCTGGCGCACGGTGGCCAGATGCTGGCCTTCGAGGGTGACCGCGGCGTCGAGGTAGTAGGCGTAGGCGGCCTTCTGCTCCGGGTTGTTGAAGCGGGCCCCGCCGGTGCGGGCCAACCAGATCGGGTAGCCCGACAGGAATGTCTCCGGAAACGCGAGCAGATCCACTTCGGCCTCGGCCGCTCGGGTCAACCAGTCGACCACGGCCTTCGTTCCCGCCGTAGGGTCCAGCCATGCAGGCCGAGCCTGCGCCGCAGCGATCCTCATCGATAGATGGTAAACGTTGCACTACTACGGAATTCGGCCACGGAAAGTTCGCGTGAGCTCGATCAGATAGCTGAGACGAGACGGTCTGTGGGTATGGCTGCACTCGATCCTGGCCATACAGTGCTCGACACGATGCATCGCCGGTAGCCGAGCGTCGAGAATTGATAACGGTACCGGCCGGGCCTAACGCACTCAGCTTAGACATTGGGCCAGCACGCCAGTCACGGCAGTGGCGATGGTGACCACAGCGGCGAAGGTCGCGGCGGCACGCATCAACGCGGCTGGGTAGCTGGCGCCGTCCAACCGAGCCAGTGTGGCCGCGACAGCGGCAGCCATGAGCGCGAACACAATAACCGTAGCGACAGTTAGCAGGACAACAGCGACACGAGTCACAATGAACTCCTTGAGTTTGGGAGGGCCCTTACGTGACCGAATCTCGCCGAACCGATGTTCGCCGTGGTTCAGTTGGACGATGACAAACACTTCCGACTGGGGGCCGGATGCTGGGGGATGAACCGGATGGGCGAGATGACCCGCTGACCACGTTGCGCAACACGCTCAGCGACGCGTTGGCTCGCCGGAGGCTGACCAAGACACAACTTGCGAGCCGAGCAGGTCTCGGCCGCACGACCGTCCAGGAAGTCTTTCGCTCGGACGGTGCGATCCCGTCGGCCGAAACGGTCGCGGCACTCGCCCAAGCGCTCGGCTTGGCGAAAACTGATCTGCTGGTTCTTCGGCGCAAAGCCGTTGGCTTGTCGAATGATTCCATGACCGATCGTGCCGAGGCTCCCGGTCGACCGATTGGACAGTGGGATCCGTACGACCTTGAGATCCATCCCTGTGAAACTGCGCCATCTGCGCACGCAGGCCGAATGTTGCCGGGCTATGTCACGCGGGCCCACGACCGGGTGCTGGCACAGGCGGTGGACGACGTCATCGAAGGCAACAGCCGACTGTTGGTACTGGTCGGCTCGTCGTCCACGGGCAAGACCCGGGCGTGCTGGGAAGCTGTTCAGCCGCTCGCCGCGATGGGATGGCGGCTCTGGCACCCTTTTGACCCGACGCGCGCCGAGGCAGCACTCGCCGACCTCGAACGTGTCGCACCACACACGGTCGTGTGGTTCAACGAAGCCCAGCACTACCTCGGCGATCCCCGAGTGGGCGAGCGTATCTCCGCCGCCCTGCACACCCTGCTCATCGATCCCGGCCGCGCACCGGTCCTCGTCCTGGGAACCCTCTGGCCCGAGTACGCGGACCACTACACAGCCCTGCCAAGAGTCGGCAGCCCTGACCTGCACAGCCGAGCCCGGGAGGTGCTGGCGGGCGCCACCGTGACCATCCCCGACACCTTTAATCGAGCTGCCCTCGCAAGCGCCGCTAGCCTCGCCCAAGCCGGTGACTGGTTATTGGCAGATGCTCTCACCCGTGCCGGCACACACGGCCGCGTCGCCCAAGACCTGGCTGGTGCACCCGAATTGATGCGTCGTTATGAGCAAGGAACGCCGACCGTCAAGGCACTGCTGGAAGCTGCGATGGATGCCCGCCGTCTTGGGGTGGGAATTCACCTGCCCCAAGCGTTCCTCACCGACGCGGCCGCCGACTACCTCGGTGACGAAGACTGGGACCGACTCCCGAGCGATTGGGCAGAAGCCGCCTACGCGGACCTTGCACGACCTGTTCACGGCAAGCAGGTCCCGCTAGGCCGTACGATTCCCCGACCCGCGCGTCGCCCTCCGGCCAGCCCGACTCCAACCAGCCTTGAAACCCCACCGTCGGGGGTTATGCTCCGCCTAGCCGACTATCTCGAACAACTCGGCAGGAACACTCGGCGGCACTTGTGTCCACCAGCATCTTTCTGGCACGCCGCGGATATCCATCTCACTGACGCTGGCGACCTAAACAACCTCGGTGAAGCAGCGAGGGAAAGAGATCGTTTGCAGTGGGCCCACCATCTACGCCTCAGGGCTGCCGCTGTCGATCATCCCCACGCCTTGAACAGGCTGGGCGCGGCGCGGGAACGAGCCGGGGACCGTGAAGGTGCTGCGGCCTTCTATCGGCGGGCTGCGGATTTAGGAGATCCTCGCGCGCTGAAATACCTGGCCCGAATCGCGGCGGAGGCCGGGGATCAGGAGGAGGCCGACTCCCTGTACCAGCGGGCTGCTGACGGCGGTGATGCAGATGCGATCCGGGAAGTGGCAATGGACCGGGAAGAGATCGGAGACTTTGAAGGCGCCGCGGTCCTTTTTCGGCAGGCCGCAGAGGCAGGCGACTCCAATGCGCTAGCCGGACTGATGATGATGCGAGAAGAGGCTGGGGACACTGTGGGCGCCGAAGCGGTTGCCCGGGAAGCCGCGGGCGATGGCGATAGATTGTGCTTCACGATCCTGGCTGAGATGCGCGATGAAGCAGGGGACCGGAAGGGTGCTGAAGCCATTGCCCAGGAAGCCGCCGCGAGCGGTGACCTTTCCTCGCTCCTGCATCTATGGCGATCACGGCTCGATGAGGGTGACTTAGAGGGTGCCGAAACAGCCTTTCAGCTGGCCGCGGAGGCCAACAGCGGACCTACTCTTGCTCACGCGGCGCGGTCGCGAGAGGAGTCCGGAGACCAAGCGGGCGCTGAAGCCGTGGCCCTGGCCGCTGCCGCAGCTGGCGATTTCTACATCTTGCGCGACCTGGAGCGAATGCGGGCAAAAGCCGGGGACGAAGAGGGGCTTGAATCGCTCTACCTACGCGCCGCTGATGCAGGTGAAGTCCGCGCACTGCTGGGTCGTTGGAGTCTGCCGTACGGACTGGACCCGGACGGCTCGCCAGCGGCTCCATGGTGTGAGGAGGGCTATCCCGATCCGTACTAGCGAGACTTCCGCTGAGCTGAGGATGCTGCCGCCGCCAACGAGATTGACGCTTGGCATCACTTGCTTCGCAGGTTAGAGCAGCTGTTCGAATATCCGCTAATGGCTCCCCTTTAGTCAAGACCTCGTCGGGGTCTTGGGGTTAGCCTGTTTGATGGGTCCGGGTTGTGGCTCATCCGAAGGGCCGGTATGCGGGTTGAAGGCCGGCCGCGCTGGAGTCAAGAGTCGCCCCCGATTGCCCTCCCGGGCCCGCCAAAGCACGACGACGTTGATCAGCGAGCATCTGCGCGAACACAACATTCGACAGGCGTCGTTTGAGGGCTCGTAGTGCTTCCATCGAGGTCTTTCCGCCGGTTCGGCGGGCGTCGTAATAGACCCGGCCGGCTGTCCGGTGGCGTAGTTGGACCACGGCCATGATGTGCAGGACCCGGTTGATTTTGCGGTTTCCGGCGCGGGAAAGGCGATGCCGTTGCTGATCACCAGAGGATGCGTCCAGGGGTGCGGTGCCATTCCAGGAAGCGAACCGGTTTCGGTCGGCGAATCGGTGGATGTCGCCCGTGTCGGCCAAAAGCCTTGCCGCGCTGGAGGGCCCGATGCCGTGCAGGTCCATCAAGGTGGAACCGCGGTCGAGGACGAGTTGGCGCAGCTCTTTGTCCGCGGTCTTGATTCTGCGGTCGATGGTTTCGAGGTCCTCGATCAACTCCATCGCCAGTCTCTGCTGGATCGTGGCGACCGGATCGGTTGCGGTGATCGTGTCGATAAGTTCTCGGGCCTGGCGCGAAGACAAGAACTTCTTGGCGCCGCCTGGGATCAGTTCCAGCAGAATCCGGTGCAGACGGTTGAGGGTGTCGGTGCGGGCGTGACCGAGTCCGTCGCGACGGTCGGCGAGCAAGCCGAGCGCCACGAGTTCCGGATCGGCCTGGACGCGGCGCAGGTTCGGTGCGTGCAGTGCGGCGAGGGCGACCGAGTGGGCGTCGACCGGGTCGGTCTTGCGGCCGTTGCCGGTGGCGAAGACCCGGACCTGCGCGGACAGTTTGGTGGGGACGTCGAGGACGGTTTCGCCGTCGTGGACCAGACGGTGGGCGATATGGCGGCCGATGCCGTTACACCCTTCGATCGCCCAGATCCGGTCGGTGAATCGTTGTGCTGCGGTGAGCATCTCGGTGTAGCCGGGAGTGTCAGTCGGGTAGCGGCCGACGTCCAGGATCCGGCCGGTGGAGTCGATGATTTCGATGGTGGCCGAGCGTTTGTGTGGATCCATTCCGACGATGACGGTCATCGGTGTTTCCTCCCTGGGCGGCTCTGTCAGTGGTGTGCGTGCCGGGAGGGCATTGCTAGTTCGAGCGTGGGGCAGACCCCTTTCGAGCCACTCCGGCACGGCACCCGGTGGGAGGCAAGCCATTAGTGAGCCACACCGATGGTGATGGTGGGCAGCCGCATGAGAGAGCTTCCCACCGGGCACCTGGATCAGATCCTGGCCGGGATCTGGTCCTGCCATCAAGTGTCTAACTAGCCGCGGAGCGTGCGATCCTGAGAGCCGCGGCGCCGGCGGACGAACGCACTGATCTGCCGAATTGCGTACAAGAGTCTCGGTCGGGCGACCCGGGGTCCGTCTAAGCTGACTGGCGTTGAGAGGGGAGGTGTCGGCATGGAGCTGGTTCAAAAGGAAATTATCGCCGCTGCCGAAGTGCTGCTGGACGGGCGGCCCGAGCTGATTGAGGCCGTTCGCCGCGCGGCTACGGGACTGCCAGGAGAAGGCTTCGATATCCCCGCTTCAGAGTGGGAGTCGTTAGCTCGGCACGAGCTGAATCACTGGTTGACCGACCCCGCTCCCTTCGACGGCGGATCGGCACTCACCGCGCACCTCGACTGGGCGGGTGATGCTGAGAGCCTCCGACGCGGGCTTCAGACGTTGAGTTCGCACCCGGAATCGCTGAGCTGGGACTGGTTTCCGGAGTTTGAAGCTTTCTCACGCGAATCGGGTTGGAGCGCGGGCGAGGTCGCAGAGAAACTTGTGGCTGAGATCGGTGATCGTTGCCTGCAGATCGGTGCCGCCTTGGTCGAGCTGACCGAAACCAGGTCGTCAGGCAACGACGATATGTATGAGCTGATCTTCATCGATTCGAACGCCGTCGACCAACTCGCGGTCCTGTCAGCGGTTCTCGGCCGCCGAGTGGTGCTGTGCCGCAGCCACTAGCCGCCCTGGTGGGATGCCTCCCCACGAATGCCCGATAATCAGCGTAAGACGTTCTGGTACACGCTTGTCCACGCTGACTTCAGTCAGAACGGGTGAGCGATAATGCCGCTGGGCGCTCAACTGGTTGTTTGGAGTTCGGCGCGGCTCAAGCCATCCGTCCCCGCCAGAGATCGGGCTCGGTATCGGCGAGGGCCTGCTCGCGCAGCGGCCGCTGGAAATGGTTGCCATAGGTGTACCGCAATGCAAGGCAGGGCAGGGCAAGGGCAATGCTCCCGACGAGATCGACACGGAACAGACTATCTTCAAAAGAAGACATCTCGGCCGCACCACGAAGATGAAAGGCTTTCTCAAAGTTGAACCATCCAACATCCGTCGATAAAATTCGCACCGTTTTCGAAGGTGCGCTAAGGTCAGGTTTGAAACGCGAACCTTTTGTCGGTGCTTCGGATACTGAAATCGAGCAGTTCTTGGTTTCGCACGGCTGCCGGCAAGTATCATCCTCGGTGCGTGAGATTTTTCGGCTTTTGGGGCGCAGGTCTGGCGTTTGGTTCGATGGCACAGACTTCGGAACGGATGTGATCGATTCGGAAACCAAGAGCCACGCACTCGCGGCACTGGTCGAACTAGATCACGAGATATGCGATTTGGACGGAATGCTTGTGCTGTCCGCGCATCAAGGCTATGCGTTTCACGTGATCGATGGTCAAGATCTCCAGCTCGATGATCCGCCTGTATGGGACGTGGTCGATGGCGATTACGCTGCGAAAGTATGGCCGTCAACATCCGACTGGTTCATCGCCATGGCACCTGATGTCGAGGAGATTCGGGAGCGAGCTGACCGTATGCGGGCCAAGGGCCGGGTCTCTCCTTGGGAAGAAGATCTCGAACCATGGTGAGTGCCGGTTGTCTTCGCCCGGCTGTGGGCGCGGGCCTGGATAGCGTTGGTGGAGGGGGCGGGGTGGCGCCGATTGTCGCGATCAAAGCCAGCCCACGAACGCGCTGATCTGCCGATTATGTGGTGTGAGGCGTGCCCCGAAGGGAGCTTCATTCGGGCAGGTTAGGCTCGAAAAGTGGAACTACCCGCCGACAGCCACGTCCACAGCGAATGGTCCTGGGACACAGGAGGACCCGGATCACACGCAGCGGGCCGTATGGAACTGACCTGTCGGCGCGCACTCGAAATCGGCTTGCCCGCAGTGATCTTCACCGAACATCTCGACTTCGATACCGCCTGGCGCACCACCCCCGATGACCTGATGTCACACCAGCAGCATCTGCTGGACTCCGACGGCTATCTGCGGCCACCTCGTTTCGACCTCGACGGCTACCTCGACTGCATCGAACGCTGCCGACATCGATTCCCCGACCTGTGGATTGGCACCGGGGTCGAGGTCGGCCAGCCACATCTGTTCGACGAACAAGCCCAACGAGTACTGGCCCCGCGAAACATCGGCCGTGTCAACGGTTCGCTGCACACGCTCCAAATCGGCGAGGACCGCAGTGAACCGAACACCCTGTTTCGTATCTGGACCGCTGAGCGGGTGATGTGGGCGTACCTCGAAGAGATCCCGCAGATGATCGCGGGATCGGACTCGTTCGAGGTGTTGTGCCACATCGACTACGCGGTGCGGGCATGGCCGACCGCGACAGCAGGCCCTTTCGATCCGCGAAAGTTCGAGGAGGGTTTCCGCTCGGGGATGCGGGCGCTCGCCGACAGCGGCCGGGCACTAGAGATCAATACCCGTCACCTTCGTTCGTGGATACCGCGCTGGTGGGCAGAAGAAGGTGGCCGCGCGATCACTTTCGGTAGCGACGCCCATGTGCCCGAAGCTCTCGCCGAAAACTTTCCCGAGGCAATCGACATGGTCATCCACTGCGGGTTTCGGCCAGGGCGTACACCCGAGGAGATGTGGACGCGGTAGTCGCGTTCGTCTCACCCGCTCGGGTCGCGACGGCTTGATCAGGTCATCACGGGCGCACCCTCATGCCGCGAAGCGCTCGATCCTGAGGCTGCAGTGCGCCGGTGGGTCCGAGGCGGCAGAACGTCAGTCGAATTGCGGATTTGCCAGTAGCACCACGCGGTCGGCGGCTGGCTGATAACCGAGTACCGGGAAGTAGGAGCTGCCTTCCGAAGTCATGGATACAGCCTTGCCCACCCGCCGGCCGACCGTGGCCAGCAAATCGCATAGAGCATTCACTCCGGCCTGGCCCTGCAACTGGCGAAGATCGACATCGAAGTCGATCTCGGTGGCAGACCAGGGACGGAAGATCGCCAGCACATCCGGAACAGGCCAGACCCGCACCATGACGATCTCCGCGTCGTCAGGGCGCGACAAAACCTCTGCCGCCGAGGGCAGCTGCCGCAGGCGCAGGCCCTCGGAGTACTCGAAGGGCCAGCCCTTCGACTGGATGAGATCGAACACTGCCTGCCAGTCTTCGACTGAAGTGTCGTGCACGTAGATATCGGGCAGTGTCCCCATCAGGTCGGGGTTGAAAAAGTTCTTGACCGCGCCCCACAGCAGATCTGACATCTCGCCATGCTGCCAGTTCAACTCATAAGGTCGCAGCTCGAATTCGTAGCAACCGGATGCACGCTCATACCGATTACCGCGCAGGCAGGGTGGTCGCTACCTGGCCCGAGACGTACGCGTCGGCATTGCCGGGCGATGGGGCGAACACTCCGTGGTCAACGACCGGAGTTGGTGGCGCACCACCCCGATTACTGTCGAGGAAGAGATCAGTGCACTTGCCTGACGCGATGTGATCAATTCTTTCTGTTCACCAACAGGAATGGGATCACCATGCCTGCTGCGATCGACGCGATGAAGACCCCCAGGCCAGCCCAGAACCCGTCGAACGGTATAACGAGGCCGAAGATCAGGAACAGGAACGACAGGTGCGAGCCGTACAGCACCCGGAGGAAGTCGAACCGGTCGCCGCTGCGCGTGTAGCCGGCAAAGTCGAAGGTCAGGCTCAGTACAGCCGCCACATATCCGACGATCGCCGCGAGGAAGTACAGCCACGGCACGTCCCACTGCCGCACCAGCGCGATCGTTACGGCGGCGATCACCAGCACGACCCCCAGGACGCCGTGCCAGTTGATCATGGCCTGGTCCGGTGGCCGCGGATTCTTCGGAGCCATCGAATACCCCTTGTTTCTTCACTGACCGTGGTCGGCGGTGCAGTCACCCACGAATTCGCGGACACCAACCGACGCGTTACAGGAGTCTGGAAGCTGTTGGCATTCCTGGGGTTTCGAGCGTACTTCCGCGCAGGGACTCGTCATCCCGTGCGAGCGCGTCGCTGTCCAGAGCCGGCCGAGTAGCGCATCAGGCAAGCGAATTCGCGGTGCGTGGCGACTTTCACCTGTCGAAGCCCAGATTCGACGTGCCGCCCGAGAGCGCCGAGGCGTACGCAGATGCCGCATGGCGCGCTGACCAAACCGGACAACTCGGGATTGTTCGACGGTCGACTCCGAGCTGTCTCGATCGGCGCTGAAATCGCTACGCGACGTGCACTCACGAGACGAGACGAGACGAGACGAGACGGGCGACGACGACGGGCCGGTCATGCCGCCGAGCGAGATCAGAGACCGCAGGGCGTGCCGGCCTCGTCCAAGGCCGCGGTGAGAGCGGGATCGTCCATCACCCTGTGGAAGTCGTCGAGGTCTGTCGCGTTCTCGAGCCGACTCAGCTGTGCTGCAGCAGTATTGAGCGCGTCTTTGAGCGCGCCCGGATCTGCGGCGTCCGCCACCACGCGGAGGTCGCCGGCGGTGTCGAGGTAGATCTGCCGCAGTTCGGAGAACGAGGCCGGACCGTCGAGCGCTCCGAGTCGGTTGTTCAAACCCGTCCAGGCCTCGTTGAGGGCGGCGCAGGTCGCCTTGTCGTCGACCGCTCCCGCGCTACCAGCAACCGCGGTCAGACCGCAGGTGGCGACCATCAGCGCCGACGCGATAAGAGCTGTTCGTCGCATTGGTATGTCCCTTTTCCTGGGGCGATCCCGACACCGAACATCTTCTCAGCAAGGCGAACTGATGTGCGAAGCGGGGGAGAGTCCGGCCCGGACAGTGCGGGCATCGGCGACCGGCCGCGTAGGTCCAGATGCCGGGGAAGATGTTGGCGCAGCAGCAGTCCGTCCACCGCCGGCCCACCACAGCACGCCGATGACCGCGCCGACGAGGATGTTCGTATCGTTCGCTCATCGGGCGCCATTGGTGCACGAAGGCACGTCCTCGGGTGCGAGGGCGTTCGTGTGCCAAGTTCCGTCGGGATAGCTGATATAGAGGGGGCCGAGGTTGCAGGGGTTGAGGCAGCCGGTGGGTGTGATGAGGGCGTCGGGGTGGTTCTGACGCAGGGTGCGGTGCAGGTCGGCGGCGCCGTAGACGGTGCAGCGGGGGCCGCGGCAGACGAGGATGTGTTCCGTGTGCTCGGGGACCGACGACCAGGCCGGGCTGCGAAAGGCGCGCGGGCTTGCGGAGACGGGGGCGCCGTCCTCCAGCAGGCGGGTGCGGATCAGGTCGATGAATCCTGGTGCGGTTTCCAGGCCCTCGGTGACGCGGATATCGAGATCGGCGGCGCGGGTTTCGCGCCAGTTGGCCACCGCACGGGCGATCCAGGTCTCCAGGTAGCGGTCGCGCGGCACGGCCAGCGGGATCAGGGTGACTGCGATGTCGTCGAGGGCGGCGGTGTCGAGGGCGTCGTGGATCGTCGGCTCGCCCTGGTCGAGCAGGGCGTAACCGATGCCGCAGGACGCGGCGAGCGCTTGGACGGCAGGCAGGTCGACTCCCGACGGCGTGGGGCGGGCAACGAGCAGGTGGCGGCGGTTCATGCGACGCGCACCGGACGGGCGGCGGGAACCACCAGGGGTGTGCCGGTCATCGGGTCTTCGATCACCGCGCACTCGACACCGAAAACGTCGGCGACCAGGTCGGGCCGCACGATCTCGGCGGGTGTGCCCTGCGTGAGCACCCGGCCGTCTTTCATGGCGACCAGGTGGTCGGCGTAGCGGGCGGCGAGGTTCAGGTCGTGCAGAACCGCGATGATGGTGCGCGGCAACAAGTTTCGCAGCACGTCGAGAATGTCGAGCTGATGCGCGAGATCGAGGAAGGTGGTCGGCTCGTCCAGCAGCATCACCTCCGGCTCCTGCGCGATCGCCATGGCGAGCCACACCCGCTGTTTCTGCCCGCCGGAGAGCTGGTCGACAGTGCGGTCGACGAGGTCGAGGGTGTCGGTGAGCGTCAGCGCGGTGCGCACCGCGGCCTCGTCGGCGGCCGACCACTGCTGGAACCAGCGTTGATGCGGGTGGCGGCCGCGCCCGACGAGTTCGCCGACGGTCACACCGTCGGGAGCCACCGGTTGTTGCGGCAACATCCCGAGCCGGCGCGCCACCACCCGTGCCGGGCGGGTCGCGATATCGGTGCCGTCGAGCAGGACCGCGCCCGCGCTCGGCGGGATCAGCCGGGCCAGGCCGCGCAGCAGGGTCGACTTGCCGCACCCGTTACGTCCAACGATGACGGTGAGTTGGCCGGTGGGGAAGTCGACGGTCGCGTCGGAGACGATCGCGGTGTTGCCGTAGGCGAGGGCGAGTCCCTCGGTGGTGAGATGTGCGGTCATCCAGCATGTCCGATCCGGGTTGCGCGGGCAAGGAGATAGACGAGGACGGGTGCGCCCAGCAGGGCGGTCACCACGCCGACGGGCAACTCCGCCGGGAACAGCCGCCGGGCCGCCAGGTCGGCGGAGACCACCAGCAGGGCGCCCGTCGCGGCGCCCGGGGCGAGGCCGGCGCCGCGTTCGGCGAGCAGCCGCCGCACGATCTGTGGAGCGACCAGGGCGACGAAGGCGACGGGCCCGGCCGCCGCCGTGGCCAGGGTGGCGGCGACCGCCGCGAGGACGATCAGCGTGGTGCGGTGCGGGCCGCGTTTTCCGGCAAGGGAATTCGCGAGTTCGTCACCGAGTTCGAGCAGTGGCAGCGAGCGGGCGAGCACCAGCAGTGGCGGCACGACCACGAGCAGCGCGGCGGCGGCGAAGCACACGTGCGTCCAGTCGCGGTTGGCGAGGCTGCCGGTGAGCCACATGGCTGCCGTGTGCGCCTGGTAGACGTTGGCAGTTGTCAGCACATACGAGATGGCCGAGGTCAACAGGGCGGTCACCCCGATCCCGACGAGCACCAGCCGGTAGCCGTCGAGGCCGTCCTTGGTGGCCACCACCACGATCAGCGCCATCGCCACGGACGCGCCCGCCATGGCGCCGCCGACCAGCGCCACCCCGGTCCCGCCGAGCAGCACGCTCACCACCAGCGCGCCCAGGGAAGCACCGGCGTTGATGCCGATGATCTCGGGGCTCACCAGCGGATTGGTCGCAATGCGTTGCAGAATGGCGCCGGAGATCGAGAACGCGGCGCCGACACCCAATGCGGTGAGCGCGCGTGGCAGTCGATCGGCGACGACCACGTCGTATTCGATGAGCGTGCCACCACCGCCGAGCACACGCAGCACGTCGCCGGCCGTCAGCGGGTAGTGACCGACGGTGAGCGAGTAGGCCGCCACCGTCAGCGCGGTCGCGGCGAGCAGCACCGTCAGCAGCAGGGACCGCCGCTGCACCCGGAGTACGACGCGGCGTCCCGGGGAGCGCAGCAGCAGGGTGCCGCTGGGCAGCACGGAGTGTTCGGCACGGGTCACAGAGTCGCCACCTTCCGGTTGCGCACCAGGTAGAGGAAGAATGGCGCGCCCGCGAACGCGGTGACGATTCCGACCTGGATCTCCACCGGGCGAGCGACGACGCGGCCCAGGATGTCGGCGGCCAGCAGCAGCGTCGGGCCGAGCACGGCCGACCAGGCCAGCACCCACCGATAGTCCTGGCCGGCGAAGAACCGTGCGATGTGGGGCACCACCAGTCCCACGAACGCGACCGGCCCGGCGATGGCCACCGCCGCGCCCGCCAGCAGGATGACGCTCATCGCGCCCAGGGCGCGCACCACGCTCAACCGGGTCCCGAGGGTGCGCGCCATATCGTCGCCCATCGCGATCGCATTGAGCGGACGAGCCACCAGCAACGCCAGCACCGCGCCGAGTGTGATGAAAGGTGTGATGCCCCAGACGGATTCGATGTCGGCGCGGGTCAACGACCCGACCACCCAGAACCGGAAGTTCTCGAATTTGGTCCGATCCAGCAGCGTGATCGCGGTGGTGATCGAGCCGCACAGCGCGGCGAACGCGGCACCCGCCAGTGCGAGCTTCACCGGTGTCGCACCGCCGAAACCCAGCGAGCCCAGCGTGTAGACGAAGACGGCGGCCACCGCGGCGCCGAGGAAGGCGAACCAGACATAGCCGGTCGGCGTCGCCACGCCCAACCCGCCCATGGCGAGCACGATGGCCAGCGAGGCGCCCGAGTTGATCCCGAGCAGCCCGGGTCCGGCGAGCGGATTGCGGGTCAACCCCTGCATCACCGCGCCCGCCAGCGCGAACGCCAAGCCGGCCAGGACACCGGCGACAGTGCGTGGCAGCCGGATGTAGCGCACGATCCGATCGGTGTCGGCACCGGTGAAGTCGACGAACGCCGCGATCGCCTGGCCCGGAGACAGGGCGTGGGCACCGATCAGGATCGAAGCGGCGCAGGCCACGGCGAGCGCGGCACCGGCAACGAGCAAACCGGTGCCGTGACGGGCGCGGGTCACCGTCCGAACAGGTCAGGATGGATCAACTCGGCGACCAGTTCGGTCGCGTGGGCGATCCGGACGCCGGCGGCCCGGTCCGCGAACAAGAACGGGTGCACTTTCCCCGTCCGGACGGCGGTCGAGTTCGCGAAGGCCGGATTGCCGACGATCCGGTCCACCTGCGGTTGCGCATCAGCGCGGGTAAAGGACGCGTCGCAGCACTGACTGGTCAGGATGATGTCGGGATCGCGGGCGATGAGCTCTTCCGCACCGATCGGCACATTGCGCCGCACGGTGAGGTCGGCGAAGGCGTTCACACCGCCTGCCGCTTCGATGATCTGGGTGATGAAGTCGAGCCCGCCGGCCACCTGATAGGACCCGTCGTCCTTGGGCGTGACGACGGCGACCCGGGGCCGCTGCGCGGTACCTACGGTCGCGCGCACCCTCTCGATCCGCGCGCTCAACTGAGCGACCACGTCGTCCGCGCGGTCGGGCACACCCCAGAGCGCGCCGAGGTCGCGCAGGTCGGCG
This sequence comes from Nocardia sp. NPDC050435, assembly GCF_040655395.1. Classification (NCBI taxonomy): domain Bacteria; kingdom Bacillati; phylum Actinomycetota; class Actinomycetes; order Mycobacteriales; family Nocardiaceae; genus Nocardia; species Nocardia sp. NPDC050435. Next base: position 355,665 of record NZ_JBFAJW010000008.1, read on the forward strand.
TAGACGTTGTCGAACCGTACGGTCTTCGGGTCGATCGCCTCGTCGGCCAGACCGTCGGCGCTCGGGCACAGCGGGCTCAACACCCAGGTCCGCACCCCGAGGCTGTTGAGGCTTGCGCGGGTGCCCACGCTCTGTTGCGCCGACTTGGCGAACACTCCGTTGAATCCGGACAGCACGAAGTCCGGGTTCTGTGCCAGCAGCTCATCGCGACTGGGCAGCTTCTCGACATAGACCGACTTCGCCTGCGCGTCCTGGTATTCGGGCAGCACGGTGGAGTCGAGGAACGCGGTACCGACAAGCCGATCGGTGACACCGAGCGCGTGCGCGATCTCGATCGCGGGCTGGTACGCGGCGTAGATCCGCTGCGGCGATTCAGGAACGATGACGTCGATGCCACAATTCGCGCGCGTCACGGCGTTCGCACCGTTCGCCGCTTGTCCGGGTTGCGCACCGCAACCGGCGATGACGGTCGCGCACGCGATCAGCGCGACGCCGCGTAGGCGCGCGAAAACAGACGGAGTCAAGATGACGGCCTTCCAGGTCCTCGTGGAATGGGTACTGCGTGGCCGTGGCCGGTCTCCTGGCTGACGGGATGTGTGCGCGGCGGATCTACCTTCCCAGGGCGCTGTGCCCCAGTGGCTCCGGACGACGGTCACTCGCCCGGGACGATCTGTCGCTCCCGATCACAGTGGCGAGGGCCGCACCGGTTTCACACCGATTTCCCGAACACCACGGCTGGCGGGACTGTACCAAGATCACACCCGAGGTCGGACGACCGCACTGGGAATGCGGAGAATGCGGATACATCTACTCCCACCATCAGAAGCACTCGAAGAGGTGGTGCGTTGACCGCCTGAGCCCGCACCGACTCGCGGATATTCAGGGTCGGCAGTCCTGGTTTCCGGGCCAGAAGATGGACGGATCATGTCGGTTCAGGCCGGGTCGAAGGCCAGGGCGATCGCGGCATTGAGCGTGAGGCCGATACCGATACCGCCCACGGTCCATCCGAGGGCTTTGGCGCTGTTGCGGCTCAGCCATTCGTTGATTCGTTGCAGGAGGGGATCGACCCGTTGGTGCGCGGCGAAGCGGGCCAGGGCCAAGGCGAGGGCGGGCAGGGTCATGACGATGCAGTAGGCGGCGAGCGTGATTCCGATCAGGTGCCAGGCGAGATCGGCGTTGGCAAGCAGGCTGACCGCGGCGAGGTAAGGCAGCATGGTGGCGACTTCCAGCGCGGCCGCGACGAGCGCGAGTTTCATGAGGCCGGCCGAGCTGCCGGTACCCGACATGGTCCTGGACCGCCAGAGTTGGATCTTGCCGGGGTTGCCGGCGCGCTGTGCGGCTCTGGCCTCGAGCCGATAGCTCAGCGCGATGAGGAGTGCGCCGAGGATCAGTTGCGCGATCCGGAGCGGTACCGGCGGGATGTCGATGCTCCGCACTGCGGTCAGCGCTGTGTCAGCGCCGAGCACCAGCAGGATGCCGACTCCGAGGTAGAAGGTCGCGATCGTTGTGAGGTAGACCGCGATTCGCCCGGCTCGCAGCCGTCCTGGCGCCAGCAGCAGCCAGATCGGGATCAGCAGTGTGCCGAAACTGGTGCTGTCGACGAGTGCCAGGGCGATCAACGCGACAGCTAGGGTGACAGTCATCGGTTCCTCTCGGTTCGATATCTGTCCCCATCGTCGTGCAGCCGATCTTGTCTCCCGGTCCTCCTTTGGGAGGACCGGGGGTCGCATATCCGCTGCGGCTCATACGAGTTCACCGTTCGAGGGCGCGCTTCAGAGCAGTCGGCCCGAGTGCAGGCTTCTGTCGCGAGCCGCGCGTTTGAAGCGATCCGCCGGGGGCGGGATCGTCAGCTCTTCGCGGAACCGCTACCGAGGAGAACTTGCAGCGGGCTGGGGCATCCGTGTCGCAGGCCTTCCAAGGATTCCATGCACGCCTGGTACTCGCCGCTGGCGCTGGATGAGCCGGAGCCGACCGGAGCCGCGGTTTCGCTCGGCGTGACGTTGTCGGCGTTGGCGGTGGCGTTCGGCGCCAACGCCAGGGCACCGGCGAGGACGGCGGTGGCGAATGATCGTTTCATCAAAGTTCCCTTGCTTTGGCATTCTCGGATTGGCGGCAGCGCCGATGACGCTATGCCGGAGCATCTGGCGCGCACAGCCCCTCGTTTCCAGGCCCCTGGTAGTCGGGGGGGTAGCCATCTCGAGTATCTGAGTTCCGGGCTGGCGCCACCGCCCCTGACCGCGGAGCCTTCAGCGACCGTAAGGCTTGCCCTCGAACCCGTGGGTGCTCATATCGTGGGCGTCGCGCAGATACGCATTGGTCGCCGGGTCGAGCCCGGCCAGGTAGGCATCCACGAGCTCCTGCGCCGCTTCCTGCGTCGTCCAGATGAAAGCCGGCCAGAAGAACTCCGGAGGCACGGGCTTCCAAATCAGCTGGGAGTCTTCGTCCTCCGGATCGTCATCGGCGAGGGCATACTGCGTCTCGGCCTTTTCGATGGCCTGGCTCAGCCATGTCGAAAACCCGGTGTGCGACCCCATCACCTGGCGGGCCAGCAGCATCAGCGACATGCATTCGCTCTGCAAATCTTCGCCGGAGACGGCCGAACCGTAAATCCAGAAAAGCAAAGTCCGGCAGACCCACAGCGGCTCCTCGGCTTTCGGCGGCGCCTGCCCGCTGAACTCCGGAGGATCGGTGAGACGTGCGTAGTGCAAGTCCGCGCACAATGCCCACACGGCCTCGATGCGCTGGCGGGCGTCTCGCACATCCGCGGCCGGCGCCACGCCGTCCACGCGCGCCACAACCCACTGTGCGGCAGCTATCGCGAGGCCGAAAATCGCCTCGTCCCGCAGCATGCCGAGCTGGTCCGCCAATCCTGTGTCGCGTTCGTCATCGTCGTCGAGCAACGTATTCCGAATCGACTCATCCCATTCGAAGTCGAAAGGCAGGCGCGACAGCGACATCTCTTCCGGAAAGCCCTCGGTCGCTCGATCAGCGGCAACCCCGAACGGACCGTGGACAGCCATCGGATCGGATGGTGGAACGCGCGAGAGGTGTTCAGGCATCAATGGTTCCCTGTCGCTTGCGATCCGGCGGAGAGGCAATCGCCGAGCGCTCATGGTCCACGACGAACTGGCCCCACTCCATTCGTCGCTGCGAGCGACTACCCGCCGAGAGGCGCAGTGAGTTCGCGACCTTGCGGACAACCTCAGCGCTGTCCGAGGAGACGGAAAGGCTCAGGGCAACCGGGGCGATCTTTCCCAGTATCTCACGGGCACGAGCTGAGTCGACCGTGCGCAGGATCGGCAGAGCTCCAAGGGACGCCGCACGGTGGATTGCCGCCAGGCGGTGGGGATCAAACCCACCCGCGGAATCCGGCGTCGGGCTCACCTGTTGAACACACTGCCGGCGTCCCGGACAGCCCCGCAGGGGATCTCGGGCCAGGCGAGCCCTGGTCCAGGCCTCAACTGCGGGACCTCTGCGTAGAACGGACCCGTCCGGATTGTGCGACTCAACCGCGGCTATCGAATACTCCTGTGCGGTAGGCGAATTCACGAAGTCCCGGCATCGTGGCGCTGGGATGGCGAAGCAGGCTGGTGGTGATCTGCTGGACTGGTTTGCGGTAGCGAACTTCGTCCGGTGCCGCGCGTTCGGCGGCCAGTAGCGCCCGGTAGCAGGCCGGGAATTTCCGCCAGTGATGCAATGCCCGCGCCACATCGGACCAGTAGCGCGCGCGGGCTTCCGGGGTCGAGATCTCGGTAGGATCGACACGTTTCGCCAGTTCGACGGCAGTCCCGAAATCGCCGAGCACCCGAGCCATGCTGATTCGGTAGAGCTGCACGGACAAGGTCGCACCGCCAGCGGATGCGAGGGCGGGCTCGTGCGCAAGCCGGGTCGCGGCGTCGGTGGCTTCGCTGATCAACGTGTCGGCGGTGTCGCGGTTGCCGGCGGCAGCGGCGGTGTAGGCGGCCGTCGACAGCAGCGAGGTGTAGGTCGTCAGGTACGCGGGGTGGTGGCCGAGTTCGCCTGCCAAGTTCGCGGCGGTGTCGACGACTAGTTGCTGAGCGGTGTCGGTGTGTCCGGCCCGGCGCAGCACGATCGCCCACACCCGCCGCGCGGCGGCGCCAGCGAGCAGGTCCCCGCTGGCCTCGGCGGTGCTGACCGCGCGGTCTGCGCTGGTCCAGGCGAGCTGGTCGGCGCCGAGCTTGACCATCAGCCGCGAGGTCAGCGTATAGGTCTGGCTGAGTAGCGCGTTCGTCGCGGGAAGGCCGTCGGTGTGGGAATGCTCCCGGGACGCGGTTGCGTGGGCCAGCAGCTGCGGAAGGCGGGCGCTGACGTCGGCGTAGCGGCCCAGATCGAACAACGCGCGCACAGTGTGCAGCTCCTCAGAAAGGTGCGCGCGGCTGATGGGACGGCCGTCGCGGGCTCCCAGGAGCAGGGCGCGTTCGAGGGGATCCAGTAGCTCGGCCTCGCGTGAATGCGCGGAGGCGTTGCCCAGGATCACGGCCCCTGCCAGGCCGGTCAGCCCGGTCAGGGCTGTGCGACGCCGCATAGGATCGTCCTCCTGCTCCGAGGCCGGCTTCATGGCGACCATAGCGCCCGACCCCGATGTGTGCCCTGCGGTGGCGGTCGTGTCGGACAATCCGAGCAACGGTGCCGGGATCGACAGCGCCTGCGCCAGAGCTCGCAGCATACGGACATCGGCCAGTGGCTGGCGGCCGCGTTCGAGCCGCGACAACGTCGAGATCGAGTAGGTCATTCGTTGCGCGAGATCGGCCAGGGTCAGGTGCCTGGCCCGGCGCACCGCGCGCACGATCGCGCCGCTGTCGCCGCTGCTGATAGCCGCACGCACGGCGGGCTGGTGCCAGATCATCTCGTGCGGGTCCATGCTCGCATACCCCTCCGGAGCCAGGTATCGATGCTATGGCCCGACAGCGCGGTGGGTGGCAGATTTGCATGGTCTGCAAACGAGATGTCATGCCCTGCAAGTCCTCTGTACTGCCGGGCGCACGGGAGGTGTCCTGGAAGGGCGCAAGAGTGGCGCGCAGTGCGGAATGGCCGGAGAAGCTGGTGGGCGATGAGGAGCCGTGTAGGTGCGTTCGTCCCTCGGCTGGAAAGCGGTAGTCGCTACCGTGAACAGCCAGCCGTGCAGATCACCACGACGAGGGGACGACGTTATGGGCCGGGTAGGCAAATGGACCAAAGCCGACTACGCACGCCACGAAGCCGACCAGCATTCGGATGTATGGCTGGAATGGGTTGCGCCGCAACGTTTCACCGAGCAGCTGAACCGGTTCTTCACCGAGACCGTGCCGGAAATGCCCGATGACCCGTTCACCGTCGAGGGCCTGGATCGGGCTGAGGCGGTGTGGCGTGTGTTGTGGCCGAGCCGCAAGGCGCCGTTTCCCGATCCGGATATCGCCGACCAGTTCATCAGGTACATCGGCGAAACCTACCGACGGACACTCGGCGGGGAGTGGATCAATCTGGCCCAGTGGCACTCGCCGGTCGAGTCTGCCCGAACGCTCAGCCCGATCATCCGCGCCGACTACGCCGAGACCGGAGTCACCCCCGGCCAGTTCTTGAAAGCCGGCGACGACAAAGACAGCGGCCGGATCTTCCGACATTTCTACGAATACTTCGCGGGCAGGGCGCAGGCGCTACAGCAGGGCTGAACACTGCCCGCGGGCACGTGGGGGTGCCGGGGTGGACGAGGACGAGGACAGATACCGCGAGCGCGGCCGCGGCGGGTCGGAACCGCGCAAGACGGGCAACCGGTTTCGCGACGGCCGTGCCCTGCAAACCGGCCGCACCGAGCGCGAAGGTTGGCAGAAAGAAGTCGTCATCGAGGTCGCTGACGGCACCTTCCGGGTCGCCGACAACGCATGGACCAACCCCGGCACCGGCCTGGTCGAAGAGACCGTCGAAACCAAGGTCGCCAAAGGCCGCTTGAAGAACACATCTCACCTGCGCGAGCAACTGGCCAAAGATGTCCGGCTCGCGCAGGAGAAAGGCATCCGCTGCACCTGGGAAATCGCAGCAGGCAAGATCCCCAAGGAAGTCGCGAGGATGCTCGCGCGCGCCGAGCGTGACACCGGAGGCATGGTCAAAGCCATCGAACTCACACGCGCGGAACGTAATTCAGCTTTCCAGGCCGCGCGGGTCGTCGAACGCGTCCAGGAGCGTGAGGCCAGAAACGCTCTGGGCCAGCAGCTCGGGCGACTGAAGCTGCAGCGCGATCGAGCCGATCCAGTAGTACAGAAGCAACGCGAACGCGACGAGGCCGCCGCCCGCCAGCAGCAGCGTGATCGAGGCCTGGCGGCCGCGACAGCAATCGCCAAAGAGTTCGTCCAGCAGTTCCTCACTCCGTCTGCATCACAGCCGGCGCCTGCACCGTCGGCCGCGGATAGGGCTGAGGCGCAGCGTCAGGAGATAGAGCGCGCGCGGCTCGAGCGCGAGGCGACCGCGACGCGGATTGCCGAACAACGTCGAGAGGCCGCTCGTGCCGCTGCGCGGCTACCGCACGAGATCCAGCGACTGCTCGGGTTGGGGCAGAGCCTGGACATCTGGTCCTCGAGCGCCGATCCCAGCGAGACCGTGAAGTCACACACCCAGGCCGGTACCGAGGCGCGACATCGGGAACAGCAACGCGGGATCGCTCGCGGGGATTGAGGCCAGCGTGCGCAGTGGCTGTCCGCGAGTCGCGTCGTCGAACCTACCTAACGACTCTGCGCATCGAAACCGGTGCGAGCCCGCGAACCACCGATGGGGCAGGACAGGATTCGTGACCTTGAACCCTGCGCCGCCGATCCTTGCCGGAGAACCTGGCTCGTTCGCCTACGGCGTGTTCCATGATCGCCACCCCAAACTGATCGACCAGATCATCGCCGCCCACCCCTACCCCACGAACATCCGAGGGAGTGTCGTGGATGCATGCCGGGCGAGTTGTCACTCCCGCCGTGCTCAGGTGCGGGCGTTTTCGAAGCAGTTGCGGTAGAACCACGGCTCCGGACACCCGTGAGGGCGACGGCAGGTGCCGGCCTCGATCAACTCCGCATGCAGTTCATCGCTGACATTTGGGTGATGGGCCACCCGTTCGCGGAGAGCGAAGGTCGCATCACCCCACGTTCTCGGTCATCGCGGGCCTCCCTTGGCGCGGAGGCCCAGTGCGACTCATCGCGTTCTCCCGGATTTTAGGGTCTTACAACACGCCGCGGCCTGAGCAGGCGCTCTCGCGACAACACCAAGAGCGAGAGTATTAGCAACCGCCGGCGTGGGGTCTGATCTGATCTCATTCGGTGCTGGGGTCAGGTCTGCCCGGGAGATGGTGGCCAAGTTCGTCGGCTCGCACAACGAGCAGGTCCATACAGTCGTGAAGATGCGGGAGGGGTTCCCCGAGGTGGTCACGCACCAAGGCGACGGCGTGAACGGGAGCACCGGACGTAAGGAGTTCGTCGAACCGAGCTTGGGCATCCGGCGACATCCGACTCCATAGTTCGCGAGCCGCACGTTCTCTGAGCATCAGGGCACACAATCACATGCTTACTCGGATGGCGAATCAATTTCCTGGATCAATGCGCACAGGGCGCGCTCATACGCTCATGCCGCGGAGCGCGCGATCTGTACTTTCGAGCCCGCGGCCGATCGTGCGCTGCGGTGAGCGATCTCCATCGATGCATGGAGCGACGGCGCCTGAAATCGGCTCCAGGGCAAGAGTTCTGTCGGCGGCAACGACATCACCTATATCGCGGATCCACCCCGTGGAACAGCGGGTTCCAAGACAGTGCCGCCGGACACGACCAGCACATATCCGTACGACGCCGTCGCGGTGGGCAGGATCGAAGCGGGCCGTGGCGCAGTGTGGCCGAGGGCTCCGAAGGTCGCGGCGCCACCCGGACCCCATTTAGCCGCGACCCGAGCATTGGTCAGCCGCCCCACCTGTTTGCAGACAGCAGTTCTCAACGCGCGCTACCGGCCGCTGCCTGCGCTCGTCGTGCCGGCTGGGCCATCAGTCGTCGGTCAACTGCTTGCGAAGCTGCTGCCGCCAATGGGGGTCCTGACGCAGCCCCACGACCAAGCCCATGGCTTCCCGTGCCGACAGGTTGAGCACGTCGGCCAGGGCGCGAGCGGCCATCGCGCGGTCCTGCCAGACCGACCGGTCTTTCCACTCGGCGTATGTCACCTGGGCCTCGGCGTGGACGCGGCGCAGCGTCAGGTCGAGGGCGGAATTGTCGGTCATGCCTGGGTGATCCTCCTCGCTCAGCAGTGCCAGTGCGGCAGTGACCTCGTCGTAGGTATCGAGTCTGGTCTCGGCGGCCAGTGACGACATCTGGGCGGCGATTACGCGGCGCAGGCGCTCGGGCGACGCGGCTTCGACGAGGGCGGCGAACCGCTCAGGCACGGGTATCCTGAAGTTGTCCTCCGCGTACCCGAAGTTGTTGTCCGGGAGCAAAGGAAGGATCCGCGCGCTGTCGAGTTCCCCGTCCAGGCCGGGCGGTGGCAGTGCGATGCCATAGCGGCGAACGACCGACTCACACACCGCCAGCAGCCGTTCCTGCCCTTGCTCGGGTGCGGGTTCGGCAACCGGTGCCGGCAGACCGGGGAAGACCTCGAACGGGTCGCGCGCGCCGGGAGGGGCGACCGATCGGGTGTCGTATTTCGTTACCAATTCGCCGTTGTCGAAAAGCGACACCGAAGTCGTGGCGTCGTCCCGATAGCCCACCGACACCACGCGGGTGCCGGCGGATACACGGCGCAGCACCTCCTCGCGTGTGCCTTCGAATAGATGTCGACCTTCCTCGATGCCGAACGCCCAACCGCCGTGGGTTCCCACGCGGATCACCGGCAGCACCACGCGAGGGTCCCGAGGCTTGTCCGGAATTGTGGCGGCTTCCTCCCGCCGTCGTGGGCGCCGGGTCTGGGGCAACGCACCGAAGCGGCGCAGGAGTTCGGTCTCGTCCAAGTCCTGGGCGTAGGTCAGGCAGAAATTGTCGTAACCGCTGGGCCAGGTCTTGTTCGGCGTGGCCTCCGAAGACGTCCGGGCAGGCTCGATGACCGGGTCGGTGAGCGCGAGGTCGAACAGGGACCGAGGCTCGACACGCGGTTCGAGTGCCCGCTCCCACAACAACATTCCGTCGTCGACGACAGGCACATACGATAGTCCGACTGTGATGACGGTTCCGCCCTCGAGGGATTCGGCGATCTGTTCCAAGAAGGCCGCGAGGCTTCCCCAATCTCCGAAGCTCACCGTATCGGCTTCCCGCTGCCAGCCCACCGCGCCGAACGACTCGCCTCGACGGCAGTCCACGAACAGCCCGTCCGCACTGATATCGCGGGCGAAGGGTACGAAATCGTGGTGCCAGAAGCCCTCCATCAGCGGGTCGTCTTCATACTCAACCCACGATTCCTGTCGCCTTAGACCTGCGGAGAGGATCTGGGCGAGGGTGTAGGGCTCGAAACCGGGGAAGCTGAAACCGCCCTCCTCGGGGGAGACGAAACCCCGCGCCCCAGGCGAGACTCCGTCGTGGTGGCGCAGGTAAGCGACCAGATCCGCAGGGAACTCCACCCCCAGTTCGGTAGCCGCGGCGCTGATGGCCTCCCGTGTGGCGGGTGGGCGCAAAGAGGCGAAGGTACGCGGCGCGTGCGCGGCGAGCCATGAGTCGATCCGTCGCCAGGACTCTTCGACTGGGCTGACGTGCATCCTGCGATCGTCACGTCCGGACCGCATGCTTTCAGCGCTCATCCGGTGTGCGGTGAGCAGCTGTGAGAGTTGTTCGAACTCGGTCGGTGTCACGAAGGCCAGGTAGTAGTCGTATCCGGAGTCCAGCGATGCCAGGACAGTGCCGAGGGCGAAGGCGTGCTCACCGATCTGTTCGAGGAACGCTTCGATGTAGCCGACGCGATCGCCGGCAGACCGGACGAAGGTGGTGACCCAATCCCAGGACAGCGCTGCGGGATAGGAACTCAGCGCACTCAACTGCTCGCGGACAGACTGGAGATCGGCCTCGCGCGAGATGACCGCGATATCGGCGGTCCCGCGTGGGAATTCGGTGCTGGGGAACGATTCGGTGCCTTCAGGGGTGAGTTGTGCCCGGCGTTGAGCCATGATGCTGCGCGCCCGGTGCTCGGCATCCGATTGCCGCCGGGCATTCTCGTGCCAGTAGGCCGCGGTCTGCGAGGTTTGGCGCACGATGCGGTCCGGTTCGGGTGGGGCGGGCCAGAACTGTAGGAGGTATCGATCCTGCAGTGGCTCGTCGTCTAGTCGGACGGCCTTTTCGCGTGCTTGGTCCATGCCTTGGGCGCAGTACCGCACCCGGTAGTCGAGCCCTTCTTTCAATTCCAGTTCCCAGGAGTCCTCGCCCGGCCACTGCACCAGCAGGCTTTGATCCGAGAGCGGGTAGAAGGAGACCTCCACGACGTCTTCCCATGCCGGAGCCAGTGCGGGAGCCTGGCCGCGCACCTCGACGGTGAAGCCGACGTCGCCGCTGTGTAAACCGGTGTGCAGGAAAAGTGCGCCGGGTACCGCGGCACCGCACAGTCCTGAGTTCTGCCCGGCGAACGCCTCGTGCATGAGTCGGCCGTTGTCGCTGGGGTCACTTTCGACATAGATCTGACCGCAGGAGACGTGCACTTCGCCATCGAGTCTGAACACTGCTCACACCATCCCCACCGGCGAGAGCGCGCCTTCGTCCGGCAGCGTGGCTCCACAGGACGCGGGGGTGTTCCTCTTGCCAGGGGCAGTGCCGACCAGCTCGATAGCGAGGGTGTCGGAAAGGGTGTGGTGCGGCCTTGTTCGGGAACGGGTCATGGGCGGCAGCGTAGAGAAGCCCACTGACACGAAGAGGCCGGGTCTGATGCCCTGCGCAAGCACTCTGCGTCGCGGCTTCGAATACACCGTACTGCCGCGTACAAGGCCGTCTGACCGGTTGAGACGCAGTGATGTGATTGGCGACATTGTGCCGAATCGGGGGCCTTGGCCAGTTGCCCGAAATAGTCTCGGGCCGGGAGGTGGTCAGGGTGGTTGGTCGCCAGCGAGGTGTCGTCGCCTCCGAGGTGCAGGAGATTCTCAACTATCTCGGTCAGTGCCCGGTCTGCGGTCATCCGTCTCGTGCGTGGCGCATCACTGCGGAGTTCGACGACAATCGGGTCGAGAGCCAAGATGTCGCGGAGTGCGGCGGTTGGTGCGGCTGGAAGGGACCTGTGCGGCCGGTCGCGATGACCGATGGCACGCTGGTATTTACCAAGGAGCGCAGGGAGATCCGTACGGCGAACCCTGGCCTGCCGTCGGCCTGAGTGGGAACATCCTGCGTTGCCGCGACCCTGGGCGTTCCGAACCGGCCGCGGGTTCTCGGCAGGCGAACGCGCAGAACTGCCGATTATACGATGTGCTGTGTTGCTCTGTCAGCAAAAAACATCGGGTGCAGGGACGTTCGTCGAGCCAGAGGATGACAAAGCGAACAGGGCCGCACCACCCCGGGCCTATCCAGAACACGAATACCTGATAGCGGAAGCGACTGAACCACTGCTCCCTCTTGCGGAAGAGCCTAAAGTCCACCGCGAGTTCCGTTCCAGGAGATGCGGTTTCGGCGGGGGGGGGGCTTGCCGGTGGGGTCCGGACGTCCGGACCCCGTCCGAGTCTCACAGGCTGACGGCCTCGGCGGTTTCATGTAGTTCGTCAGCGGTCATCTCGGCGACGCGGGTGGTGAGGAACCACGAGTGGCCGAAGGGGTCGAGCAGCTCCGACTGGAGGTCGCCGTGGAATTGCATCTCGACCGGCCGCACGATCGTGGCGCCGGCGGCCACAGCCCGCTCGGTGAGCGCGGCCGTGTCGGGGACGAAGACCATCAGGTTGACCGGCGTTCCGCCGAGCTCGCGGGCGCTGCGGAAGCCGTAGTCGGCGTACTCGTCCCGCAGCATGAAAACGGCATCGCCGATGCGGAACTCAGCGTGGGCGAGCTTGCCGTCGTGGCGGGGAATCTCGATCACGATGTGTGCGCCGAATGCTTCTTCGTAGAACTTCACGGCGGCGGCTCCGTCGTGAACGTTGAGGTAGGGCACGCCGCCTTTGTACTCGGCCGGGATTGGGTTGATCATGACTGTCTCCTTATGTGAACGGCACGTGCCGTGCCGATAAGAACAACATAGCGCCCCCGATGCCCATTGGCAAGTACGGCACGTGCCGTACCGATAGGATTGTGGCGTGAGTAACGAACCAGTACGCCGGGGGGCCGACCGGACGGACGCGATCATGCAGGCCGCGCTCGACCTCGGTCGCGAGGTCGGCTACGCGAAACTGAGCATGGAGGCCGTGGCGTCGCGGGCCGGTGCGGGCAAACACACGCTCTACCGCCGGTGGCCCTCGAAGGGCGCCCTCCTGCTCGATGCTCTGCTATCTCTGCACCAACCCGCTCTCACCTACCCCGACACCGGTGATCTGCGCGCTGACCTGCGCGAACAGACCCGCCAAGTAGTCGACCAACTCGCCGCGCCACCGATGGGACCGCTCCTGCGGACCCTCATCGGAGAGGCTCAGAACGACCCGGCCGTGGCTACCGCGCTCAAGGAGCGCTTCATCGACCCGACCGCCGAACGCCTCATCGCCCGCCTCGCCACCGCGCGCGACGCCGGGCAGCTATCGCCCGACGTCGACCTCGGTCTGGCGATGGCACTGCTGTCGGGCCCCCTCTATTACCGCTTCCTCATCGCCCACGAGCCGCTCACCCACGAGTTCGCCGACGCGGTTTTCGACGCGCTGTTCGCCGGGATCGGCCCCCGTCCCAGGTTTTCGGGTGCTTGATTGCGGACGTAGCGCTGGAGCGTGGTGGCAGATTCATCTTCGGTGCCGGTGCGGGCAGTTGCGAGCAACGTCGCGGACGCACCAACAGGAGATACGCGTCCAGCGCGGGCATACCTGCTCATGCCGCTGAGCGCGCCGAGAGAACCGGCCAAGCCGCAGTTGTCGGCCGGCCGGTTCCGCTCATCTGCTCATGCCGATGTGCGCGTCTATAGTTGCGGGCCGACGCGAATACTGAGGCCGGATGCACGGGTGAACTTCGTGGGTTCGAGCACAGACTGTCGAAGAATTCCGGAGGGGCGACGAGAAGCTGGTGCGGGTCGGGCTATGCCTCCATCGAGTCGTCAACCGCCGAGCCGAGATATTCGTCGGCTACCATCGCCCATTGCATCCAGGTCCTCAATGTCTCGAGGAAGTGCATGAGGCCGACCCCCGACCCGACGGGCATGTGCGCGTCGCCTGTGACGGAAACGGCGTCGTCGTTGCGGTCGACCGCGAGCCTCGGCCACCGGTTCTGCTGGTTCCAAGTGTTAACGATCCAGAGGATGTCCGTAGCGTGCTCTCGTCGGTATCGACGATGGTAGTCCAGCCGTAGGGAGACGATCTGCTCCTCGTTGTTCTCTGCCTTGCCAACGAATTCGACGTACATTTCGAGCTGTTCGTACAGCAGGACGACAGGCCCGCTCTCGAGCGCGATGTACTTCAGTCCTTGCATCTCCAGTATTCGAGCAAGCAGGTCAGGGCTGGGTACGACCACCGTGTTCCTCAGGTCGCTGTCGTCCTGCGTAGCTCCCGAACTCGGCGTCTGGCCCCGGTCGATGCTCATCTGTACCCCATTTTTGTCGGAGAAGGCTACCTTGTCAGCTCCTTGCTGGAGGCCGCAAATTTGCGGATCAGGTTCGCGTTAAGGCGTATTCGAGCCACCGACTCGAAGCGGTGGTGTCATCGGCCCACGCGAAGCTTCGCCGCGCTCCGCTGAGGCGGAGCGCGGTGCCGGCGGACAGGGTGGCGGTGAGCTAGGGCGGGACCCAGCTGTATCAGAAAGGACTCTCTCGGACTACTCGTTGTCCACATCATCGAACACGCGCCGTAACTGGCAGCGTTAGACCGCAGTTTGTCATGCACGAGAGCTCGCAGGGTGGGGATGCTCGGCGTGCGATGACGAGGACTCCGAATTGCCTGGTTTCTTTCCGCGCTGATCGCCGACTCGACAGGCGCGCTGGCCTGTTCGCACCCCGGGCGGCCAACGCACTGACATGCCGCGACCCGGGCGTGCCCATGCAGCCACCGGTGCATCTCGGATGATCGACGACCAGAGTTGAACTCAGGCCGTTTCAGTGCACGCACATGGCGATACGAGTGCTCACGGCGTTGCCATGTTGTACCGCCAGAGGGTCGCCCGGCACGGCCCTGCGGCGTGTGCCGCTCGTTCGAGATAATGGTGCGCCCACGATAGGAGTTGTTTTGGTCCACCGACATTCGTCTACGTCACGGCTGCATGGGGAGTTCTGTTGGATGGACTTCAAGTCGGTGGACGTTGATGTGGCCGCCCGGGTTTTCGCTGACGAGTTCGGTTGGGAATGCCTAGTAGATCCAGACGACTGGCGGGGTGCGATCAAGGCGCGAGCAGATCGCCACTGGGTCGCCGGGATAAGCAATCTCGATAACCCGCTCTATCCGCCCGGAACACCACCGCATGTCAGTTACTACCTCGGTGTCGTAGATGCGGCAGCCGTGCACGGCCTGGCCATCAGCCACGAAGCGAGCAGCCTGCTTGCTCCGACGCCTATCGCCGATCAAGGAACCCTCGCTACCATCGTCGACCCTTTCGGTGCGGTCGTGTCGCTGTGGCAACCGCAGACATTCACCGGGTGGTCACACCCCCCGGGGCCACGGACTCCCGGCCCGGTCGTCCACGAATCCCGCGACCCCGCCGCGGCCGAACGCTTCTACCGACGAGAGCTCGGACTGCGGCTGAAAGACGCGGACTTCACCCCACCGCTACCCGGAGACCCGCTCGATGGCGACGCTGCATGGACAGTCGCGATCGAAGTAACCGGTGCGTCGATGCGTGCGGTTCATCTCGACACCGGGCATCGGTATTTGCGCCGCTGATCGACGGAACGCACCATCATGCCGATTTCAGGATGGGTCGAGTTGTCCTTGGCCGACCTCTGCCGTGTGGTTGGACTGAGGCCCCCTTAGCGCGGAACGCGGAGTCAGCCGAGACCTTGAGCGAACCCACCGTCGACGACCAATTCGGTGCCCGTAGTGAAGGTCGCGTCAGCGAGATACAGTGCGGCCGCGGCCACCTCGTCGACGGTGCCCGGTCTACCCATCGGCGTGGTCGCCTTCCCGTCACGGATGAACTCCGCGCGCTGCTGCTCGGTCAGTTCCGCCACACCCATGCTTGGCGTCAGGATGAAACCGGGAGCGACGGCATTGACCCGGATATTGCGTGGCAGCAGTTCGGCGGCAAGTACTTTCGCGAACGCGCGCACGGCCTCCTTCGCTGCGGAGTAGGCGCTGAGCCCGGGGAAGATCCGGTCGTTGGACACCGTCGTGAACACGATGCTGCCCCCGTCGCTGATCAGTGGGGCCAGTCGTTGCACCGTGAAGAACGCCCCCTTGGCATTGACGTCGAAGACGCGGTCCCAATGCTCGACGGTCGCTTCGTCGAGGGATTTGAACTCGGCGACACCGTGATTGACGAACAAGTAGTCGATGCCGCCCAGGCGCTGTTCGGCCACCCGGCCGAGTTCATCGATGTCTGCGGATTTCGTCGCGTCGGAGCGCACGATATGCGCTGCGGCCGGATCCAGCTCCGCGCGCGCCTTCTCGATCCCGGCCTGGTTGCGGCCGGTGAGCACCACTTCCGCGCCGCGATCCACCAGGGCTTGGACGATGGCCAGGCCCATACCGTGTGTGCCACCGGTGACTACGGCCTTCTTGCCGGCGAGGGGATGTGAGCTTTGGTTTTTGGTCATGTCGCTACGCTAAAGTCTGACGTTGACGTGAGAGTCAATCACCTGAGACGGGGGTCACATGCGGATCGGCGAGCTGTCCCGTAGAACCGGCATGAGTGTGCGAGGCCTGCGCTACTACGAGGAACAGGGCCTGTTGCGACCGCAGCGGCGCGCCAGCGGCTACCGCGAGTTCACCGAGTCCGATGTGGAATCCGTGCGGCGTATCCGCATCCTGATCGCGGCCGGAGTGCCGACCCGGGTGATCGCCGAGGTACTGCCCTGCATGGTCGATGAAGGTCGCTACCTGGCGCCCACCTGCGAGGAGATGGCCGAGGACCTTCGGATCGAGCTCGATCGCATGGACCGCGACATCGCCGAACGAACGGCCGCTCGCTCGATTCTGCAGTCGATCCTCGCGGTCGACCCGCCTACGAAGGCCTAACGCCAGCCCGCATCCCACACCTCCGCTAGCCAGCGGCATCCGGCTGCGACGATTCGCGAGAATCGCCCCCAGGCTGGGCGCGTATATCTGCAGTGCCGCGACCGCGGTTCGATTCCACGGTGGCCCGCGTCCACGCCTGACTTCCGTCAGGAGGAGTGAGCGGTAATGGCTCCCGGAGCGCGCGACCGGAATCAGGCCGCAGGCCCGGCCGGCGGGTGCGCGCTCACACCGAATTGCGGGTGTCTGGCACGTGACCAGTGGAGGTTGGCTAGTCGGCCTGCTCTTGCGACGGCCGTAGCTTGCCCTCGGCGTTTCTGTGATGTCATGGATGAAGACGCGACGCGTGGTGGGGAGGTTGTATGTCGAGTGCGGCGTTACTCGGGTGGGTGGTCGTGGCGTTGGTTGGAGTGATGACTCCAGGGATCGACACACTGCTTGTGCTTCGACATACCGTGCTCGGGGGTCGACGTGATGGGTTCATGGTGTTGGTTGGTATTGGTCTCGGCTGCCTGGTGTGGGCGAGCGCCAGTCTGATCGGCCTGACCGCGTTGCTAGCAGCCTCGACGGTGGCGTACAACGCTGTACGTATCGCGGGCGCGGTGTATTTGGTGTGGCTCGGCATCTCTGCGCTCCGAAAGACGCTGGCCCACAATGGTTCGTACCGCGGTGATGAAGTCGACTCGCCGATGGGTGCCTCGCGGGGCGGATTCGCCGCCTTGCGGGCTGGGCTGTTGACCAATCTTCTCAACCCCAAGGTCGGCGTCTTCTACATCAGTCTGTTGCCGCAGTTCCTGCCAGTCGGACCAGGCGCTGGTGGGTGGGGAATGTTGCTGGTCGCCATACACCTCGCGGCGACATTCGTCTGGTATCCGACGCTGATTTGGTGGGCGGCTACGGCGCGGACCTGGCTGCAACGACAGCAGGTCCGGCGGTGGCTTGATCGCGTTACTGCGACGGTGCTCATCGGATTGGGTGTCAAGCTCGCTGCCGAAGTCCGATAGCTCGGGCAGAGAAGTGAACGCACGGTCATGCCGCTGTGCGCGCTAGGCGAAGCGGCCATCCCGCAGCGGCCGGCGGACCAAAGCTGTTGCGGCTCAGAACGTCTGGATCTGCCGAATATGCGTCGGTGTCGGCCGAGCGCGGCGCCGTCGAAATCGGCTTTTCGAACAATGAACGGCCAAGCATGATTGGACTGTGGCAGGAGATCAGATTCGCATCGTCGACTACGACCCCAGCTGGCCTGGGCTGGCGGAGGACGCGATTTCAGAGCTCCGCACACTGTGGCCGAGCCTCTTGGCAGAGGTCGAGCACATCGGTTCAACCGCAGTACCCGGCCTTGTAGCGAAGCCCGTGATCGATTTGATGGCAGCCGCGGCGGAGCTGGCGGAAGTCGAACGAAGAGAAGCGCAACTGGTAGTGCTGGGCTATCGGCGTCACCGCAACGGGATCAATGACCGGCTCATCTACGTTCGAGCCCGTGAGGACACCAGGACCCACATTCTGCACGTTGTCGACCTGGCGAGCTGGCCTTTTCGAAATCAGCGTCTATTGCGCGACTATCTGCGTGCCAATCCTGAGGAAGCCGAGCGATACGCCCAGCTGAAACGGCGGATCGTTGAAGCCGGCACACCGCCCCGTGTGGGAGAAGAAGTGACGCTACGACTTTGAAGTGCACAGCAGCGCCGATCCGGCCAGCGAGCCGAACGCGCTGTTCTGCCGCGGAGCGCGCGATCTGTACTTACGAGCCCGCGGCCGATTGTGCGCTGCGGTGAGCAATCTCCATCGATATATGGAGCGACGGCGCCTGAAATCGGCTCTAGGGCAAGAGCTCTTCGGAGTGTGGCCTGATATGTTCGTTTCTCGTGACAGGGTCGCAAGACGCATGCGGCCACCGCCGCATGATCGTCGTACAGATCGACGGGACCATAATCGGCGATGGTGCGATCCCGCCGCCCCGGATCGGTTCGGTGATCCGATTCCCACTTCGCTTCGTCGAATCGTCGCCCGTCGACGGTGCCGTGGCGGCAGTGCGTGCACTGCTGAAACCGAGTGGCCGTGACCTGATTCTGCAATACACACGCGAGGACGAGCCGCGCCGGTGGGAGTGGAACGGGCTGCTGCAGGGTGACGGATGGACCGCCTCGTGGCGCGGCTTTCGTCCGCTCACCGGGCAAGTGGAGCTGAACGGCCGGTTCTACGCGGATTGGGGCTACGACACGGCAGGCCGGGTACGCGGGCGCGTCACCCGCGTGCAACTGGTCAGTGAGCGATACCGGTTAGGGTCCGGCCCGCATGGTTCGTGGGAGCAGATACCGGGGTACCGGACGCTTCGAGATGTCGAGGCTGCGCCACGTTTCTTCGATAGCAGCATGTTCGCGCAAGAATCCGGCGAAGTGGATCACGAGGTCGCGGCGCTGGTCGAGCTCGACCTCGACGATGTGCCCGAGTTGCCGACACGATCCAGCCTCGTACCCGGAGACGTGTCCGCGTCGGAGGAGCTGCTGTGGGTAGCAGACCGCGAGCTCCCGCTCGTGGTCAGTCTCGACGTCGAACACATGCCGACCGAACATCTTCTGCCGGGCCCGGTCGGTCCGGCCCGAAGCATCTGGGCCACCCCCACCGGGTGTTGGGTGGGCGGTGAAGACGGGACCTATCACTGTACCGCCGGCGGCATACCCCGACGCGTAGACAGACTTTCGGTGATCGCGGGTGCCGTAGCCGGTGAAACGTTTCTTTCCTGCACCTCCGGGTCGACGTGGGTTCTGCACAGGCCCGGCAGGCAACCTGTCGAGCTCACGGCACCGGACGGGCATGTCACCTCGATCGCTGTGGACGACGGCGGCTTCGTTGTCCTCCTTCGGCATTTCGGCTCCGACGAAGAATCCGGTATTCGACTGGTGCGCGTCGATACCTCCGGATCGATGACCAGCGGCCCGATCTTGCCGGGCGCTCCAGGACCCAACCTGCCCTACCTGACCGGTCCACCGTTGCGTGTTTTTCGCGGCGAGAATGCGTGGCGGGTCTCGCCGGATCTGAACATCGGCTCCGTGCAGCGTCTTCCCCGCCTGCCGCTGCGGGGCGGACAGGTCGGGGACTACGTCTGGATCGTGGGTCATCCGCCGGACGGAACCGGATCATCGGGGTGGTGGCCACTGCCCGGCCCCATCGAAAACGACTCCGTACGTCAGTTCTGGCTGTTCACCTTGCTCGACGCCACCACACTCGAACCCGTCAGCAGCACACCGATATTCACCACCCGACCCGGAGTGACAATCGACAGTGCGAACGCGGTGTGGGTGACCGCCGACGGCGTCCGTGCCATTCCCGTCCAAACAATGCGGTGGCCGGACCGTTTGGACGTGGCAGCACTGGTCGATAAGTCTCGCCGCTCGTCCGGGGCCTATCCCGCTGACTTCGGCCAGCAAGAGTGAGCGGTGGTGCCGCGACCCGCGCCTCGGTCTGGCGTGCTGGTTGGGTTCGTCCAGGTCAGTTGGACGATCGGGATCGTTCGGCCCGCGTGGCCGGCCTCGCGGCGGTACGCGATGTAGGCCGGGAAAACCCGATCGGCGATAGCCCAGAGTCGCTGGCGCTCGGCGTCGTCGTCGATCACCGCAGCACGCATCGGGGCCCCTGCGAACCTGACATCGGGATTGGCCACAAGGTTGTAGTACCAATCGGGATTGCGCGAGCTGCCCGCATTGGAGGCCGCGATGACGATGTGGTCACCGTCGACGAAGTAGATAATGGCGTTGCGCCGTTTCGCTTTCGTCTTGGCGCCTTCGGTCTCCAGGATCGCCGTCGGGAAGACGAGTGTCGTTGCCAGCCGGCCACGAGTGATTCGCAACAACAACGGATCGAGTTTCCATGCGATGTGGCGAGAAACAATTCTCGGTAGGCGACGGGCGGCGATAGCCGAATAGGTCCTGACGAACCATCCGGGTCGACTGCCCGCCTCGACCGGCCTCGAACGCAGCCTGTGCGCTGCGGGAGTGACGGTAATCCTCATTCCTCCCCCGATTCCTTCTACTACGTTAAATAGTAGCTCAAATTGCAAGGTACGAGCATGCCGGTGCGGGGGAGCGCTTCGATGCCGACCTAGGCACCTGAGCAAAGGGTTTGCCCGGTGTTCGCGGTGCGCTGAAATCGGTTGTGGGAGTAGCGGGTGCGTGGGATGGTCGGGGGAGAGCGCGACGGTGGAGGGCGCGCGGAACGGGGGGATGGATATGCGGATTTCGGTGCAGGCTCTGCTGGTTCAGATGGTGGTGTGGTTCGGGCTGGCGTTCGTGATCAAGTGGGCGCTGGGGCGGTGGGGGGCGGAGGGGCTGCCTCGGCCTTGGGTCGATGTCGGGATTCTCGTGCTGGCGGGGCTGGCGTATGGGGTCGGGCGGGGGCTGTGGGCGCATCGGCGGGCGCGGCTGCGGGCGGCGCGGATCCGGCGGTTGCGGGCAGCGGGGGAGTACGCGGCGGCGATTCCACTGATGCGCGCGATGTTGCGGATGTGCACGGAGATGGAGGGGGCCACGGGGCAGAACACGCTGTACTGGCATCACCAGCTCGGTGCGGTGCTCGGGGATGCCGGGCAACCCACCGAGGCGGTGACGCAGGCGTCGATCGCCGTGCGCGGACGGGAGGTCGTCTACGGGCCGGACCACCGGCTCACCGTGGAGTCGCGGGAACTGTACGACCGCCTGCTGTTGCGGGAGGCGCGGCGCCCGGCCACCGAGCTGCTGCGCCTGCTGTTCCCGGATCGCGCCGACTGAGGATCGCGACGACGCGCGAACACGCCTGCCGATCACCGGAAATCGGGGATCGGCGGGGCATACTCCGAGCATGCCCCGGCTCCCGCGCTGCCTGCTCGCCGTGCTCGCTGCCTCCGCCGTGCTGTTCCCGCCGCCGGCGACGGCCGATCCCGGCTCCGCGATCCTCGAGGTGCGCCCGCTCGGGGGGCGCGAGTTCGAGGTCGTGGTCTACTCGGCGGCCATGGGTCGCCCGATCCCGGTGTGGGTGTCGCATCCGGGTGGTCCCGCGCCCGCGCTGTATCTGCTGAACGCGGTGGACGGCGGTGAGACCGGCGGCCCGTGGACCCAGCGCACCGACGCGGCGCGGTTCTTCGCCGACAAACCGGTGAACGTGGTGCAGCCGATCGGCGGTCGCGCGTCCTATTACACCGATTGGCTGGCCGACGATCCGACGATCGGCCGGGCCAAGTGGTCGACCTTTCTCATCGACGAGTTGCCCCCGCTGC
The DNA here is from genome assembly GCF_040655395.1 of Nocardia sp. NPDC050435. Classification (NCBI taxonomy): domain Bacteria; kingdom Bacillati; phylum Actinomycetota; class Actinomycetes; order Mycobacteriales; family Nocardiaceae; genus Nocardia; species Nocardia sp. NPDC050435. The sequence continues at coordinate 377,105 of NZ_JBFAJW010000008.1, forward strand.
TGGAGAACCAGTTCGGCATGACCGGCCGCAACGCCGTCGCCGGAACCTCGATGTCGGCGACCTCCGCGCTCAACCTCGCCATCGAAGCGCCCGGCCGGTATCAGGCGGTGGGCGCCTACAGCGGCTGCCCGCGCACCGAGGATCCGATGGCGCGCGCCTACGTGCACTACCAGCTGGGCCTCTACGGCGCCAACGCCACCAATATGTGGGGAGGCCCGGACAATCCGGCCTGGGCCGCGCACGATCCGGTGCGCAACGCCGAGCTGCTGCGCGGCGTCGCGCTCTACATCTCGGCCGGCAACGGCGCGGCGGGCGTGCACGAGACCCTCGCCGACCCGACCATCGGCGGCGACGCGGGTCGGCTGGCCGATCGCATGCTGGTGGGCGGCGGGATGGAGACTTTCGTGCGCGGGTGTGCGACGGCCCTGACCGACCGGCTCGCCCAACTCGGTATCCCGGCGACGGTGGTGCTGCGCAACGGCACCCACGCCTGGCCGTACTGGCAGGACGATCTGCACGATTCGTGGCCGGTGTTCGCCGCCGCGCTCGGCGTCTAGCGCGCGGCCGATTCCGGCAGCGCACGGGTCAGCAGGCCCAGTCCCAGCGCGACGGCGGCCAGCGCCGCGAACATCGTCACACTGCCCGCCAGCGTGTGCGCGCGAAAGAACACCGCGCACAGCAGCGCGAGCCCCAGCGCGTTGCCGATCTGCTCGAGGGTGGGCAGCAGCCCCGAGGCCGCCTCCATCTGCGGCTGCTCCAGCCCGGACAGCATGATCGGCTGCAGCGGAACGCAGAACACGCCGACGCTCATTCCCGCCAGCAGCACCGGCCCGAGCACCAGCGCGACCGACACCGCGCCGCCGGTAACGGCCAGATAGCCCGCACCGGCCCCCACCCACAGTCCGAACATCGTGATCCCGGCGACCAGCGCGCGAACTCCCCAGCGTCGCACCAGCATCGGCGACAGCAGCGCCCCGGCGCACGCGCCGACCGCGAACGGGGTCATCAGCAGGCCCGTGCGCCACGGCGAGAACCCCAGGACCTCCTGCACGGTGACCGAGACCGCGAACACGAACGCCGTGAACAACCCGAAGAACACGGTCAGCAGCGCCGACCCGACCGCGAACCGCCGATCCGTGAACAGATCGAACCGCGCCAGCGGCGCGCGCCCCCGGCGCTGCTGAGCGACGAACACCGCGCCGCCGGCGAGCGCGCCCGCGATCAGCGCCACGGGTCCGGGCCGCCAGCCGTGCTGCTGAATATCGGTGAGCGCGTAGAGCAGTGCGAACAGGCTCGCCGTCGACAGCCCGGCGCCGGCCAGGTCGAGCCACTCGCGCCGCTCCGGCCGCCCGGGCCGCAGATACCGCAGCACCAGCGCGATGGCGATCAGCCCGAGCGGCAGGTTGATCAGGAACACCGCGTGCCAGCCGAGCCCGAAGACGTCGGCCATGACCAGCGCGCCGCCGAGCATCGGTCCGAGCGCGCCCGCGAACCCGGCCATCGCCCCGTAGATCGCGAACACCCGCGGGTGCCGGTGCCGCGGGAAACCGGCCGTGGCGATGGCGATGGTCTGCGCGGCCATCCCCGCCGCGGCGCTGCCCTGCACCACCCGGGCGAGCACGAGTTCGGTTGCGCTGGAGGAGATCCCGCACCACACGGAGGCCGCCGTGAACACCGTCACCGCGGCCAGGAACATGGTGCGCCGCCCGATCAGCTGGCCGATCCGGGCGGCGGTGAGCAGGGTGCAGGCGAAGGCCAGCGCGTAGCCGGAGACCACCAGCAGCTGCGCCCGCGGCGACGCCGCCAGATCCGCGGTGATGCTGGGCAGCGCCGTGATGACGATGGTGCCATCGATCATCTGCATGAACACCGCGATCAAGCAGCCGGTGAACGACAGCCACGCGGCGCGCTCCTCGCTCACCGGGCCCCGGCGGCCTGCGCCAGATGCCCGTCCAGGATCGGGCCGATGACGGCGACCACCTCGCTGTTGGTCATCTGCGCGTGCGTCGCCGCGACCGGATGCTCGATCAGCGCGCCGGTGACATACGGCCGCCACATCTGCGCGTCGAAGGACTCGGTGATGCCCCGGGTCGCCGAAAAGTACAGCAGGTCACCGTCGTACACCGCAGGGCGGTAGCCGTGCGCGAGCAGGACGCCGCTGACGTATCCGCGATGCAGCCGCTCGAGCTGCCCGGCCGAGAGCCCGGTGCCGAAGGACGCGCCCGCGACCGCCAGCTCGGCGGCGGCTTCGGCGGCGGTGATCTCCGGCGCCGCGTCCGCGTCCTCGGGTTCGTCGCCGAGCAGATGGGTGAGCAGGTCGCGCATGCGCGGCGCGGCCGGCGGCTCGGCTCCGGCGGGAATGACGACGCTGTCCAGCATGGCCAGCACCGCCACCGTCGCGCCGCGCTCACGCAGCCGCACGGCGATGGCGTGCGCCAGCTGGCCGCCGAGCGACCAGCCGAGCAGGTGATAGGGGCCCTCGGGCTGCACGCCGAGCATCGTGTCGATGTAGCTGTCGACGAGCGTGTCCACGGTCGCGGCGGAATCCACGCCCGTGGCGAGCACCGGCGCCTGCAACCCGTAGATCGGGCGATCGGTCAGGTAGCGGGCCAGCCCGGCATAGCACCACGCCAGCGGCACCGCCGAGTGCACGCAGAACAGCGGCGGCCGGGAGCCGCCGCGCCGCAGCACCAGCAGCGCGCCGAGCGCGTCGTCGTCGGCGGCGCCGGCCGGGTCGTAGTTCGCGATCGCCTCGGCGAGCAGGCGCACGGTGGAGCTGGTGTAGAGCCAGCGCACCGTCACGGGCGCGCCGGTGGCTTCCTCCAGGGCGGCCGAAACGACCACGCCCAGCAGGGAATTGCCGCCGAGCTCGAAGAAGTCGTCGTCCAGGCCGACCGCGTCGCGGTCGAGGGTGGCGGCGAAGCGCGCGGCGATCAGGCGTTCCAGCTCGGTCTGCGGCGCGGCGTAGGGCCGGCGCACCGCGACGGGCGGGCGCAGACTCGCACGATCGACTTTTCCGTTGCCCGCGACCGGAATTCGATCCAGCGGCACCAGCGCGGAGGGCACCAGGGCCGACGGCAGTTCGGCGCGCAACCGCCGCAGCGTGGCGGCCGTGTCGATCCGGCCGCCCGGTGTCGCGACGACGTAGCCCACCAGGCGCGCCTCGGGCTGTCCGGCGTCGGCGATGGTCACCACCGCGTAGGCGATCTCGGGTTCGGCCAGCAGCGCGCCTTCGATCTCGGCCGGTTCGATGCGGCGGCCGTGCAATTCGAGCTGACCGTCCAGGCGGCCGAAGAACGCGAACCCGCCGTCGGGTCCGACGGCGACCTGATCGCCGGTGCGGTAGAGGCGTCCGCCGGAACCGAACGGGTCGGCGACGAACCGCGCGGCCGTCGCGGCGGGGTTGCCGAGGTAGTAGTCCGCGACGCCGAGGCCGCCGAGATAGAGTTCGCCCCGGGCCCCGTCGGGCACCCGGGTCAATCGTGTATCCAATACCGCCGCAAGAACTCCCGGCAGCGGAACGCCGATCGTCACCGGTTCGTCGGCGGTCATGGCCGCGGTTTCGGTGGTCATCACGGTCACCTCGGTGGGCCCGTAGCCGTTGTAGAGCCGCACCCGCGGCGCCCACTCCGCCACCACCTTCGCCGGGCAGGCTTCGCCGCCGATGGCCACGACCCGGACCGCCGGAACGGCTTCCGGCGCGAGCGTGGCGAGCACCGCGGGCGCGGTCTGGAGCAGGGTGCAGCCGCTGTCGCGGATCAACCGGGCCAGGGGCTCGCCCGCGACCACGGCCGGCGGGGCCACCACGACCTGGGCCCCCGCCGCGAAGGCCGGCAGCAGTTCCAGCAGGTGCGCGTCGAAGGTCGAGGTGTGCGAGTGCAGCAGCACCGAATCAGTGCCGATGCCATAGTGTTCGAGCAGATAGGCGGTCAGCGAGCCGAGCCCGCGGTGGCTGACCACAACACCCTTGGGCTGTCCGGTCGTGCCGGAGGTGTGGATCAGATAGGCGGGATGGCCCGGCCGCAGCGGGCGGGGGGGTTCGGCCTCCGCTATCGGGTCGCCGGGGAACCGCCCGGCCGGTGCGGGATCGTCGAGCAGTAGCCAGTCGATGCCGGGCACGTCGGCGTGCGGCAGCCGCGGGTACGCGGCCTGCGTCGTCAACCCTTGGCGCGCACCGCAACCCGCCAGCACGGCGGCATTGCGGGGGAGTGGGTCGGCGGGATCGAGCGGCACGAGACACGCGCCCGACCGCGCCACCGCCCACAGCGCCAGGACCGACTCCAGCGACCGCTCGACGGCCACCGCCACGAACGCGCCGGGCCCCGCGCCGCCCGCCAGCAGGACGCGCGCCCACCGCGCGGACGCCGCGTCCAGTTCCCGGTAGGTCATGCTCCGGCCGCCGCAGCGCACCGCGACCGCCGCCGGCGCGAGATCCGCGCGCAACAGCTCGGGCAGCGTCCGGATCGGACCGGCCGGTGGCGCTACGGCCGGTGCGGCCGGCGCGGATTCCACTGCTGTGACCGGGGATTCGGCGTCGGCGGCGAGGAAGCGGGCGAAGTAGTCCAGGAACATGCGGTGCCGCCAGCGCACCGTCTCGTAGCGGTAGCGGGCCGGGTTCGCCTGGAAGTCCAGGCTGACCGAGGTCTCGTCCGGCCCGGCCTGATAGCCGTTGATCTGCAGGTCCAGCACCGGGCCCAGCGCGAGCAGCCGGGCCTGCCCCTCGGCCGCGCCGAGACGCAGCGGTTCCACCAGGCCCAGCAGATTCACCACCGGGCCGAAACCGCTGACCACCGCCTCGTGCCCGCGCCGCATGTCCTCGTGCCGGAATCGCTGGTGCCGCAACGCGGCGATGACCTTCGAGCGCACCTGGGCGATGACCGCGCCCACGGTGGCGGTGTCGAGCCCGGTCATGCGCAGCGGCACCACATTCGACATCGAGCCGCCCGATCGCCGCAGGGCGGCGGTGGGCCGCGCGGCGACGGGCATGGTCAGGGTGGCCTCGGTGGTGCCCGTCATGCGCGCCAGGAAACAGGCGAAGGCGGCGATCGCCAGTTCGGGGAAGGTCGCGCCGTAGCGGGCTTTGGCCGCGGCGAGCAGTCGCGCGGTGGCGGCGTCGAGCGTGCCGGTGACGTGGTGCGGCCGGACCGTCGGCGGCGCCGGTCGCCCGCCCAGTCCGATCGGGTCGCCCATTCCGGCGAGCTGGCCCCGCCAGTATTCGCGGTCGTCCTGGGCACGCGCCGATTCCCGGTAGGCGCGTTCGTCGGCCAGGATCTGCGCGATCGTCAGCGCGCCGGACTCCGGCGGCGGGCCGGTGGGCTCCGCCCGGCAGAGGTCGGCGGTGCGGCGCAGGACGGCCGCCGCGCCGACCCCGTCGAGGACGATGTGATGGCTGCGCAGATACAGCAGGCGCCGCCGCGGACCCACGAGGTAGAACCTGGCGACGGTCAGCTCGTCGGCCAGCGGGTCCAGGGGCGTGCTGTAGTCGCGTTCCATCCGGTCCAGGGCGGTGGCGACCGGATCCGGCTCGGCGGTCAGGTCCTCGACCTCGAGGCGCAACCGCGCGTCGGGATCGAGGTATTGCCGGGGCGCGCCGTCGACGATCCGGAAGCGCAGCTGCGCCGCACCGAGTTCCGCGGCCGCCTGCCGGGCGCACCGCTCGGTCAGGTCGAGGTCGAGGTCGCCGGTGACATCCAGGTACATCGCCACCGTGACCGGTACCCGCGGATGCAGCTTCTGGGCCAGCCACCAGGCCCACTGTGCTTGCGACAGCGGATAACTCGGGCACACCGCAGCTTCTGGGACGACCGTCAACACGCCTCCTGGCACCAGGCAAATGCAGGGCAAATGCTGGCGCAAAGATACGGCACCGTGCGCGCGGCCACCGTGAACCCGGCCCGGCGGGCCGCCCCGGATCGGGCGGCCCGCCCGCGTTCACGCGCTCAGCCGCTCGTGCAGCCGCACCCATCGGGCGGGATGCACCCGGCCGGCCGGATCGGCGGCGTCCACTCCGGCCGCCGCCAGCGCCGCGTCCAAGCCGGGGTAGCTCACGCCCAGGGCGGCGTGCACGGTGTCCGGTCCGGCGAAAGCCGCCCGGATCATCGCCAGGTAGGCGTCGCCGTCGCGCACCAGCGGTTCGGCTCGGCGGGTGATCCGCACGATCGTGGCGTCGCCGGCGAGCGCGGGCCGGAACGCGGTGCGCGCCACGTTTCCGTGCGCTTGCCAGTCGAACCACGGCCAGCTGCGGACGGTCGCGAGATCCCAGGGGCCCTCGCCCGACAGCGCGGCCGCCTGGATCACCAGCGTCGCCGAGGTGAGCGCGGCCGCGGCCAGGCACCAGTCCACGACGCGTGCCGAGGTGAGTCCGCCGACCACCGCGAACGCCGCGCGCGGCGCCTTGACGCCGGCGAAATCGGCACGTACCACGCGGATTCCGCGGGTGTGCGCCCCCAGCTTGGCGGCCAGCAGCGGGTCCTGCTCGAAGGCGGTGACCTCGGCTCCGCCGCGGGCCAGCGCCCGGGTGAGCAGCCCCTGCCCCGCCTCGGGTTCGAGGATCGGCCCGCGCGGATCGGCCACCGCCACCACGGCCGCCGCGGCGTCGTGGTCGATCAGGACATGCCGGGTCGGTTCGGGCCCGGACCGCTGCCGCGCCGCGCGGCCGCCGCCGTTCTTGACCTTGCCCTGCGTATGAGAATAGTTCCGGTATGCGAAATCTTGCGCCACAGCGCTTGCTCCTTCGGGTCTTCGAGTGAATGGATCTCGAAGGGCCCTGGGCGCGCTCGCGGACGCCGAAGCAGTCGTCTCCGCGTCCGCTAGCGGGCCAGAGCCCGAGCGCTGCGCAGACGAATGAAGTACGGGGCGACACGGCAATACATGGTGGCCACCCTAGAAACGACCGCCGCCGCCCCGCAACCGATTTAACGCGCGCTACCTCGCGGCGTCGACGACCCGGATGCGCACGACCTCCGAGATGTAGCGCCCGCCCTTGCGGTCTCCGGGGGTGGTGAGCCTGGGGCGGGCCAGCGGCCGGCCGTCCTCGCTGAGCGCCAGCAGCACCTGCTGCCCGGCGAATTCCGGTGCGATCTCGGCCCAGGCGAGGGTGGCGCTGTAGCCGTCCGCCCCCGTCACGACGATCGCCAAGCGGAGCAGCCCGTTCTTCGCGGCCGGATCGGCCTTCGGCTGCGCGGTGTTCAGCACGTCGAGCAGCAGCGGCCCGTCGTAGCTGTGGGTCTGGCGGCCCGCGCTGGAGTCGAAGGACACCTGCTGGGATCGCGAAGCGAACCCGCGCAGCGCGTCGAGGGTGAGCGCCTGCGGAGCGCCGAGCGCCCCTTCGAGCCGCACGCCGTCGACGGCCGAAACGTTCTGCGGAGTCACCGAGGGTGTGGCGTCGCTCGAATCGTTTGTGCCGCAGCCTGTTACGAGTGCGAGGCAGGTCAGGGTGATGATCGCCGCGATCCGGGATCGGTGGGTCGCGGTGCGGAGTGTCGACGAGAAAGAGTTCACCCGCTCATCCTCTCGCTGATAATCGGTACTTTGCTAGGTCTAACTCACGCATTCACGGATGTTTTTCGCCATCAGAACCTCATCTGAGATTTATCGATCAAATCGCTCAATGTGAGCGATTATGAGCGTTGGACGAAGGGTGGGGTCCGGTCGAATACTGCGAGGGATAGATTGGATTCCGCGGTTGGTCGCGGACGACGGATCGAGGCTGCTGATGGCGGAGAGATTCGGGGAGTCGACTCTGGAGGCCGAGCCCGGCGCGGCCGGGGAACGCGCCGCCGCGGGCTGGCTGTTCCGCCGGTTCGGGGTGTATGCGCTGGTCCTGGCGGTGATCGTCGCGCTGGGCGGCTATCCGATCCTGGCGGCCGTCGCCGGGGCGGGGGCCGCGGCGCTGCTGTGGGCGGGGCTGCGCGACTGAACCGCCGTCAGCCGAGCAGATGCGCCAGCAGGGCGCGCGCGGCCGGATTCGACGGCGTCCGTTCCCGCCCGGCGAGGTGGATCTCGCGCTCGAACCCGGGATGATCGAACCCGGCGCACGGCAGTCCGGACCGCTCGGCGACCGGCCGCGGCAGCACGGTCACCCCGAGGCCCGCCGCGACCAGCTCGAACAGCAGCGGCACGTGCGTCGCCTCGCACACCGGATTCAGCCGCACCCCGGCCGCGGCGCACTGCTGTTCGAGCAACTCCTGGATGCCGCTGCGCCGGAACACCAGGAACGGTTCGTCCGCCAGCTCGTCCAGCGCGATCCGCCGCCGCGCGCCGAGCCGATGCCCCGGCGGGCAGACCAGCACGAGCTCCTGATTCCAGTGACTGAAGCTGATCAGGCCATCGGCCAGTGGCTCCACCCCGGCCAGGAACGACAGATCGAGTTCGCCGTTGCCGACCGCCGCCGCCAGCGCGGGCACCGTGCCGTCGCGCACGTGCAGGTGCACGCCGGGGTAGCGCTGCCGGAACCGCCCCAGCTGCGCGGGCAGGTCGATGGCGGTCAGGGTCTGGATGGTGCCGATGGCGACCCGGCCGCGGGTGAGTTCGGCGATCGCGGCGACCTCGTCGCGGGCCGCGCCGACATCGGTGAGAATGCGCTGAGCCAGCGGCAACAGCGCGTGCCCCGCCTCGGTCAGCATCACCCGGCGGGTGGTGCGCTCGAACAGCGGTGCGCCGAGCTCGCTTTCGAGTTTGCGGATCGAGGCGCTCAGCGCCGACTGCACCACGTGCACCTGCGCGGCGGCGGCCGTGAAGCTCCCGGTCCGCGCGACCGCCAGGAAGTGCTCGACCTGCCTGAACTCCATGGCGCGATGGTAGTCCCGCCGGTCAGTCGCCTTCGGCGGCGAACTGTTCGCGGAGTTTGAACTTCTGCAGCTTGCCGGTCGCCGTGCGCGCCAGCTCGGTCCGGAACTCGAAGCGCTTGGGGCATTTGTAGCCGGCCAGCTGGGTGCGGCAGTGCGCCAGCAGGTCCGCCGCGCTCACCTCGGCCCCGGTCACGACCAGCGCGGTCACCAGTTCACCCCACTTCTCGTCCGGAATGCCGATGACGGCGGCCTCGCGAACCGCCGGGTGCTGCAGCAGGACGTCCTCGACCTCGATCGAGGAGACGTTCTCGCCGCCGGTGATGATCACGTCCTTCTTCCGGTCGCTGATCGTGAGGTAGCCGTCGGCGAAGGTGCCGCCGTCGCCGGTGTGGAACCAGTCGCCCGCCAGCGCTTGCGCGGTGGCCTCCGGATTGTTCCAGTAGCCGCGCAGGTTGTGGTTGGACCGCGCGAGCACCTCGCCGGTGGGGTCGATGTCGAGGCGCACGCCCAGCGCCGGGGTCCCGGCCCGGCCGAGCAGCCGAGCCTGGGCGGGCGCGGGCAGCTCGTCCCATTCCGCGCGCATCCGCGAGATCGTCAGCAGCGGAGCGGTTTCGGTGAGGCCGTAGATCTGGATGAATTCCCAGCCGAGTTCGGCGCGCACCTGCTCGATCACCCGCGTCGGCGGGGGCGCGCCGGCGACGATGGCGCGGACGCGGTCGCGGCCCGGGATGGGGCCGTCCCAGGTGCGCGCGGCTTCGAGCACCGCGCTGATCACCGCGGGCGCGGCACACAGGTAGGTGACGCCGTGCGCGGCGACGCGGCGCAGGATCTCCGCCCCGTCGATCTGCCGGATCACCACTTGCGCGACGCCCATCGCGGTGGCGGCGAAGGGCTGGCCCCAGCCGTTGGCGTGGAACATCGGCAGCGTGTGCAGGTAGACGTCGCGGTCGTCGACTCCGGCGTGCCAGCCGAAGACGGTGGCGTTGAGCCAGAGGTTGCGGTGGGTCAGCTCCACCCCCTTGGGGCGGGCGGTGGTGCCGGAGGTGTAGTTGATGGTGGCGGTCGCCATCTCCGAGATCTCGTGCCAGGCAAGCGGTTCGGCGGCCTCGGACCAGATCTTGTCGTCGTCCTCGCCGAAGACGAACCGGAATCGGCAGTCCAGCCGATCGAGCGCGGGCTGCAGCGCCGGATCGACCAGCACCACCTCCGCGCCGGAGTGCTCCACGATGTAGGCGATCTCGTCCGCGCCGAGCCGGAAGTTGACCGGCACCAGCACCCGCCCCCAACCGCTGACCCCGAAGAAGCAGCTCAGCAACCGGGCGCTGTTCTGCGACACCACCGCCACCCGCGCCCCCGCCCGCACACCCAGCGCGTCCAGCGCCGCCGCCTGCGCCCGCGCCCGGGCCCCCAGCTCGGCATAGGTGATCGCGCCCCAGGACGCCGCCGGTTGCTCGGGCTCGTCGACGATCGCCACCCGCTCGGGATAGGTGGTGCACGCGCGATCCAGGAAGTCGTTCACGGTGAGTGGAAACTGCATCGGGTCCCTCCGAATGGGTTGGCGCTCAGGGTGGATTCTTCGGTAGCGCAGGCGGTTCGGTCGCGGATTTCGCCGAAGTCGGCGATTCCCGGCTGCCACGGAGCCGCACCGCGCAGTGGCAAACACCGATGGCAACGCTTTGGCAACCTTCGCCCACCGGGCCGGGACGCGCGTGCTAGTTTCCCGTGGCCCGGGTTCCGGCCGAGGCGCTGTTCACCTGGTTCTTTCCTGACGTCATCGATCGTGAGGAGTGACTCGTGCGGAAGCGGCGATATCGGCTGGCGGGGGCGATCGCGTCGACTGTGCTGCTGATCTCGGCAGGCTGTGGCGACGATTCCGCGGATTCCACCGGCTCGGCTTCCTCGACCGGTCCGGCTCCGGCGGGACCCGCGCGCAACCCGTATCTGGCGGCGGAGAAGTACGCGATCACGCATCTGGACTCCGGCCAGTCCGACTCGTTCACCGACCCCGTCCCGCGCGGCACCTTCCGCGTCGATCCGGCGCGGATGCCGCGGGTGCCGGTCGGGCCGGTCAACATCATCACCCTGGCCTCGACCGACGAGGACTACCGGTGGGTCTCGTCCTCGTCCGGTGTGCGCTACGTCGACGTGTCCGACGGCGGCTTCCGGGAAGTCGCGGGCCTGGACGCACCGGGCGTGCCCCCGATCTCCGCGCAGCAGCTCGACACCGTGCTGAATCAGCGGTTCACCGATGTCGCCCAGATCCAGAACGCGGTCGCCCAGGACTGGGGCGGGGCCACCTGGCAGCGCATCGCCAACGGCGTCTACAGCCTGGTCGACAAGGACAACCGGGTCTACTACACGACCAGCGACTCCCAGCTGTACGTCTTCGGGCTGAAGAACCAGGACAGGCCCGAGGAAGGCGTGGAGGTCGTTCAGCACGTCGATCTGAAACCGTTCCTCGGCACCGGAACGACCTCGCTCGGAATTCCGGAGAACGTGGTCGGCGTCGGCATGACCTACGACGGCCACCTGCTGGTCGCCGCCTCGCGCGAACTGCTGGCCTTCGATCGCGAGCACCTGGACGCCGAACCGCAGCAGGTCCGCTTCGGCGAGGACGAGACCGTGTCGAACTCGATCGCGGTCGACGCCGACAACGGCATCTACATCGCCTCCGACAAGCTCATGCGCAAGGTGGTGTGGACCGGCTCGAAGCTGTCGACGGACGCCGCCGACGGCGCCTGGTCCTCGCCCTACGACTCCGGTGAACAGCCGCCGGCGGTGAAGTTCGGCACCGGGACCGGCTCGACGCCCACGCTGCTCGGCTTCGACGGCGCCTCCGACGAGCTCGTCGTCCTCACCGACGGCGCGAATCAGATGCATCTGGTCGCGTTCTGGCGCAACGAGATTCCCGGCGGCTTCACCCAGAAACCGGGCACCGCCTCGAACCGGATCGCCGATCAGATCCAGGTCACGGCCGGGCTGCCGGAGCCGCTGCCGAAGTTCGTCCAGTCCGAGCAGTCGGTCGTGGTGCAGGGCGACGGCGCGTTCGTCGTGCAGAACATCGGCGGCGGTGGCGAGCCCGACCGCCTGATCGACGTGCTCGCCAACGGGCCGGTCGCCACCCCGCCGCGGGGTGTGCAGCGCTTCCAATGGGATTCCGCGGCGCACCACTGGAATTCGGTGTGGGCCCGCGGCGATGTCGTGTCGACCTCGATGGTGCCCGCCACCTCCAGCACGACCGGCATCGTCTTCGTCAACGGCTACAGCGAGGCCGACGGCTGGGAGGTCACCGGCCTGGACTGGAAGACCGGAGAGACCGTGCACCGCACCATCTTCGGCCAGTCCAACCTCGGCAACGGCGCCTATGCCATCGTCGAGGGCCTGCCCGACGGTGACCTGCTGTTCAACAGTGTCGGCGGGCCCTTCCGAGCCGAAATCGCCGGAGCGAACTAGATTTCGACCCGGTGGGTGTGCGCGTACACGGCGGCGTGGACGCGGTCGCGCACACCGAGCTTGGTGAGCACCCGGGAGACGTGGGTTTTGACGGTCTGTTCGCCGATGCCGAGGGCCTGGGCGATCTCGGGGTTCGTCTTCCCGTGTGCGATCAGTCCGAGCACTTGACGCTCGCGGGGTGTGAGCGTGCCGAGTTCGGGGGCCGCCGGGAACGGGTCGGCGCCGGCGGACAGGCGAGTGACCAGCCGCCGGGTCAGGGCCGGGTCGAGCAGTACGGTGCCGTGCACCGCGGTCCGGACGGCGGCGAGCAGTCCGTCCACCGGGCCGGAGCGCGGGAGAAATCCGGCGGCGCCGAGACGCAGCGCGCGATAGAGGTTTTCGTCGGTGTGCTCGCCCGCCAGCGCGAGCACCCGGGTGGCGGCGAAATCGGCCGGCGCCGCGCTGTCCAGTCCGGGCAGGTCGAGGTCGACCAGCGCGACATCCGGGCGCAGCCGCTGGATCTCGGCCACCGCGGCCGCCCCGTCGCCCACCTCCGCGACGCAGGCCAGATCCGGCTGGCCCGCGATCGCCGCCTGCATGCCGAGCCGGAAGAACACCTGGCCGTCGGCCAGCAGCACCGTGATCGGCGCGGTCGCACCGGTGCCCGCGGCGGGCGGGCGCGGGCCGGGCAGTTCGCCTGCGGCGCAGCTGGGCGCGCGCGGATCCGCGTGCGCGGCCGGCACCGACAGCGCCATCGCGGTGATCGCGAGGACGAGCGAGGAGACCAGCCGCAGCAGCGGGTGGTTCGAGGGAATCGGGACCATGCTGTCGAACCGTATGCTCATCGGGCGCCGATGGCCAGGTGCGTACTCAACGCAGGAACCCGGCGTAGTTCCGGTTCAGCACTTGGCTTTCCAGCTGTTTCACGGTGTCCAGGGCGACGCTCACCATGATCAGCGCGGAGGTGCCGCCGAACGCCAGACCGGCGGTGGAGCCGGTCGCTCCGAGCCCGAGCACCAGGTTCGGCAGCACCACGACGGCGCCGAGGTAGAACGAGCCCGGCAGCGTGATCCGGTTCAGCACGTGGCCCAGGTGATCGGCGGTCGGCTTGCCCGGGCGATAGCCGGGAACGAAGCCGCCGTACTTCTTCATCTCCTCGGCGCGCTCGCGCGGGTCGACGGTGATCGCCACATAGAAGTAGCTGAAGCCGACGATCAGGCCGAAATACGCGGCGATGTGCACCGGATGGTTCGGATCGACCAGGTACTTCTGGATCAGCTCCCGCAGCGCGCCCGAACTGCCCTGACCGAATTGCGCGACCAGGTTGGGGATGTAGAGCAGCGACGAGGCGAAGATCACCGGGATGACACCGGCCTGATTCACCTTCAGCGGCAGATACGTCGACGACCCGCCGTACCTCTTGCGCCCGACCACCCGCTTGGCATACTGCACCGGAATCCGCCGCTGCCCCTGCTCGATGAAGATCACGCCCACCAGCAGCACGCCCAGCGCGAAACACACTCCGGTGAAGGCGATTCCGCCCTGGCTGTCCAGGATCGAGCGGCCCTGGGCGGGCAGCTGCGCGGCGATGCCCGCCAGGATCAGCAGCGACATGCCGTTGCCGAGGCCCCGCTCGGTGATCAGCTCGCCGAACCACATGACCAGGGCAGCGCCCGCGGTCATCACCAGCGCCGCGGTGATCATGGCGAACAGCGAGTCCGCGGCGAGGATGTCCTCGGGACAGTCGCGCAGCAGCTGACCGCGTGCCGCCAGCGCGATGAGCGTCGAGGCCTGCAGCAGCGCCAGCGCCATCGCCAGATACCGGGTGTACTGGGTGATCCGGGCCTGCCCGGTCTGTCCCTGCTTGCGCAGTTCCTCGAAGCGCGGGATCACCACCGTCAGCAACTGGGTGATAATGCTCGCGGTGATGTAGGGCATGATCCCGACCGCGAACACGGTCAGATGCAGCATCGATCCGCCGGAGAACAGATTGATCAGCTGATAGATCCCGGCCGCCTCGCCGCCGGTGTTGAGTTCGACGCAGACCCGCACGGCCGCGAAGTCCACCCCCGGCGCCGGCAGGGCCGCCCCGAGCCGGAACAGCGCGAGCAGTCCCAGCGTCCACCCCGCCTTGCGCCGCAATTCCGGGCTCCGGACAGCCGATACGAAAGCGGAAGGCACTGCGACTCCTGACAGACGCTGGAGGCCGCTCCGCGTCCGCACGGGACCGGCTCGGCAGGGTCCTGTCGACGGTAGGAAAACGGCTGGTCATCGGCGTCGGCCCGCAGACCGATTTCCGGATCCCCCGATCGGGGGAGGCGAGCGAATTTCGCGGTAGCCCGGTGGCGCACCGGGATTCGGTGTTTCAATCGAGCCGTAGAACGTGTTCCAGATCACACGCGCGGAGCAGTGGGAGACAGCCATGGCGACACCGTCGATACCCGCCGGATTCGACTTCACCGATCCCGACCTGTGGGCGCACCGCAGGCCGGCCGCGGAATTCGCCGAGCTCCGCCGTGTCGCGCCGGTGTGGTGGTGCGAGCAGCGCGACAGCGGATTCCCCGACGGCGGCTACTGGGCCGTCACGAAACTCGACGACATCCGGGAGATCTCCAAGCACCCGGAAATCTATTCCTCCGCCGAGAACAGCGCGATCGTCCGCTACACCGCCGAGACCACCCGCGAACAGCTCGACATGCAAAAGGTGATCATGCTCAACATGGATCCCCCGGCGCACACCAAGAATCGCCGCATCGTCTCGAAAGGGTTCACCCCGCGCGCCATCGAGGGCCTGCGCGCCGCCCTGACCGAGCGGGCCGCGCGCATCGTCGCCGAGGCCAAGAAGGCCGGGCGCGGCGACTTCGTCGAGGAGGTCGCCGCCGAACTGCCGTTGCAGGCGATCGCCGAACTGCTCGGCGTGCCGCAGCAGGACCGCAAAATGCTCTTCCACTGGTCCAATTCGATGATCGGCTCCGACGATCCCGAATTCGCCGGCGAATCGGTCACCGCGCGACTCGAACTCAGCGGCTACGCCTGGAAATTGGCCGAGGAGCGCCGCACCTGCCCGGCCGAGGACATCGTCACCCAGCTCGTGCACGCCGATATCGACGGCGAGCATCTCGGCTCCGAGGAATTCGCGTTCTTCGTCATCCTGCTCTCGGTGGCGGGCAACGAGACCACCCGCAATTCGATCACCCACGGCATGAAGGCGTTCGTCGACCATCCGGCGCAATGGGAGTTGTACAAGCGGGAACGCCCGCGCACCGCGCCCGACGAGATCGTGCGCTGGGCGACTCCGGTTTCGGTGTTCCAGCGCACGGCGACCCGCGATGTCGAACTGGGCGGCCAGCTCATCAAGCGGGGACAGCGGGTCGCGATGTTCTACGGCTCGGCCAATTTCGACGAGGACGCCTTCACCGACCCGTTCACCTTCGACATCCTGCGCGACCCCAACCCGCACGTCGGATTCGGCGGCGCGGGCACGCACTACTGCCTGGGCGCGAACCTGGCCCGCCTGGTCATCGACCTGATGTTCAACGCCATCGCCGACGCCATGCCCAACCTGCGCCAGCTCGCCGAACCCGAGCATCTGCGCTCGGGCTGGCTGAACGGCATCAAGCGCTGGGAAGTCGCCTACGAGTGACACGCATGTCGCCTTTGCCGGTGCGCGAATTCGGCGCTACGGTGCCCGCGGACGGCCCCGCGACGAAAGGCAGCACCCGTGCACATCGACCTGTCCGGACGTGACGCGCTGGTCACCGGCTCCACCCAGGGCATCGGCCGCGCCATCGCCGCGGGCCTGGCCCGATCCGGGGCGCGGGTGCTGATCAACGGCCGCGACAGCGCCCGGGTCGACAAGGTCGTCGCCGAGCTGCGCTCGGAGACGGGCAACGCCGAGATCGACGGCGCCGCAGGCGATCTGGCGACCGAGGCGGGCGCGCGAGCCGTGCTCGACCTGGTGCCGCGGGTGGACATCCTGGTCAACAACCTCGGCATCTTCGGGGCCACCCCGGCGCTGGAGATCGACGACGCCCAGTGGCGCGACTACTTCGAGGTCAACGTGCTCGCCGCCGTGCGGCTGATCCGCGCCTACCTGCCGGCGATGCGGGAGCGCGGCTGGGGCCGCGTACTCAACCTGGCCAGCGATTCCGCGGTCGCGATCCCGGCCGAGATGATCCACTACGGCATGACCAAGACGGCGCTGCTGGCGGTGAGCCGCGGCTTCGCCAAGGAAGCCGCCGGGACCGGCGTCACCGTCAACTCCGTGATCGCCGGGCCCACCCACACCGGCGGCGTCGAGGATTTCGTGCGCGAGCTGGTCGGCGACGAACTGCCCTGGGAGCAGGCCCAGCACGAGTTCATGGTCCGGCATCGCCCGCAATCGCTATTGCAGCGCCTGATCGAGCCCGAGGAGATCGCCAACATGGTGGTCTATCTCAGCTCGCCCTTCGCCTCCGCCACCACCGGCGGCGCGCTGCGGGTCGACGGCGGCTACGTCGACTCGATCCTGCCGTGATTATTCGCTGGCCGGGCGTCGGGCGAGGCTGGCACACTGCGGCGAGTGACTGAGTTCGGCAATCGGCAGTGGGTGCTGCGCCGCCGGCCCGAGGGTGCGGTGCGCGACGAGGATTTCGAGTTGGTGCGGAACGCCGTGCCCGTGCCCGGCCCCGGCGAGGCGCTGGTGCGGGTGCACTGGCTCGGCATCGACCCCACCCAGCGGGGCTGGCTCAACGCGGGGGCGAACTACCTCGATCCGGTTCCCCTGGACACGGTGATGCGGGGGAGCGGCGTCGGTGAGATCGTCGCGTCGGACAACCCGGAGTATCCGGTCGGGGCCTGGGTCGCGGGCATGGTCGGCTGGCAGGACTACGCGGTGGCCTCGGGGCAGGGCCTGTTCGGGCTGAACATCGTGCCGCCGGGCGTCGACCCGAAGCTGATGCTGAGCCTGTTCGGCGTGACCGGCCTGACGGCGTACTTCGGCATGGTCGACATCGGCCGCGTCGCCGAGGGCGAGACCGTGGTGGTCACCGCGGCCGCGGGCGCGACCGGCTCCGTCGCGGCGCAGCTCGCGAAAGCGCTGGGGTGCAAGGTGATCGGCATCGCGGGCGGTCCTCGCAAATGCGCCTGGCTCACCGAGACCGCGGGCCTGGACGCCGCGATCGACTACAAGCACGAACAGGTGGGCCGGCAGCTGGCCGACCTCGCCCCCGAGGGCATCGACGTCTTCTTCGACAGTGTGGGCGGCGCGCTGCTGGACCAGGGCCTGGAGCGGCTCGCGCTGCGTGCCCGAGTGGTGCTGTGCGGGGGCATCGCCTCCGGCTACGGCGCCGAAGCGCCCGCCACCGGCCTGCGTAACTACATGGCCTTGGCGATGAAACGCGCCCGGATGGAAGGCTTCATCGTCCTGGACTACCTCGAGCGCTTCCCCGAGGCCTTCGCCGCCCTGCACGGCTGGCACAGCGCGGGACGGATCGTCCTGGCGGAGACCGTCGTCGACGGTCTCGAGTCCGCGCCGTCGGCACTGCGCGGTCTGTTCGAAGGCGCCAACCTCGGCAAGCAACTCGTTCGCGTGCGCTGACTTCGGCTCGCGCCGATTCGAATACTGTTGCGGTGGTGCGTGTCCGGCAGGCTGTGCCGGTTGGTGCGGGAGGGTGGAATGGCGGAGTTTCCGGACTGGTCGAAGCAATCGCGTGCGGGAGTGCGGATCGAGTGGGGGCAGGCGGGGGCGCGGGCGCTCGGGCCCGAGAGCGCGGTCGTGGTCGTGGTCGACGTGCTGTCGTTCACGACGTCGGTCTCGGTCGCCGTCGAGGCGGGGACCCGGGTGTTCCCTTATCGGTGGCGCGACGCCACCGCCGCGGCGTTCGCCGCCGGTCGGCACGCCGAACTCGCGGTCGGCCGCACGGCCGCCACCGCGCGGCAACCGTGGTCGCTCTCGCCGGCCGCGCTGCGCGCCGCGCCCGCGCCCGAGCGCTTGGTCCTGCCCTCGCCGAACGGCTCGGCCATCGCGGCCGCCGTCGCCGGCACGCCGGTGCTGGCCGCGTGCCTGCGCAACGCGGCCGCGGTGGCGGACTGGATCGTGCGGCAGGGCTGGGGGACCGAGCGGCAGCCGGTCGCGGTGATCGCCGCGGGCGAGCAGTGGCCGGGGCAGGACGAGTTGCGGCCCGCCATAGAGGACTGGCTCGGCGCGGCCGCCGTCATCTCGGCGCTCGCCGGGCACGGGGCCGGGCCGCTGTCACCGGAGGCGCGGGCCGCCGCGGCCGCCTACGACGGGCTCGCCGATGTCGCCGCGCTGATCGCCGACTCCGCGTCCGGCCGGGAACTCGCGGCCATCGGTTTCGCCGCCGATGTCGCCGTGGCGGTCGAACTCGGCGTGAGCACCGCCGTCCCGCTGCTGGTCGACGGCGCGTTCATCGACGCGTCCTGACCGTTCGCGAGTGAGTTGGGGACCGTGCGCGACAGCCCAGTCCGCCATGGCGGACAACGGGATCAACAGTGAATCCCCCAGCGGCGTCAGGCGATATTCCACGCTCGGCGGCACCGTGGGGAAGACCGTGCGCGTCACCAGGCCGTCGTCCTCCAGCGTCCGCAGCGTGCGGGTGAGCATCCGCTGGCTGATCGCCTCGATCGCGCGGTGCAGTTCGTTGAAGCGGTGCGGACGACGCCCGAGCAGCACCAGCACGAGCAGCGTCCACTTGTCGCCGACGCGGCGGAACACCGCGCTCACCGGGCACGCCTCGTAGTCGGCGAGCGGGACGGGCGTGGGCAGGCGGTGGGCCACCAGGGCAGGCACATCGGTGTGCGCATCGGTCATGAAAGTGCCTTCTTCCGCTGGTGGCGGGATGTGCCGAGGATCGAAGCAGTAGCACCGAGCCTAATGGAGGAACCGTGACCAGAACCGTTGTCGTCAGTGGGGCTACCGATGGAATGGGCCGCGCCTTCACCCTGGAACGGCTCGCCCGCGGCGACCGGGTGATCGGTATCGGCAGCAATCCGGCCAAGGGCGCGGCGCTGGTGCGCGCGGCGGGCCCGGCGGCGCCGCGATTGCGTTTCCTGCGTGCCGACTTGAGCGTGGTGGCCGAGGTGGAGCGCGTCGTCGAGGCGATCGGGACCGGCGCGATCGACGCCCTGCTGCTGTTCGCCAACCGGCTCAGCCGGCGGCGGCAGGAGACGCCCGACGGCTTCGAGCAGACCTTCGCGCTGTACTACCTGAGCCGATACCTGCTGGCGCACAACCTGACTCCGCTACTGCGGCGCGCCGACCGCCCGGTGATCGTCAGCGTCGGCGGCGTCGGCACGACCAAGGGCGCGATCCACTGGGACGACCCGCAGCTGACCCGCGGCTTCAGCACGGTGCGCGCCCAGTTGCAGGCCGGACGCGCCAACGACCTGCTCGGCGTCTCCTATGCCGGGAACGCAGGCGGCGCGGTGCCGTTCGTGCACTACCACCCCGGCTTCACCCGCAGCGGTGACCTGTCGGTCCTGAACCCGTTCGCGAGCACCATCATTCGGGTGCTCGGCCGAGTCGCCGCGCAACCGGTCGAGGCGGCGGTCCGGCCGCTGCACGCGCTGGTCGACCAGCCGCCCGCCGAGCCGCTCACCGCCCTCGATCGCGGCCGCCGCCTGCCACTGTCGCTGCCGACGCTGGACCCTGTCGCCGCCCGGCGGCTCGCGGAACTCACCGCGCTGCTGCTGGCGAAGAGCGCGTCGCCGACGGAATGAGCCCGTCGGCGACCGCCTGCTCCGCGGTCACGAATCGTCCTGCCGGGGTTGGTTCTCGTGGATATTGAGCAGCAGGTGGTCGAACGCGGTGATCGAACTCGCCTGCAGCGGGGGAATTTTGGGGACCGCCGCGGTCAGCGCCTCGGCGAGGTCGCGTAGCTTGGTGTTGGTCTCCTGGGAACGCCAGATGAGAATCTTGAAGGCCTGCTCGGCGTTGATCGAGTACATCAGCATCAGCGCGCCCTTGGCCTGCTCGATCGCCGCGCGCGCCTCGAGTAGGTCCGGCACCACCGTGTCCAGGGTGGCGCGTTCGGCGGTGGCGATGGTCTCGCCGAGATCCATGTAGTAGCCGGTCGTGCCCACCACGCCGCCGGCGGGATCGAGGATGCTGTCCGACACCAGCATCACCTCTCGCACCTTCCCGGTGGTGTCCAGGAAACGATGCCGGCCGACGAACGGCTCGCCGCGGCTCAGGGCGCTGGTGATCGCCTCGGCCACGTCGGTGTCGTCGTCGGGATGCTTGTGCGAGAGCAGGAGTTCGCTGGTCGGCTCCACTTCACCGGGGGTGTAGCCGTGCATGAGGTAGACCTCCGGCGACCATTCCCAGCGCTGGGTCGCGAACCAGAAACGGAAGCTACCGACGCTCGGGCCGCCGGTGCTGAGCAGGACGTTGATATCTGTCGCCTTTTCCATCGGCGAGTCGGCTCCTTCGTCGTGCGACGGTGCGATGCCGCGTCGGGTGCGGAGCCTGGCAGGGGCGGGGGTCCCGCGCCGGAGGGGCTGGGCTCCTCAACCCCGACCGGCCCTGTTCGAATATCCCGAGATCGTGGTTGTTAATCGGTGCCACAGCGGTTTTCCGTCGCAGTCGACGGAACCGGCACGCTGGCCCCAGCGTATCGCCAGCGAATCCAAGAACTGTGTATTGAACGGTGAAAAACTGCGGCGAACGGATGATTTCGGCAGGCCCGCTATCTGATAGCTCGGTCATTTCGGGCGTGTGGCGTGATCGCGCACACCGGCGATGGCCTAGGATCGACGGCTCACCTCCGGGCGACCATGGAGTAGGAGACGACCGTGCCCGCCGACCCGCCCGTCGATCCCGACACCGAAAACGTCCGCGGCGAACCGGTCGCGGCGGTACTGGTCGTGATCGCGCTCGGCGGAGCGCTCGGGGCGCTGGGGCGCTACGGACTGACCCTGGCCTGGCCCGCGTCGCCGGGCGGCTTCCCCTGGGCGGTGTTCACCATCAACGTCGCCGGGAGCTTCCTGCTCGGGGCGCTGATGGTCGTGCTCACCGAGGTCCGGCCGGCACACCCGCTGACCCGGCCGTTCCTCGGCGTCGGCGTCCTCGGCGGATTCACGACGTTCTCCACCTACGCCAACGACTTTCGCGCCCTGCTGCAACCCGCCACCGCGGGCACCGCCGCCCTCTACCTGGCCGGGACGCTGATCGCCGCCCTGCTCGCCACCGGCTGCGCCGTCGTGCTCACCCGGAGCGCGGCGCGGTGGGGAGCGGCGCGATGAATCTCCTGCTGGTGATCGCCGGCGCCGCGCTCGGAGCCCCGGCCCGGTACCTGCTGGACCGCGCGGTGCAGGCCCGGCACCCCGGTGAATTTCCCTGGGGCACCGGTGTGGTCAACGTGTCGGGGTGCCTGCTGCTGGGCGCCCTCACCGGCGCCGACGTCGCCCAGGCATGGATGCTGCTGGCGGGCACCGGGTTCTGCGGCGCGTTCACCACCTACAGCACGTTCAGCTACGAGACCGTCCGTCTCGCCGAGCGCCGCGCCTACCGCTCGGCGGTCCTGTACGCGACGGGCAGCGTCGCCGTGGGCGCGCTGGCCGCCGTCGCCGGGTACCAGCTCGCCCGGATGCTGACCGGCTGAACTGGTGCTCAGCCCGCGGCGGGCATCGCCCGGCGGTTCCGGGTGCCATACAATTCGCGCGCCGCCGCGGGAGAACGGGTTTCGAGCAGCGCGGGCAGCTCCTTCTTCACATGCTGCTCCAGGATCTTGCCCGCCATCGGCGCGATGATCGGCGCGGCCAGGATCAAACCGCGCTTGTCGAACAGGGTGAACAGCCACACCAGCACGCGACCGGCCGGGCGGACCAGCAGATCGATCAGCCGCCACTGGTCGAACTGGCCGAGCCGGCGCATCCACTGCGGCAGCGTCGCGATGGACGCCGTCGCCAGCAAGCGCGAGCCGAGCGCATAGGTCAGGCCCGCACCGTGTTTGGGCGAGGTGAACAGCATCTGATGCATGCCGTCGAGCGCGCGCTCGGTCGCGCACAGCCGCGGCCGGACCTGATCGAAGTACGCCTGAACGCCCTCGCGCGTGCGCGGAACGTCGTCGGGGTCGCAGGTTTGCAATTCGGCGGCGACCGCGCATTCGGCCCAGTACCGGTTCTCCTCCTCGGTGCTGAGCTGCCCCGGCCCGAACATCTCGTAGGCCTTGAGCACCGAGTGCCAGCCGGTGAGGTGGATCCAGAGCTGGGTGTCGGGGTTGTTGGGGCTGTAGCGGCGGCCGGTGACCGGTTCGATGCCGGTCGAGCGCGCGTGCAGTTCCATCAGGTGCTCGGAGGCCCTGATTGCGGTCGGCGTGTCGCCGATCGCCACGATCAGGAAGTAGGCGAAGGTCATGTCGAGGCGGTGGCGGGGGTCGGAGTAGATCTTCGCGGTGTCCGACACCGAGGCCGTCAGGAACGGGTCGAAGAACTCGAGGGCCACCGCGCGCTGGAATCCGATCACCGCGGTCGGGGCGGTCCAGATCTTCCAGGTCGGCGAATCGGGGCCGAAGAAGCCGTAATCCTCCCGGCGGAGAGTGGTCGGATCGAAGGTCATGATGGCTCCTCTGCGGGTCCCCGATGAATACAACGCAACCGTAGCAATTGCCCGCAGCGAATACAACGGGGCCGTAGCTTTTGTTGGGGCGCGCTACAGATCCGCGCCTCGACCTGGCAGGATGGGCCCGATGGAGGCGAAACGGCAGTGAGCACATCCACGCAACGACCGCGCCGGCGCTATGCCGCGCGCATGCCCGCCGAGCAACGCCGCGCCCAGTTGCTGGACGCGGCCTTCGCCGTGCTCGGCCGCGCCGAACTGCACGAACTCAGCATGGAAGCCGTCGCGCAGGAGGCCGGCGTCGGCAAACCGGTCCTCTATACCGTGTTCAAAACCCGCGCCGAACTCGTCGAGGCGCTGCTGGACCGCGAACGCGAACGCGCCCTGGACCAGGTCACCGACACCCTGCCGGCCGACCTGCTCGGCGCCGATCCCGTCGTCGCCGCCTCGGCCACCGTCGAAGCCTTCGTCGCCGTGGCCCTGGAAAATCCCACCCGCTGGCGCCTGGTCCTGGCCGGTCCCGGCAGCGCCCCCGACGAATACCGCGCCGCCATCCGCAGTTCCCGCGCCGGCGTCTTCGATCAGGCCGAAGCCCTGGTCCGCATGGGCCTGGCCGTCGACCCCCGCTGGGCCGCCATGGATTCGGCCCTACTGACCAACTCCCTGCTCACCATCGCCGAAATGCTCGCCCGCCTCGCCGTCAGCGACCCCGGCGAATATCCCCGCGCCCGGATCGAAGCGTTCGTCCAATCCATCGTCCAGCTCCTGCTGCCCCAGCCCGAAGCCTGACGAGCCAGCACCCGGCTCGTCGACGGGCCTCGCTTCCCAGCGGCACCGAGGTCGTGCGCTTTTCTGACGGCGGCCCGCCGATCAGCTGGGCGTGATGAGCGACGTCTCGTAGGCGTAGATCGCGGCCTGGGTGCGGTCGCGCAACCGCAACTTCTCCAGCACGCGGCGCACGTGCGTTTTGACCGTCTGCTCGGAAATCACCAATTCTCCGGCGATTTCGGCATTGGACAGGCCGCGCGCGATATGCACGAGGACTTCGGTCTCCCGGGCGGTGAGGTCGGCCGGTTTCGCCGTGACGCGCGGTTGGCTGCGACGCGCGAACTCGGAGAGCAGGCGCTTGGTCACCGAGGGCGCCAGCAACGCGTCGCCCGCCGCGACGATGCGGACCGCTTCGCCGAGCGACTGGGCGGAGGACCCCTTCAACAGGAATCCCGCGGCCCCGGCCCGCAGCGCGGCGTAGACGTATTCGTCGAGGTCGAAGGTGGTCAGCACGATCACCCTGGCGGGACCGGTCGCGGTGATCTCCCTGGTCGCCTCGATGCCGTCGCAGACGGGCATCCGCACGTCCATCAGGATGACGTCGGGCAGCAGCTGTTCGGCGGCGCGGATGGCCTGCCGCCCGTCGGCGACCTGCCCGACCACCTCGAGATCGGGCTGGGCCCCGAGCAGGACGGCCAGGCCCTCCCGGATCAGTTCCTGATCGTCGGCAATCAGAACGCGGATGCTCATAGGTCTCCGTTCTGGGTCGGAAGCGTCGCGGCGACGCGGAATTCCCCGTGTCCGGTGGGCCCGACCTCGAGAGTGCCG
This sequence comes from Nocardia sp. NPDC050435, assembly GCF_040655395.1. Taxonomy (NCBI): domain Bacteria; kingdom Bacillati; phylum Actinomycetota; class Actinomycetes; order Mycobacteriales; family Nocardiaceae; genus Nocardia; species Nocardia sp. NPDC050435. Next base: position 401,480 of record NZ_JBFAJW010000008.1, read on the forward strand.
CCGAGCATCGCGACCCGCTCCCGCATTCCGAGGATGCCATGGCCCGAGCCTGCCGCGCCCGCAACCCGATGGGTGTTCGCCACGCGGATCCGGACTTCCGCGGCGGTGCCGGCGATCTCGACCCGCACCGGCGAGCCGGGCGCGTGCCGGATGGCGTTGCTGAGCGCCTCCTGCACGATCCGAAAAGCCGAGAGTTCCACGCTGGCAGGCACATTCGAGGTATCGCCGAGAAGATTCAGCTCGATCTCGGCACCGGTGGCGGCGATAGAGGTCACCAGGCCGGTGATGTCGGCGAGTGTCGGTTGCGGCAGCACCCCGGTGTCGCCGGAGCGCAGCACCTCGAGGATGTGCCGCATCTCGCCCAGCGCTGCCAGGGCGCTGGAGCGGATCGTGTCGAGGCCGGTGACGGTCTGCGGCGCGATATCCGGATCGCGGTACTGCGCCGCCTCGGCCTGAATCGCGATGACCGACATGTGGTGTGCGACGACATCGTGCAGTTCCCGGGCGATGCGCGTGCGCTCCTCGAGCAGCACCGTGCGCTGCTGCTGCTGTTCGGCGGCCGCGCGCTGGCGGCTCAGGCTACGGCTCGTCGCGAGCAAGGCGCGCAGCGCCACCACCGTGGTGAGCGCCAGCCCGGACACCACGCCCGCCGCGAGCAGGCTGATCGGCCAGTCGCCCGGTCGCTGAGACAGCGCCAGGGCGAGGCCGACGGCGATCGTCGCGCCCCACGACAGCGCCGCCGCCCGTGCCCCGGCGCGGAACGCGGCGACGCCGAGTACCACGAAATGACTGTTGAGCATGGGGTCCACCCACAACTCGGTATCGGCCCACAGCGAGGCGAGCGCCACCCCGCCGAGCGAGACGACCCACGCCACCCGCGGCGCCGGCCGCAACAGCAGAACGGCGGAGCCCGACACGAGCGCGAGTCCAATCGCCTGCGTGTCCGACAGCGCGGACGCCGCGAGCAACGTGATCAGCACGACCGTCGCGGCAGCCACTGCGGCCAGGATCGTGACGCTCCGCATCGGCCAGCGCCCGAACCGGTCGGGCCAGGTGTCCAGCAGGTGTGCCGCGAGGTCGCGCATCGGTCAGACCAGGTCCCGGCGACGCAGCAACCAGATGGCGGCCGCGACGCAGATGATCAGGTAAGCACTCAGAGTGAGCAGCGATTGCGCCCCCGAAATGGTGGTGAGGACACCGGGGGTGGCCTCACCCGGCAGCGTACGCAGCGCCCCGGCCAGCGATCCGGCCGCCGTTCCGGGCAGGTAGTTCGTCATCACGCCCGCGCCGCCGAGCAGCTCCCCGAAGAAACGGAGCACGTTCTCGAGTACCAGAATCCACACCAGCCCCAGTCCGACTGCCGGCGCGGGGCCCCGAACGACGATCCCGAGGAGGATGCCGAGCATCGCCCACATCGCGAGAATCACGATACCGCTGCCGATCCCGGCCAGCGCCCGGCCGATCGGCGGCAGGACGATCGGCTGGGATTCGGCCCAGGCGATGACGGTGGCGACTCCCAGATCGAGCGCGAACGCCCCCAGCACCACCCCGACGACGACGGCGAGCACGCCGAGCATGGCCCCCGCCAGCGCCGCACCGCGCGAAGCGCGCTGAGTGAGAACGGTTTTCCAGGTGTCCCAGGAGTACCCGCTGCCGGTGGTCATCGCCCCCAGAATCAGCATCAGCGCACCGCCGAACACCACGGTCCCGCCGGTGAACTCTTCCGGCACCGCCGCCGGCATCATCTGCGCGAGCAGTTGCTCCCGGGATTGGCCCTCGGTCGCGTCGCTGGAATCCCCGGAGGCGTAGCCGATGTAGTTGAGCAGGTACATGAAGGTCAGGTTCAGTGTGAACCAGACTCCGAGCAGCACCCAGAGTGCGGGCCACCGTCGCAGGCGCAGTACTTCGGCTCGGATACTCGCCGGAATCATCACGCCACCCCCGTCCCGGCGGTCAGTTCGAAGAATACCTCTTCCAAAGATTTTTCCTCGGTGCGTAATTCGTAGAGCGCGGCGCCGGCCTCCACGATCAGCCGGGCGACCAGCGGCGCCGAATCGGCCCCGGCCTCGACGCGGATTCCGCCCGGAGACAGGGCCGCCGTGCCGAGTGCCGTGCGCAACGCGGTGAACGCGACCGCCGCGGGCTCGGCGCGGACGAAAAGACCGGCGCTGCCACGCATCGCGGCAACGGTGGTCTCGGTGAGCAGCCTCCCCCCGCTGATCACCCCGACCCGGTCGCAGATCTCTTGCACCTCGCTCAGGAGATGGCTGGACAGCAGGACGGTGAGTCCCTGGCCGGCGAGATCGGTGATCAGTTCCCGCATTTCGGCCATCCCGGCCGGGTCGAACCCGTTCGTGGGCTCGTCCAGGATCAGCAACTCCGGGCTGCCGAGCAGTGCGCATCCGACACCGAGACGCTGCTTCATGCCCTGGGAGTAGGTGCGGAACTTGTGGCCGGCGCGCGCGGACAGCCCGACCCGGGCGAGTGCCTGGTCCACGGCCGAATCGGGCAGGTGGCGATAGCGGGCCATGACCCGCAGGTTGTCGCGCCCGGAGAGATAGGGATAGAAGCCGGGGCTCTCGATGAGGACCCCGACCCGCGCCAGCATCTCCGGGTCGCCCGGCGTACGCCCGAACACCCGGGCGGTCCCGCTGCTCGGCCGGATCAATCCGGCGAGCATGCGCAGGGTCGTCGTTTTCCCGGCGCCGTTCGGGCCGAGGAAGCCATAGATCTCCCCGGCCCGCACGCTGAGGGCGACGTCGTGGACAGCCACGTGATCGCCGTAGCTCTTCCCGAGCGCCTCGGTGCGCACGATTTCGGTAGCCTGCACCGGATCGGAGGGGGAAATGTTCGGGGTGGTCATCGGCGCTCCCATTTCGTTGCTTCGCTCCCGTGAGTGAGCGTAAATTGCCAGTTCGAGCGGCACATCCCGCTCGAGGGCGATCTTCGCGGTACCTCTCGGGAGGTACCGCGGATCAGACGGCGGCCGGCAGCAATACGGGCACCTCGACCTGGAATTCGCTCTCGATCTTCGCGACCTGTTTCTGGCCGATGATGGTCTTCATCATCAGGTCCCGGGCCTTGGTCGCCGCGAAGCCGCGCCACGAGGAGACCGTGCCGATGCGCCACGATTCCTGCTGCAGGGCAGTGCTTTCCGGCCTGCGCACGGCTTCGTAGTCGGCGAGTACGGCGGCGAGCGCGGCCCGGTCGCCCAGGTCGATCGCTACGATCCGGCGCGCGAGCACGATCGCGTCGACGATCGCCTCGCTCGCGCCCCGGCCCAGGTTGGGCGTCACCGCGTGGGCGGCGTCGCCGAGGAACACGACCCGCCCCTGACTCCAAGCAGGCATTGGTCCGAGGGCGCGCACGTCGTGGTGCAGCATCGCGGCGGGCGGCGTCGCGGCGATCAGGTCTTGCACCGGCCCCGGGAAGACCCGGAAACGGTCGCGCAGATCATGCTTGACCAGTTCGTTCGGTTCGTCGATTCCGACCTTCGGATTCCGCAGCGCCGCGGCCCAGAAGATGTGGTTGCTGCCGCAGTCCTTGACGGCGACGCGCGTACCCCGGCCGAAGAACAGCGTGAAATTGTTCGCCCCGCACGGCGGCTCGTGCTCGGCCACCGCGTGCACGATCCGGTAGTTCGCGGTGAGGATCTCGACCTCGGGGAAGATCGCCTGCCGGGTACGGGAATTGATGCCGTCGGCGGCGACGACCAGGTCGGCGCGCTCCTCACGCCCGTTCGCGAAGGTCACCGTCGCGCCGGCCGTGTCCTGCTCGATCCGGACGGCCCGGTGATCGAATTCGACCGGACCGAGGTCGGGGGAGGCGGCCAGCGTCTCGATCACCTCCGACCGCCGGATCATCACCGGCATCGGCGCGTTGTGCTTGCGGGCGAACTCGGCAAGCTCAGCGTGATACAGCGGCGTTCCGTTCTGGTTGAAGAACTGCTGACGGTGCACCTCCGCGCCGCGACGGCGGATCTCGTCGCCGAGGCCCAGTTCGGCGAAAGCCTTCATGCCCTTGACCCACACCTGTAGCGAGGCGCCGACGGTGCCGAAGGCGGGTGCTTGCTCGTAGACGGTGGCCTCGATCCCGACTTTCCGGAAGGCGATGCTGGCACACAGCCCGCCGATCCCGCCGCCGAGGATGATGACTCGTCCGTTGGATGTCCGCATGGGAGTTCCCGTTCCTGGATGTGCTCAGTGGATGGTGTTGACGAGATCGAGGTCGAAAGTGCCCGAACGGAATTCGGGGTTGGCCAGGATGGCGTCGCGGTGGTAGGCCGCGCACGTGGTCAGGCCGGGGCCCGCCAGCACGAGTTCGTCCAGGGCCCGGCGCATGCGCTCGATCGCGCCGATCCGGTCCTCGGCCCAGACGATCACCTTGGCCAGCAGCGCGTCGTAGTACGGCGAGACCGACATGCCCGGTTCCAGGTGGCTGTCCACGCGGACCCACGGCCCGGCGGGCGGGCGGTAACTCTCGATCCGGCCGGTGGACGGCGCGAAATCCCGCGCGGGATCCTCGGCGTTGATCCGGCATTCGATCGCGTGACCGCGAAAGACGATGTCGGACTGCGCGATCCGCAGCGGCTCGCCCTGGGCGATCCGCAGTTGCTCGGCGACCAGATCCACCCCCGAGACCAGTTCGGTCACCGGATGCTCGACCTGCAGGCGCGCGTTCATCTCCATGAACCAGAACCCGCCGTCGCGGTCGAGCAGGAACTCCATCGTTCCGGCCCCCTCGTAGCCGACCGAGCGGGCACCGGCCACCGCGGCCGCGCCGATCGCGGCCCGCTGCTCGTCGTTCAGCGCCGGAGACGGTGATTCCTCGAGCAGCTTCTGGTGGCGGCGCTGCACCGAGCAGTCCCGCTCCCCGAGGTGCACGACATTGCCGAAGCGGTCGGCCAGGATCTGCACCTCGATGTGGCGCGCGCCCTCGAGATAGCGCTCCAGGTACAGTCCGCCGTCACCGAAGGCCAGGCTCGCCTCGGCCTGTGTGCGGGTGTAGGCGTCGGCCAGATCGGCGGCATCGCGCACCACCCGCATACCGCGCCCGCCGCCGCCCGCGACCGCCTTGAGGATCACCGGATACCCGACCTCGCCTGCGATCCGCTCGGCCTCCTCGGCGTTGCGCAGCGCCGCCTGGGTGCCCGGCAGCAGCGGCAGTCCCGCCGCGCTCATCAGCGCGCGGGTCACGGCCTTGTCGGCCAGGCTCGCCATCACCTCCGCGCCGGGCCCGACGAAGATCAGGCCCTCCTCGGCGCAGACCGCGGCGAAATCCGGGTTCTCCGAGAGGAAGCCGTAGCCCGGATGGATCGCGTCGGCGCCGGTGCGCCGCGCCGCGCCGATGATGTTCGGGATATTGAGGTAGCTGCGCCCGGGTTCGGGCGGCCCCACGCACACGGCGTCGTCGGCCATGCGCACCGGGAGCGAGTCGGCGTCGGCGGTCGAATACACCACGACGCTGCGCAGGCCGAGTTCGCGGCAGGCGCGCACGACCCGGAGCGCGATCTCGCCGCGATTGGCCACCAGGACCGTTTTGATCTCGGTCACGACGCCATCCCCATCGCGCTTTCGGCCGGCTCGAAGACGATCAGGCGCTGGCCGAATTCGACGACCGAGCCATCGGCGGGCAGCACGTCCACGATCCGTCCGGCGCAGGGCGCGGTGATCTGGTTCATCAGCTTCATCGCCTCCACGATCGCGACCACCTGACCTTCCTCGACGTAGTCGCCGGGGGAGACGAACGGGTCCGCGCCGGGCTCGATCGCGCGGTAGAAGTGCCCGACGAGCGGCGATTCGATCGCGAAGTCCGGTTCGGCGGCCGGTTCGGCCGACGGGACCGCCAGGGTGAGCTGTTCGTGCCGGACGGTGCCGGACTCGACGGTGTCGGCCCATTCGATGTCGACGTTGAACTCGCCCGCGCGCACCCGCAGGCGGCGCGGCTGCCGGTCGAGGTCGGCGACGATGGACCGCACCTCCTGCAGCATGTGGGTCAGCGAGGTGTCGAGGTAGCCGTTGTGGTCGGGCTGGCGGAAGGCGGTCATGACTGGTCTCCGATCATCGATGTGTGGGATCCGAACCGGCGGAATTTGCGATACCGCGCCTCGACGAGGTCTGGGCCGGGCAGCGCGGACAGTTCGGTGAGCGCGTGTGCCACCGCGCCGCGCAGGCCGGCGGCGGCGGAAATGATGTCGGCGGGGACGGATTCCGGGATGACGCCGTCCACCACGCCGAGTCGCAGGAGTTCCGGCGCGGTCAGTTTCAGCGCCTGGGCGGCCGCCGCCGCGGCGCCGCGATCGCCCCACAGGATCGCCGCGCAACCCTCCGGGCTGATCACCGAGTAGTAGGCGTGCTCGAACATCAGCACGCGGTCGGCCACACCCAGTGCCAGCGCGCCGCCGCTGCCGCCCTCACCGGTGACCACGGCGACGATCGGCACCGGCAGCCGGCTCGATTCCATGATCGCCCGGGCGATGGCGCCGGCCTGCCCGCGCTGCTCCGCGCCGACGCCGGGGTAGGCGCCGGGCGTGTCGATGAGCGTCACGATCGGCATGCCGAACTTGGCGGCGTGGTGCATCAGGCGCAGCGCCTTGCGGTAGCCCTCCGGTTCCGGCATCCCGAAGTTGCGGGCGATGGATTCCTTGGTGTCGCTGCCCTTCTCGTGCCCGATCAGCATGACCGGACGTCCGGCGAGCACGGCCGGCCCGCCGACCAGCGCGGCGCTGTCGCCGAAGAGCCGATCTCCGCGCATTTCCAGGAAGGAGTCGAAGGCGACCGCCGCGAAGCTCAGGGTCGTCGGCCGTTCCCGGGCGCGGGCGAGTTTGACGATCGCCTCCGCGGGCCGGGCGACGATCGCCTCGGGATCGGTGACCGTGATGGGCTCGGCCGTGGGCTGGACGGCGATCTCTGACGTATGCGCGGCAAGCACTTTCGTGAAGAACACCCGCAACTGCGAGCGCGGCACGACCGCGTCGAGCATGCCGCACTCCAGCAGGAATTCCGCGGTCTGGAAGCGCGGCGGCAGATCCTCGTTGATGGTCTCGCGGATCACGTTGGGCCCGGCGAAACCGATCAGCGCGCCCGGCTCGGCCACCAGCACGTCGCCGAGCATGGCGTAGGAGGCGGTGACGCCGCCGAAGGTCGGATCGGTCAGCAGGCACAGCACCAGCAGGCCGTCCTCGTGCAGGCGTGCGATGGCCTGGCTGGTCTTGGCCATCTGCATCAGCGACAGGCTGCCCTCCTGCATCCGGGCGCCGCCGGAGGCGCACACCAGCAGCAGCGGAAGTCGTTCGGCCCGTGCGTGTTCGGCTGCCCGGGTGATCACCTCGCCGACCGCGCTGCCCATCGAACCGCCCATGAAGCCGAACTCCATGGCCGCCACCACGAGCCGGTGCCTGCCGAGCGTCGCGACGCCGTAGAGCGCGGCGTCGGAGCGCCCGGTGCGTTCGCGCGCCTCGTCGAGCCGCTTGGGGTAGCTCTTGCGGTCCCGGAAGGCGAGCACGTCGTGGGTTTCGATGTCGTCGTATTCGCCTGGTGTCCAGGAACCCTCGTCGATCAGCAGGGCCAGGCGATCGGCGGCGCCGAGCCGCAGATGGTGGCCGCACGCGGCGCACACCCGGAGGTTGCGCTCCAGGCGCCGGCGGTACTGGTATTCCGAGCAGGACGGGCATTTCACCCAGGTGATGTCCTGGGCGAGCACTCGAGTCATCCGATTTCTCCCTTCACCGTTGTCCGGTCGACCTCAGCGGCCAGAAATCGCCGCAGCGCGGCGGCGACCGCGGCCGGGGCGTCTGCGTGCACGGCGTGCCCCGCACCGGGTACGAAAACGTGAGTTCCATTGCCGAGCAACGACATCGCGCGCTCGACATGGTCGGGCGCCATCAAACCGCCCGCGGCCGCGTCGCCCTGCACCAGCAGCACCGGGCAGCGCAGGCGCGCCAGCATCTCGTCGGGATCCTGTTCGCGCTGGTTGCGTCCTTCGACCCAGCGCTGTTTCAATTCCGGGTCCGCCAGCCGCAGCGAGACCGCGATCGAGCGCATGGCAAGGCTCGGGTTCGCGTAGAAGGTCATCGCGTCACGCTGCTCTCGGCGCAGCGGATACAGCGCGGAGTCCACGATGACCACCGCGCGCACCGAATCCGGCATGGTCGCGGTCACCATGGCCGCTACCCACCCACCCAGCGAATGCCCGACCAGCACCACCGGTTCCGCGACCACCTCGGTGAGGAACTCCGCGATGTCGGCGGTGAAATCGGTGAGCCCGTACCGCCCGCCGACCCAGTCGGAGTGGCCGTGCCCGCGCAGGTCGGGCGCGTAGACGTTCCAGTTCGGGCCCAGGCTGCGCACCAACGGCCGGAAGGTCTGCCAGCGCGCGCCGAGCCCGTGCAGCAGGCACAGCGCCGGGCCGTCGCCGGCGCGGTGGGCGTAGTTCAGCCCGGCGCCGGCGGCTCGGAAGCGCCGCGATTCGAGCAGGGTCACCGGTCGCCGCCCCAGACCAGGGTCATGCCCGCGTACTTCCACTTGCTGGTCTCGATGGCGAGCAGCATCACGATGTCGCCGGAGCGCACCCGGCCGGTGGTCGCGGCCTCGTCCAGCGCCAGCGGCACCGCGGCGGATCCGGTAGCGCCGACGCGCGCGATGTTCTCGTAGACCTTGTCCCGCAATGCGAGCCACTCGTCGGTGAGCAGCCCGGCGGCCTCGAGCTCGCTGGTCATGTAGCCCGCGTTGCCCTCGGGCACCACCCACAGCGCGATGTCCTCGGCGGCCAGGTCGCTGGCCCGCAGCAGCGTCCGTAGCGACCGGGTGATCATGTGCGGGATGAACTTTCCGGATTCGACGACGTCGACCTTCAGGTCCACCAGCCGCTTGGCCTGCGCCTGCTGATGCAGCGGGGCATGGGTGGCGCCGCCGATCACCTGCATGCCCGGCTTCTTCAGGCCGCCCATGGTTTCCAGCACCGAGCCGAGCACCCCGGAGCGGACGCCGGGCCCGGCCTCCTCGGCGCGCAGCACCAGCGCACCCGCGCCGTCACCGAAGGTGTAGGCCACCAGGCGATCTCGCATCCGCACCCGATCCGGGTCGAGTCCGCGATACAGCGGCACCAGCAGCGGCGAGATCGCCTCGGCGCCGACCACGAGCGCGTTGCGGAAGGTGCCGCGCACCAGGTAGCCGTAGGCGATATCGGCGGCTTCCACGAAACCCGCGCAGCCGGAACGGATTTCCAGGGTGGCGCACTCGGCGATGCCGAGATGCTGCTGCACGAAGGTGACCGCGGGCGGCAGCTGGTATTCGGGGCTGGCCGTCGACATGACGATCAGGTCGATGTCGCCGGGGCGCAGCCCGGCCCGGTCGATGGCCTGGGCGGCCGCGCGGGCGGCCATCTCGGAGTTGGTGATCAGATGTTCGCCGGTGACCGGGTCGATCATCCAGTGCCGCTGCTGGACCTGGATGCCCTCGAGGATGTCGTCGGGCACCGGGCCGACCAGGGCTTCGATCTGCTTGTTCTCGATGGGGTCGCCGTGCAGGTAGCTGCCGGTGCCGACCAGGTGTACCGATAATCCGTTGGTAGCCATGCGGGTGTCCTCGGTCTCTCGTGTCCGTCGATCAGTTCGGCGCCAGCACGATGCTGAAATGCGTGCCGCCGAGCGAAGAGCTGTTCACCAGCACCGCGCCGTCGCGGGGCCGGTCGGGATGGAACGCCGCCAGCGCGGTCGCCAGCAGGCCCCCGACGCCGATCTGCTCGCCGAGCGTTCGCTTGGCTGCGATCAGCCGCGGACCCGCGGTGCCGAAAACGCGGTCCAGCGCCAGCTGTTCCGGTGCGTCGATCGCCGGCCAGCCGGTCTCGTTGGTCCACACCTGGGCGATCTCGGCGATCCCGAGTCCGGCGCTCTCGAGCGCCGCCCGCATCGCACGCTCGGTGCCCGAGCCCTGGCGATCGGTCCGTCCGGCCCCCAGCGCGTCGGAGGCGCAGGCGTGCCCGAGCACCTCGGCGTAGACGGTGGCGCCGCGCCGGGTCGCGTTGCCGAGGTCTTCCAGGACGACGGTGGCGGCGCCCTCGGCGAGGGTGAAGGCGTCGCGCGGTCCCATCGGAACCCCCAGGCGGCGGTAGGCGAGCGCGACCAGCGCGGTGAGCGTGTCCGCCGCGGTGGCCAGGATCGCGGTGGCACGACCGGCCGAGACCAGGTCGTAGCCGTAGCAGAGCGCGTTGGCGCCCGCGGCGTGGCCGGCGGTGACGGTGGAGGTCGGCCCGAGCGCGCCGAGCAGGGTGGCGACGCTGCCCGCCGCCGCGTTGTAGACAGTGTTGGGGAAGACCGCGGGGTTGGCCGCGGCCGCGCCCTCCGCGCGCAGCGGCGCGACGAACTGTTCCATCGCCTGCATGGGCCCCAGACCCGTGCCGAACACCACGCCGACCCGGGTCGGATCCGCGGTGAGGAGATCGGCTCCGGCGGCCTGCACGGCCTGGGTCGCGGCGAAGGTCGAGAGCAGTCCGAGCCGGTCCATGCGCCGCGCTTCGCGCCGGGTCAGATGCTCGGCCGGGTCGGTCTGGATGCGGCCCAGGCGCATTCCGTCCTCGAGGCGGGCGCAATCGCGCTCCTCGGACAAGGCTCGCAGGGCGGCCTCCAGGCCGACGCCGGCCGCCCCGACGGCCCCGGCTCCGGTCAGCACGACCCGGCTCGTCCGCGTCGCCGGCCGAACGGGCCCGGCCGGGCGCTCGGCGAAGACGACGCTGGCGTTCGCGCCGGCGAACGCGAAGTTGTTCGAGATGGCGTTGCGCGGCCGCCGCACCCGCGGCTCACGGGCGATGTGATCGAGGCGGCATTCCGGATCGGGGACGACGAGATTCGCCGTCGGCGGCAGCACGCCGTTGCGCAGCGCGCCGACGGTGATGATCGCCTCTACCGCCCCGGCCGCGCCGAGCAGATGCCCGATCATCGACTTGGAGCTGCTCACCGGCACCGAATCCGCGGCCGCGCGCAGGGCGAGCCGGGTGGCTTTGGCTTCGGCGCTGTCGTTGCGCGGTGTGCCGGTGCCGTGGCTGTTGATGTAGCCGATCTCGTCGTCGCCCAGACCCGACCACTCCATCGCGGCCCGCATCGCCCGGGCCGCGCCGGTGCCGTCGGGCCGCGGCGCGGTCGGATGATAGCCGTCGGCCGAGAGGCCGTAACCCCGCACCTCGCAGAGCGGTTCGATGTCGGCCGCCGCCACCAGGTCGGCGCGGGCCAGTACCAGCATGCCGCTGCCCTCGCCGAGCGAGAGCCCGGTGCGCTTGTCCTGGTAGGGCGCGGCCGGTGTGGGGGAGAGCGAACCCAGCGAGTTGAACCCCGCATAGGCGACGTCGGAGAGCGCGTCCGTGCCGCCCGCCAGCACGATGTCGGCGCGGCCGAACGCGATCAGATCGGCCGCGTATCCGATCGCGTTCGCGCCGGCCGCGCACGCCGTGTTGACCGTCAACGTCGGTCCCTGACACTGGAATTCGGCCGCCAGCGACTCGGCGATGGCCTGCGGCGGGCCGTACATCGCGAGCTCGGCGGCGCCGTTGCCGGTACCGTCGCCGAGCCACTCCATGGTGCTGAGCAGTCCGGCGTTGCAGGTGCCGAGCACGATCGCCCGGCGCCGCGGCTCCACCCCGGAGACCAGGGTGTGCGCGGCGTCCATCGCCTCCTGGGCGGCGGCGAACGCGAAATCGAAAGCGCGATCCCGGAATCCGCCGACCGCGGCCGCGATCGGCGACGGCGGAACGGGCGCGCGGACCTCGCCGCCGATCCGGGTGCGGTACTCGGCCATCGGCAGATGCTCGACCGGGCGGATCGCGACATGGCCGGTGCTGACGCCGTCCCACAGCGCCTTGGCGGTCTCACCCTGGGAGGTGACGGCCCCGACCGCGACCACGACCACGGTCTGCATCGGCGCGGCGCCGAATTCTTCTCGTTCCTTCACGACGGACTCCTGTTCAGGGTTTCAGATGCGCTTGAGAGCCAGCGCCGCGGATTGGCCGGACAGGCCCCGGCCGACCGCGAGGCTGTAGTCGGAGGTGAGGTCGCGCGCGGTGCCCGGCACCCAGTCCAGGTCGCACTCGGGGGCGGTGTCTTCGAGGTTGAGGGTCGGGGCAACCGCGCCCTCCCGCAGCGCCGCCGCGGCCAGTGCGACATTCAAAGTGCCTGCCGCGGAGAGCAGTTGGCCGACCGCGGGTTGTACGCTGCCGGCCAAGACGGTGTCCGCGCCGGCCCCGAGCCCGGCGCGCAGGCCCCGGGCTTCGGCCGCGTCCGCGCGCGGGACGGCGGCGCCGTCCGCGGCGACGTAACCGACGGCGCTGCCGTCGATCGCGGCCTCGCGCAGCGCGGATCGGACCGAGGTGGCCAGGCCGGACCCGTCACCCCAGATCCGGCCCGGTTCCGTCGGCTCCCAGCCACCGCCGAAGCCCACGATCTCCGCGTACGGCCGCACCCCGCGCCGGCGCGCGGCCTCGTAGCTCTCGAGCACGAGAGCACAGGCGCCCTCGCCCAGGACCGAGCCCGAGGCCGCGCGGTCGTAGGGCCGGACAGCGTCGGGATCGACCGCGGCGGTCAGTATCTCGAGCCGATCCAGTTTCGAAGCGCACCACCAGGACACGGCATCGTCGAAGCCGCCGGCGACCGCGACGTCGGTGTCGCCGCGCGCGATGGCCCGATAGGCGTTGCCGATCGCGCTGATTCCCGCGTCGCCCGCCCCGGATTGGAAGGCGCTGGGGCCGGCGAATCCGAATTCGTCGGACAGGAAGAACATTTCGGCCGAGGGCAGACCTTCGACGAAGAACAGCGGGTACATGTTCGCCGCGGCTTTGCCGAGCCGTTCCATATCGATCGAGCCGTCGTCCTCGCGCGCTTCGACCGTCGCGTCCAGCACGTGGCGTGGATCGGCGATCTGGTTCTCGCTGGCCAGGAAGACCCCGACGGTGTCGTTGCCCGGGGTCTGCGGGCCGATCCCCGCCTCGTCGGCGGCGAGCCGGACCGCGGTGTGCGCCAGCTGATTCGCCCGGGTCATCAGCCGCAGCGACTTCCGATTGCGCACATAGGGTTTGGCGTCGAAGCCGGTGATCTCCGCGCCGAGCCGGGCGCGCAGCGAGGACGGGTCGTACCGCTGGATCGGTCGCACCGCGCTGTGCCCGGCGAGCAGCGCCTTCCAGGTCTGGGGGAAACCGAGGCCCAGCGGCGACACCACGCCGATGCCACTGATCACAACGCGATTCATGGGAGTTCCTTAGCTGGCTGTGGGGACGGGTCATGTGGCGGTTGCGAGTCGGTAACCATGGCCAGTTCGCGCGCGAGCACGACGACGGTGTCGCCGACGGTGATCCGCCCGGAGAGCACCGCGTGTGACCGGTCGTGCGTGCGCAGGTCCACCGCGAGGCGGAGCTGATCGCCGGGGCGCACATAGTGGCGGAACTGCACCCGGCGCGCGGAGCCCAGCTGCCACCGCCCGCCGGTGGTCGCCGCCAGCAGGGAGTCGGAGAGGTTCGAGATCCCGTGCAGCAGAAGCACTCCCGGCAGCACCGGGAAACGCTGGAAGTGGGTGTCGAATACGGTCAGCGTGGACGGCACGTTCGCGAGCGCGACCGCGCCGGCGCCGGGACGTAGCTCGAGGATCCGGTCCAGGCACAGTCCGCCCGCCAGTGCGAGTTCGTCCGGCGGCACTCGCAGTTCGCCGTCCCAGCGCGGGGCGGAGAGGATGCTGTCGATGCTCACGCCGCCTCCAGGAGCAGCGAGGCATTGGTGCCGCCGAAGGCGAACGAATTGACCACAGCCACCGAAATCCGTGCCGCGCGTGCCTGATTCGGGACGTAGTCCAGATCGAGCTTCGGATCCGGTTCGGTGTGGTTGATCGTCGGGCTCACCACCCCCTCGGCGAAACCACGCAGCGCGGCGAGCACATTGAGCGCACCCGCCCCGGCGGTCAGATGCCCGGTCATGGACTTGGGCGAGGTGACCAGCAGCTCGTGCGCGTGCGCGCCGAAGACCTGCTTGATCGCCGCGGTCTCGGAGGTGTCGTTGCCCGGCGTACTCGTGCCGTGGGCATAGACGCAGTCGACGGCCGCCGGGTCGAGGCCGGCGTCGGCGATCGCGTTGGCCATCGCGGTGATCGAACCGCCGCCGTCCGGCGGCGAATCGGTGATCCGGTAGGCGTTCATCGTCGCCGCGTAGCCGCCGATCCGCCCGAGGATCCGAGCGCCGCGCGCCCGGGCTACGCGCTCGTCCTCGAGCACCATGAGCACCGAGCCCTCACCCAGCACGAACCCGTCCCGGTCGGCGTCGAACGGCTTGGAGGCGCGGGTCGGGTCATCGTTGTACCGGGTGGTCAGCGCGCCCAGCAGCGAAAAGCCCGAGACGTCGAGCCAGGTGGTCAATGCGTCCTGACCGCCCGCGACGGCCATGGTGATCTCCCCGGCCTGGATGCGCCGGAACGCCTCACCGATCGCGTGTGTGGCCGACGCGCACGCGGTGCTGATCCCGCTGATCGGCCCGCGGCAGCCGCCCACCTCCGCGATGGCGGCGAGATCGATGCCCTGATCACAGCGCAGGGTGCTCTCCGGGGCGCGGCGGTAGATCTCGGTTCCGCCGCTGAGCTGCCGGGTGCGCCCGATCTCGGCCAGCTCGGCGGGCTCGGGCCGGCCGACGTGGCCGCCCACGAAGACGCCGCGCTGCTCGGGGGCGTGATGCCCGTCCAGCTCACCCGCGTCGGCGATCGCCTCGGCCGCCGCGACGACGCCGAACCCGCCTGCCCGAGTGAGCAGATCCCAGCGCCCGGTGCTCAGCAATTCGGGTGCGGGGGCGAAGTCACGGACCATGCCGGCGATCTGCACCGAGAAAGAGCCGGGATCGAAGGTGGCGATCCGCCCGACCCCGCTGCGGCCCGCGGCCAATGCGGACCAGGTGTCGGCCGCGGTGTTGCCCACCGGGGTGACCGCACCGATGCCGGTGATGACGACGGTGTTGCTCATGAGTGCACTCCACTTCGCAGTATTTCTTCGCGACCGCCCACCGATTCGGCGTCCTCGAGCAGGTCGGCGTCGATCAGGGCGCACATCAGGTCCTCGACCTCGAGCGCGGTCCGCCCGCCGACCGAGAGCCGGCCCGAGACCACGATGGTGTCACCGGCCGACCCGATCTCGGCGGTGGCGAGCAGATCGTCACCGGGGCCCACCCGCGACCGCGCGCGTACCGCGCCCACCGACAGCAGCACCGCGCGGTGCCGGCGTTCGGTACTCAGGTAGACCAGCCAGGCCGCGCTCTGCGCGAGCACCTCGAGTTGGATCGGCACCGGCATGTATCGGCCGTGATCATCGGTGGCCCAATAGGTTTCGCTGGAACTGGTGAGCTTGACCGCCTCGATGCGGGTCCACGGCTCGACGGTCTCGATGCGATCGACCAGGTGGAATCTCATCGTCGCACCGGTCAGCTCGCCACGGCCACGTGCGGGGAGACCAGATCGGCCAGGTTGCGTACCGTGAACAGGTTCATCACGTCCTCGGCGGGCAGCTTGCCGCTGAGCTCGGCCGGGTCGATCTGCGGCATCACCTTTTCCAGCTGCGCCAGGCCGACATCGGAGACGACGCCGTCCTCGGTGCCGAACTGCTCGTCGGGAATGCCGCCCTGGATCCGCTCGCTCAGCTCGCTGGTCGTGATCTTGACGCCGAGCCGGCGCTCGATCCGGAAGAGGATGTCGAGCAGATCGATCGATTCGGCGCCGACCTCACCGAAAAGCGTTGCGTCGGCGTCGACTTCGTCGATATCGAGCGCGACCGCCTCGGCCACGATCTCGCGGACGGCGTCGATGACACTGGTTTCGGACATGGTTGTACCCCTCTGGCTGTGGTGTTCGGAAAATCGCACGATCGATGTGCGAGAAAGGACGTCGGCACGAACACGACGCTGTGTGCGCTCGAGGTGTGGAAACCCGCTAGCGGCGGGCGGTCTTCTTCAGTGGTTTGCCCAGCAGCAAAGTGCCGCCGCCCATCCCGTCGATCGGGATCAGCGCGCCGCTGAGGTGAGCGGTGTGCGTCGCGGCGAGGAAGGACACCAGTTCGGCGACCTCCTCGACCGCGGTGGCGCCCGGCACGGGCACCTGTCCGATGATGCCGTCGCCGGTGCCGGCGCTGAGGACGTCGGCGATCATCTCGGTTTCCACGAAGCCGGGCAGCACCGCGTTGACACGGATACCGAAGCGGGCGAACTCGAGCGCCGATGCCCGAGTGAAGGAGTTGATCGCGGCCTTGGAGGCCGCGTAGGCCGAGGCGCCGAGCCAGGCCCGCTGGCCCATCACGGACGAGATGTTCACGATGGCCGCCCCGTCCTGCTGAGTGAGGGCGGCCGAAGCGGCCCGGGTGCAGTTGAACACGCCGCCGAAGTTGACCCGCATGACGTCGAGCCAGTCGGCCTCGTCCATCTGCATGATCAGTCGATTCCGGGTGATGCCGGTGTTGTTGATCAAGATGTCGAGTCGCCCGGCGTGGACGAGAGTCTCCCGCACCACGGCCTCGGCGCCGGAGGGAAGCGAAACGTCACCCTGGATCGCGACGGCGCGGCCGCCACGGTGTTCGATATCCGCGACCAGCTCTTTGGCGGACTGTTCGCCGCGAAAGTAGTTGACCGCGACGAATGCGCCCTCCGCGGCCAGCTTTCGGCAGATCGCTTGTCCGATACCGCCCGATCCGCCGGTTACCAAGGCGGCGCGGCCGGTGTGAATTGAACCCATACAGCCCTCCCCTGAGCACTGTCTCGGAAGTGCGGCACCATTCGGATCGAACGATCGGATCCACACTTTCCGAAACCGATGATCCAGCTCGCAACAACCCTGTGCAACTGACCAAACCGTGACGCTAGTCACACCTGTTTGGATGCTCGGAAAGTCGCCGGAGACGCCATTCGGAATCGCTCGTGTGCGATTTATCCGGCGCTATTCGCAGGGTGTCGGCATTTCTGTGGCAATCGGTGCGGCGAGTTGCGGAGTTTGCCGGGTTCGAAATTGGACCGGCGTCGGCGGTAATGCGACATCCAATGTTTACGGATCGGTATCGCACGGCGCGCGGACCGCGCTGCCGGAAATCAAACTGGGCAGGCGACTATCAAGGTATGACAGTGATTCAGGACACTCTCGGCCGGAAATGTCCGATTCGGGCGCATAATCACAGTGGGTGGGGGTCACCTTGATGCTGCGACAAACGATGGGGTCCGTCGCGGCCTGTTCTTCCGGGTTCCTGAGATACCCGTATTTCGCGATGGAGTTTTGGAATGCACGCAGCCTCGTACTTGTTTCCCGGCCAAGGTTCGCAACGAATCGGGATGGGCCGCGATCTTCGCGACGCGTACCCGGATCTGGTGGCCCCGATATTCGCCACCGCCGATGAGATTCTCGGATTCGAGCTCTCCCGCCTGTGCTGGGAGGGGCCGGAGGATCGGCTCGAACGTACCGATATCACGCAACCGGCGATTTTCGTCGCCAGTTTCGCTGCCTACCGCGTCCTGGCCGAGTTGCTGCCGCCGCCGGTGGTCGTCGCCGGCCACAGCCTCGGTGAGTACACGGCGCTGGTTGCCGCCGGAGTGCTGGAGTGGACCGACGCGCTCAGGCTGGTGCGCCGGCGCGGGATGCTGATGGCCGGAGTGAACGAGTCGACGCCCGGCGCCATGGCCGCCGCGCTCGGTCTGCCCGCCGCCGAAGTCGAGCGGATCTGCGCCGCCGTCCGGCTGGAGACCCGTGCGGTGATCGAAGTCGCGAACTACAACAGTGCCGATCAAACGGTGGTGTCCGGCAGTGTCGAGGGAGTCGCCGGGTTCACCGCACGAGTGCTCGCGCTCGGCCGCCCCGAGGTGAAGGTGAAGCGGATCAAGGTCGGCGCGCCGTTCCACAGTTCGATGATGTCGGCCGTGGAGGCCGAGTTCGCGGCGGATCTGGCGAGTGTGCGCTTCGCGGAGCCGGTGCTTCCGATCCTCGCCAATGTCACCGCCCGGCCGGTGCGAACAGGCGAGGAGGCCCGGGCCGCGCTGCGCAAGCAGCTCGCCGGATCCGTGCGGTGGAGCGAAACGCTGGCGGCCGTGCGTGCTCGGGGCGTCGACGCTTTTGTCGAAGTCGGCCCCGGCCGAGTCCTGACCGGATTGTGTAAACGAACCTATCCCGAGGTCGTCTGTCACTCCGCGGGCGAGGCTCGGCGTATCGAGGCTCTGGCCGGCGCGGTCGGATTCGGTGCCGAAGCCGGTTTGCGGAGTGCGTCCTGAGCCTTTCATTTCGGGATATCCATCCCGTTCGAGGTGGGCGATCCGCGGCGACTCGGCGCCGGGTTGCCGCGGGCTAGGTCGGGCGATCCGCGACCGTGTCCCAGAATTCCACGGCGAGTGACTCGTAGCGGATTCCGAATTCCAGGACCAGCAATTCGTTGGCGTCGCTTTCCGGGGTTCCGGACAGCGAGTGGTGTGCGGTGCGATAGCGGTCGAGACGTTGCTGATGCGCGGACTTCTCCGCCTCGGCGACTTTCGCCACGTCGGTCGGGGCTGCCAGGCTGCCGAAATAAAGTTTCAGAAGACCACTGTCCCGCAGTTCGTGGGTGGGAGCGTCGGCACTGTGTGAAAGCCATTCTTCGAGTCGTGCCCGGCCTTGATCGGTGATACTATAAATTCGCCGGCGACGGCCCGTGGCTTCCTGGTATCCGGAAAGTAGGTTCTTTTCGGCCAGGCGTTCGGGCTCGGCATATATCTGAGAATGCGGGAAGGACCAGAAGAAACCGATCGATCTGTCTACATGCTTCTTGATATCGAATGGTGTACAAGGGCCGGTGCGTGCCACCAGGCTCAATACCAGATATGACGTCGGGCTGAGTTTGAATTCGGACAAGCGGCTCACTCCTCTCGTGTCGAGGGTTGGCCGCAAATGCAGCGACGGACCCTGTCTCGGTTGTTTGTGGATTCGCGCGTTTCGTCATTCACGTGTCCACTTCCGGGACTCAACCTGTGGGCCGGACTATACATTTCGGACTGTTGGCGAGTCAACCGGTGTGGGGATCGCGCGCCCCTTGCACCGCAATGCTTTTCGGATCGAATGCCTCGGCACCGCAGCGGCGCCGAGGCATTCGTGGCGTCAGGCGGTTGTGACCAAGGGGGCCAACGTTTTCCCGGCGAGTTCGAGCACGCCCGGCTGATGGCCGTTAGCGACCATGTTGATGACCAGACCGTTCACGCCGAGCGCGAGAACCTGCTCCTGGAGCCGGTCGGCGACTTCGTCGGGGCTGCCGATGAACAACCGGCCGTCCATGCCGGCGCGCACTCGCCCGACCTTGTCCGGGTCACCCACGCGCCGGGCGAACATCTCGTCGACCGCCCGGTGCGCGTGCGCGGAGGATTCGTCCATGGCGACGAAGGCGAGATAACTGACATCGAGCGTCGCGCGATCGCGCCCGGCTTCGTCGCAGCGGCGTTGCAGGGCCTCGAGCTTGCCCGGCAGTTCGACGGCGTCGCAGCCGATGCTGAGGTGATCGGCGTAGCGCGCGGCCAGGGCGAAGGTCTTCTTCTCGCCAGCTCCGCCCAGCATGATCGGCAGATCGTCGCGCATCCGGGGCTCGTTGATGGCGTTTTCGACGCGGTACCATTTGCCTTCGAAGCTGGGACGAGCTCCGCGCAGCATCGCCTCGATGATGTGCAGCGCCTCGTCGAGTTTCTCGAAACGTTCGGTGAACGAACCGAACTCGTAGCCGTAGGACCGGTGCTCGAGCTCGAACCAGCCGGCGCCGATGCCGAGCATGGCCCGGCCCTGACTGACCACATCCAGTGTGGTCACGGTCTTGGCCAGTAGTGCCGGATTGCGATAGGTGTTCCCGGTCACCAAGGTGGACAGCTGAATTCGGTCGGTCGTGGCGGCGAGGGCGGCCAGCGCGGTGTACGCCTCGAGCGTCGGCCCGTGCGGCGGGCCGAAACGCTGGTAGAAGTGGTCGGTCAGGAACACGGTGTCGAATCCCGCGCGCTCGGCCTCCTGCGCCTGCGCGATGACCGTCGGAAAGAGTTTGTCGACCGTTGCTCCGAAATTGAAATCGGGCATCTGATATCCGAGGCGAACGATCGCACGCCCAGCTGGTTTCGTCATCTGCTTGCTCCGAGAGTGAAGGGCGGGTGGTGTCACACGTCTTTGCGGATCAGGGCGCGGCGTCCGCCGAACAGGACGCCGAGCGTCACCAGGACGACGAGGCCCAGTCGCGGCCAGCCGCCCAGCGACCCGATGAGCGCGTCCGCGGCATCGGCGCTCTGGGAGAGCTTCCCGACGACGGCGGTCGGCGCAACCAGCGTCATCAATTTGTGCAATTCGCCGAAAGCCGTGGCGGAGGCCGCTTCGGGGAGCACGACGTGGGCGCTGACGGCCGCTACGGCGCCGGCCGAACTGCGCAGCATGAGCCCGATGGCCAAGCCGAACAGCGCCACCGCCGGAAATACCAGGTAGATTCCGAGCAGTCCGGGAAAAGGCTGGCCCGCAGCGTATTTCGCGGAATCGATGGTGGCGATGCCGACCAGGTAGGCCAGCGTCGTCGACAGCACCCCGACGACGCTGGAGATCGTCGCGGTGGTGATCACCTTGGCGGCGAACACCGTGTCGCGCTGCGGTGTCGCCGCGAGCACCGGCCGGATGGTGCCGGAGGAGTACTCGGTGGTCATCATGAGCGCACCCCACGCGCCGATCACCGCCACGGGCAAGGTGAGTGCGGTCAGCGCGCCGCCGAGCACCGTGTCATGGGCTTCGAGGCTGTCGGAGAGGCCGACCAGCAAGGCGCTGGCCGGACCGATGATCACGGCCAGCAGCGGCAGGAACCACAGCGACCGGGCCGAGCGGGCCTTCACCAGCTCGGACCGTACCTGGAAACGCAGCGGTGACCAGCGGCCGACGGGGGAGATCAGGGGAACAGCGGTGGCGGTCATGCGGACTCCTGCATTACGTCGTGCGGTTCGAAGGTGTGCTGGCCGGTGACCAATTGGGTGTAAACGTCCTCGACCGAGGCCTGCAGCGGCGTGAGCTCGTCGAGCACGATGCCGCGTAGGGCCGCGATCCGGCCGATCTCGCGCGACCGGGTGGCGCGCACGGTGCCGACATCGCCGCGGATCGAGATCCGGTCGCCCAGCACCTCCGCCAACTCGGCCAGACTCTCGCTGCGGACCCGCACCGACGGTTCGGCGACGCGCTCGACGAAGGAGGCGGTGGGCTCGTCCGCGATGAGCTCGCCCTTGCTCATCACCAGGAGATGATCGGCGACGAGCTCGGTCTCGCTCATCATGTGGCTCGAGAGCAACACCGTACGGCCCTCGTCGGCCATCGCCCGTAGCGTCTGTCGGATCCAGCGGATGCCCTCGGTGTCCAGGCCGTTGACCGGCTCGTCGAGAATCAGCACCGAGGGGTCGCCGAGCAGGGCCGCGGCGATGCCGAGTCGCTGGCGCATGCCGAGGGAGAAGCCCTTGACGCGCTTGCCCGCGACATCGGCCAAGCCGACTCGATCGAGCACCTCCTCGACGCGCCGGCGCGGAATGCCGTTGCTGGCGGCCAAAAAGGCCAGGTGCTGAGCGGCCGACCGGGAGGGGAGTACGTCGCCGGCGTCGAGCAGCGCGCCGACCGTGTGCAGCGGATGGACGAGGTCGCTGTATTTGCGGCCGATCACCGACACGGTGCCGGAGGTCGGGGCGTCCAGGCCCAGGATCAACCGCATGGTGGTCGACTTGCCGGAGCCGTTCGGTCCGAGAAACCCGGTGACGCGGCCGGGTTCGACGGTGAAAGTGAGGTCGTGGATGGCGCGAGTCTTGCCGTAGAGCTTGGTCAAGCTACGTGCTTCGATCATGCTTCGAGCCTATGGACGCAGGCAGCGGCCCACATCCCTCCTCGGAGCGAACTTCGGGAGTCACTCTCGAGAGTGAGCTCCTCGGCCGGAGCCGCCGTTGCGCGGCGTCTCAACCCGCACCCGTTCCACCACGGACAGCCGATGCGTGCCGCGCAGGCCCTTGAGTTCGACTTCGCGTGCGCCGGCCACGGCGATGTCGCGGTGCGTGCTCAGCGCCTCGCGCACGGTGTCGCTGACTAGCACTTCGCCGCCGTCGGCTTGTCCGGCGACACGCGCCGCCATCGCCACGTTGCGGCCGAACAGGTCGTCGCCGCGCCGCACGGACCGGCCCATGTGGATGCCGATGCGCACCCGGATGCGTTCGCGCCCGGCCGGGGCCCCGCCGTTGCTCAGCGCGTGCTGGATGTCCAGGCTGCACCGCACCGCCTGTTCGGGCTCGGCGAACGCGATCATGAAGCCGTCGCCCTGACTCTTCACGATGTGCCCGTCGTGCTCGGCGACGCACTTGCGGATCAGCCGGTCGTGGCGGTCGAGCAGTTTGACCCAGGCCCGGTCGCCGAGTTGTTCGTTGAGCGCGGTGGATCCTTCGATGTCGGAGAACGCGAGCACCACGTGCCCGTCGGGTGTGAGCCGGGCCAGATCCGGTCGCTCCACCTGGGCCCACCCGGCCAGCTCCTCGATCGAGGACCGGACGGCGCCGCGGAAGCCCTTCTTGCGCAACACATTCGCGGTATCCCACACGGTCTTGACCGCTTCCCGGCCGGTGATCTTCCACAGCTCCCGGGTGTCGACGCGCCGCTGGAGCTCCGCGAGCTCCTGGCGGCTGCGCCGCAGCAGCACGACCAGCACGGCCAACCCGGCGGCTTCCAGCACCGCTACTACCGCAAGAACGAGCTCGATCATCACCGGAATCCGTCGGAGAAGTGGTCGGGACACAGCGCGTCCGACTCTAGCCGCTGCGCGCCGCTCAGTTGTCGTAGGAGGCGACGCCGACCGGGCCGACCCCCACGCAGAGCGCGAGATCCGCTGTGCGGGTGGAGATCCGGAGCTCCCGGCCACTGCCGATCACGCGCACGAAGCTGGTGTTCAGGCCCTGGCGGACCGGCGCCGACACCGGTTCGCCGTGTTCGAAGCCGAGGGTGATCCAGCCGTCGCGGTTCGCGAGATAGTTGAGCTGCGCGGTCCATTCGTGCTCGAGCATGGGGCCGTCGAGCGGGAGCGAGACGGGCCCGCCGCGCACCCGATAGCCGCAGTCCGGCTCCGGTCCGGGCCGGATGCTCCGGTTCCACCAGACCTCCGCGTCGACGATCGCGCCGGAATCGGTGATCATCCGCAGGCGCGGCGTCGACTGCGCGAAGGCGCCCGGCGGCGCGAGGGCGGCCAGCGCCCGGCTGGCCAGGTTCTCCGGATACACCAGCGGATTGAGGACCGCCCACGGGAGTTCCTGCTCCAGCAGCGGCACGTCGTCGTGCTCGGCCAGTTCCGCCGCGACGGTGGTGAGGTAGTCGCGGGTCGGGTCGGCGCGCCAGGAGCGGACGAAGGTGTAGGTGGTGCACAGACTGCTCACCAGGAACAGCGACAGCACCGCGGTCGCCGTGCCCGCGCCGGCGCGCAGCCGGCGGCGCGGCCGGGCGCTGAGCACGAGGACGCCCGCCGCCGCGAGAATCACGGTGACATCGGCGAAGTAGCGCAGCGACAGCATGATCTCGCCCGCCGTATTGGGTCCGCTGCGGGCCAGCGCGACCGGCAACTGGGCGATCAGCACACAGACCGCCGCGGTGAGCCACACCGCCCACACCCGGCACCGGCCCCGGATCGACAGTGCCGCGACGACGCCCAGCGCGAGCCAGGCCGCGGCCACCGCCCAGCCCGGCGGATCCGCCCACGGCGTCGACGGCACCCAGCGCTCCCACAGCCACGGCCCGCCGAACAGGCTCGGCACGAAGCCGAACGAGGTCGCGCGCACCAGCAGGTTGCGCAGTTCACCCACACTGTGCTGCTCGGCCGAGACGTCGACGACGGTCAGGAAAACGATCGCCCATACC
This sequence comes from Nocardia sp. NPDC050435, assembly GCF_040655395.1. Classification (NCBI taxonomy): domain Bacteria; kingdom Bacillati; phylum Actinomycetota; class Actinomycetes; order Mycobacteriales; family Nocardiaceae; genus Nocardia; species Nocardia sp. NPDC050435. The sequence goes on from NZ_JBFAJW010000008.1 coordinate 425,359, forward strand.
GCCGTCACGAGCGCGAACCCGGCCCACAATCCCGCACCGCGCCGCAGGATCTCGCGCCGGCCGACCCGGCCGTCGCTCACGTAGCGGGCGAGCGCGGCCACGGCGAGCGCGACGGGCGGAATGATCACCGCCTTCTCGAAGAACAGCAGCGCCACGGCGAACACCAGCAGCGCGGATACGACGTGGCGGCGCGGGCCGCCGCGCAGCACCAGCACCACCTCGGCGATCACCCACGCGAGCGCGCACTGCAGCGGCAGGGCGTTCAGCGCGGCCGACCACCACGCGAACGCGGGCAGGGTCAGCGGGCAGAACAGATAGAAGACCAACGGGGCCAGGATGATCCGTCGGACGCCGACCAGCACGATCAGCACGCGCAGCACCGCCGCCGAGGCCACGAGTTGCAGGACGAGCATCGAGGCGACCGCCGCGCTCCACTGCATCGGCGCGACGGCCGTCAGCAGCCACGCGGCGGCGAAGGCCAGCGGCATGAAGTGGCCGTCGTGGTCGTAGCGCAGCAGTTCGGCCGACCACAGCGGGTAGCTCGCGGCCCGGCCGGTGAGAATCAGATCGTCCCAGTAGTAGTAGCCGCTGCCGGCGACCCAGCCGCGCAGGGCCAGCTGTCCGAGGATCAGGCCAACGGCCACGACGACGATCCACCGACCGGCCGGGGGAGCGGGCGGCTCCGCTCGCGCGCGGCGAACGGGCCGGGGTAGGGCGACCTCTGCGGTGTCCATCGCGTTTCACCGTAGCCGCGCGGGCTCTAGCGGCGCGGCACCCGCCGGTGGCGTGGTGTCTCGGACATCCCGCCGGACAGAACACAGCGCCCGCGTCACCGTTGACGCGGGCGCTGTGCCGTGCGCACCGAAAATCAGTGCACGATAACGGGTTCCCCTTCCGCGGGCACGGGCACCGTGTTCGGCATCAGGAACGCGGTGATCACGGCGCCCGCCACGAAGATCGCGGCGGCCCAGGAGAAGCTGGTGGTGTAGCTCTCGATCTGCGCCTGCGCCACGGCGAGCGGACCCGGCTGATGCGTGCCCAGGTAGTCGGTCGCGGCCGAGGCGGCGATGGTGCTCAGCAGCGCCGTGCCGATCGACCCGCCGACCTGCTGGCTGGTGTTGATCATCGCCGACGCGACACCCGCGTCCTCGTGCCGCACACCCGCGGTCGCGCCCTGGAACGCGGTCGACATCGCGCCACCGAGACCCAGGCCCATCAGGACCAGCGCGGGCAGGATGTGGGTGACATAGGCGCTGTCCAGGCTGATCTGGGTCAGCCAGGCCATGCCCGCCGCGGCGATCAGGAAGCCGCCGCTCATCACGATCTTCGGGCCGATCCGGGGCAGCACCAGCGAGGGCACCGTGGTCGAGGAGACGACCATGCCCGCGACCATCGGCAGGAACGCCAGGCCGGTCTTTATCGGCGAGTAGCCCATGCTCAGCTGCATGTAGTAGGTGAGGAACAGGAAGATCGCGAACATACCGATGCCCATGACGAACACGGTCAGATACGACCCGCCGCGGGTCCGGTCCAGCACGATGCGCAGCGGCAGCAGCGGATTCGCGACCCGGGTCTCCAGCCGCACGAACACCGCGAGCAGGATCGCGCCGCCGATCAGGAAGCCGAGCGTGACCGGGTTGGTCCAGCTGGTCGATTCGGCATGCGAGAAGCCGTAGACGATGCCGAACAGGGCGGCGGTGACCACCACGGTGCCCGGGATATCGAGTTTGGGCCGCTCGGTGACCACGTGCTTGGCCAGCAGCATGATCGCGCCGACCAGGGCGACCGCCGCGAAGGCGAGGTTGACGAACATCACCCAGCGCCACGACGCCCATTCGGTGAGCATGCCGCCGAGCAGCAGGCCGAGCGCGCCGCCGGTGCCGGCGACGGCGCCGAAGATGCCGAAGGCCTTGGCCCGCTCCGACGGTTCGGTGAAGGTGACCGTGAGCAGCGACAGCGCGGCGGGCGCGAGCAGCGCGCCGAACACGCCCTGGCCGACGCGGGCCGCGACGAGCATCTCGAAGCTGGTGGCCGCGCCGCCGACGGCCGAGGCCACGGCGAAGCCGACCAGGCCGAGCATGAAGGTGTTGCGGCGGCCGAACAGGTCGCTGAGGCGCCCGCCCAGGAGCAGCAGGCTGCCGAAGGCGAGCGCGTAACCGGTGACGACCCACTGCCGGTCGCCGTCGCTGAATCCGAGGTCGGCCTGCGCCGCGGGCAGCGCGATGTTCACGACGGTCGCGTCGAGCACGACCATCAGCTGCGCGACGCCCAGCACGGCGAGTACCCACCAGCGCAGCGCGTGTGCGCCGCGACGGCCCTCGTCCGTCTTCTCGGGGGCAGGTGCCCCACGGTCGAACGTGGTAGTCATGTGTCCCCTTTGTCCCAAGTCTTGATGCGGAGGCGCGTCCTCCGCTTACGCGCTAAGCTATCACCATAACGGAGGAAGTGCCTCCGCTTAATCCCGCTTTCTGCAAGGATGAGCCTGTGAATCACGCCACTACGGCGGGCGCGCCCCGGCGGTTACGCGCCGACGCGGCCCGCAACCAGCAGCGGATCCTCGAGGCGGCCCGGCAACTGTTCGCCGAGCGCGGACTCGAGACCACCCTCGACGACGTCGCCGAGCGCGCCGGCGTCGGCGTGGGGACCGTCTACCGCCGCTTCGCCAACAAGAAGGAACTGATCGCCGAGGTCTTCGAGGCCCACGTCGGTGACATGGCCACGGCCGCCGAGGCCGCCGCCGCCCACCCCGATCCCTGGGCGGGCCTCGTGCAGTTCATCGAATACGCCTGCACGCACGTGGCGGCCAACCGCGGCTTCAGTGCGGTGATCCTCGAACTCGAAGACGACCCGCAGCGCTTCGCCTCCCTGCGCGACCGGGTCAAGCCGACCGTCGCCGCCGTCGTCGACCGGGCGCGCGCGGCCGGTGCGCTGCACCCGGATATCGCGGCCCCGGACTTCTTCGCGCTGATCCACATGGTCGACGCGCTCGCCGAATTCGCCAAGCCGGTCGACCCGGACCTGTGGCGGCGCTACCTGGCCATCGCCCTCAACGGTGTGCGCGCCGACACCACGCCGCGCCGCCCGCTGCCGGTGGGCGCGCTCACCGACGAACAGGTCGAGCGGGCGAAATCCCATCTCTGCGAGGGGCACAGGCGCTGACTCCCGGCGACTGTGCTGTGTCACAGTCCATTCGGAGGACAACTGTGCGCTGTCCTGATCCCGGCATCGGCTGATTGGTTCCGCCAAATGCGGATACTCTCGGTGGAGTAGCGATTTCCGAGTGTACGAATGTACACAGAAGGGGTTGTACCGCCGTGGATCTGCTGAAGTGGAGCAAACGCCCCGCCACCGAGGTCGAGGCAAAACGCCCGGAGGTCAATATTCTGCGCGGCCTGGCCGCCCGGGCCACCACGCCGCTGCTGCCCGACGACTATCTGCGTCTGCTCAATCCCCTGTGGACCGCCCGCGAACTGCGCGGCAAGGTCGTCGACGTCGTCAAGGAAACCGACGACACGGCGACCGTCACGATCCAACCGGGCTGGGGCTTTCCCGCCGTCTACAAGCCGGGGCAGTACATCGGCATCGGCCTGCGGATCGACGGCCGCTGGCATTGGCGTTCCTACTCGCTGACCTCCATCGGTGAAACCGCGGACCGCACCATCTCGATCACCGTCAAGGCCAATCCCGACGGCTTCCTGTCCAGTCACCTGGTCGACGGCGTCCGGCCCGCCACGATCATCCGCCTGGCCGCGCCCAAGGGCGATTTCCACCTGCCCGAGCCCGTCCCCGGCTCGATCCTGTTCGTGACGGCGGGCAGTGGCGTCACACCGGTGATGGCCATGCTGCGCGCACTCGCCGCACGCGGCGCGACCCCGGACATCCAGCACATCCATTCCGCGCCCACCCGCGAAGACGTCATCTTTCTCGACGAACTGGAAGCCCGTTCGGACGAGGCACGCAATTATCACCTGCGCCTGCAATTGACCCGGCGCATGGGCAAATTCGAGACCGCGCGCCTGGACGAATGGGTGCCGGACTGGCGCGACCGCGAATGCTGGGCCTGCGGGCCGCCGGGCCTGCTGGAGTCGATGGAATCCCACTACGCCGCCGCCGGTCTTTCCGGCCGCCTGCACGTCGAACGCTTCGCCATCGCCCGCACCGATCGTGGCGGCGAGGGCGGGACGGTCGATTTCGCGCGCTCCGGCAAGAAAGCCGAGATCGACGGCGCGACAACGCTGCTCGAAGCGGGCGAGAAACTCGGCATCGCGATGCCGTTCGGCTGTCGCATGGGCATCTGCAAGACCTGCGTCGTTCCCCTGGCCGGCGGCTACGCCCGGGATCTGCGCGACGGCGCGGAACGGCGCGAGGGCGAACGAATCCAGACCTGCATCAGCACCGCCTCGGGCGACTGCACTCTCGATCTCTAGGAGCACCATGGCTATCACCGATATCGACGTCTACGCACACCTGACCCCCGAGGACATCGACGCGCTCGGCGCCGAATTGGACGCGATCCGCCGGGATATCGAACAATCCCGGGGCGAACGCGACGCCCGGTATATCCGGCGCACCATCGCCCTGCAGCGGGCGCTGGCCGTCGGCGGCCGGATCACGCTGATGTTCAGCAATCGCAAACCCGCCTGGCTGGCGGGCACCGCGATGCTCTCGCTGGCCAAGATCATCGAGAACATGGAACTCGGCCACAATGTGATGCACGGGCAATGGGATTGGATGAACGACCCCGAGATCCACTCCTCGTCCTGGGAATGGGACACCACCTGCCCCAGCGTGCAGTGGAAGCACTCGCACAATTTCGTCCATCACAAGTACACGAACATCGTCGGCATGGACGACGATGTCGGCTACGGCATCCTGCGGGTGACCCGCGACCAGCCCTGGGCCTGGTGGAATGTCGGCAACCCGATCTACAACCTGCTGCTGGGCACGTTCTTCGAATGGGGCGTCGCGCTGCACCATCTCGAGGTCGAGAAGCTGCGCAACAAGGACAAGAACTGGCGGCAGGCGCTGAAGGATCTGCGCATCATCGGCACCAAGGTCGGCAAGCAGGCGGCCAAGGATTACCTGATCTTCCCGGCGCTGGCCGGACCGAACTGGAAGACGACGCTCACCGCCGACGCCGCGGCGAACCTCGTCCGCAACTACTGGGCCTACATGGTCATCTTCTGCGGCCATTTCCCGGACGGCGCCGAGAAATTCACCACCGAGGAACTCGCCGCCGAGGACCAGCCGCGCTGGTATCTGCGGCAGATGCTGGGCTCGGCGAACTTTCGCGCCGGACTCCTGACGCGTTTCCTGAGCGGCAATCTCAGCCACCAGATCGAGCACCACCTGTTCCCCGATCTACCCAGCAATCGCTACGAGGAGATCGGTGTCCGGGTTCGCGAACTCTGCGACAAATACGATCTCCCGTACACCACGGGCTCGCTCGGCCGGCAGTATCTGCAATCCTTCCGCACGATCGCCAAACTCGCCCTGCCCAACGCCCTGCTCTCCGCGACAGCCGACGACGCCCCCGAGACCGCCTCGGAATTGCGTTTCGCCATCCGCGCGGGCCTCGACGAACACTTCGGCCTCGATCCGGAAACCGGTAAGCGGAAGGGGCTGCGCACCGCCCTGCGAGAACTCGAACAGGCGCCGGTGCGCACTCGTTGAATGTCAGGCGCCCGCGGGCAGGATCGACGGTTCCAGGGCGAGTTCGGCCCACACCGTTTTGCAGCCCGTGCCGGTGATCACACCCCAGGCCAGCGCGATTCGATCCAGCAGCAGAATGCCGCGGCCGCCCCGGTCGTCCGGGGTGCGCAGCCGGGGCGCGGCGGCGCCGGCGTCGTCGACCTCGATGCGCAGCCGCTCCGGGTTGAACCGGCGCAGGATCCGGCATCGCCGGGGCGGGCTACCGTGGCGGCGCGCGTTGGTGACCATCTCGTCGGTGCACAGCACCGCGTCGTTCACCAGCGCGGCGGTCTCGACGACGAGCAGACTCCGTACCGCGTTGCGGATCTCGCTGTCGGAGGTGGTGTCCAGATCGAAGTCCAGCGCCGAGATCTCATCGGGGGTGTGCGGGTCGTACATGGTCATCGATGATCACCTCACATCTGGGCAATAGTGGTTGAGCGACGGTTAACCGCAGCGACACCGATCAAACAAGTGCGTCAGCCCACACCCAGCGCGTGCAGGATGTGCGGCCGCGCGACCGCGAGTTGACTGCCCCAGTACGGCCAGGAATGGGTCCCGGTCGCCGGGTATTCGAAGACGGCGGCGATCCCGAGCGCGCGCAGCCGTGCCTCGAACGAGCGGGTCGACACCAAAGCGCCTGCCTCCAGGCCGGTTCCGGCGATCGTGGCCGCCGCGGTGTCGGGACTGTCCCACTGATCCGCCGGCCCGGGAACACCGCTGGCGGCCGAAATGTACATCGGGAGTCCGGCCAATGCCGGTGCGAGCGCGGCCGGATCCAGGCGCTGCCAGCGCGGCGAGCCCGGCGGGGCGAGCGCGGTGAGGTCGTAACCGCCGCCCTGCAGCGCGGCCAAGCGCATCGCGTCGCGCACGCCCGGCAGGCTCCAGTCGAGCAGGCCGCTCAGTGCGGTGGCGTGCACGAATTGGTCTCGGTGATTGGCGGCCAGCGCCAGCGCGGCGCTGGCGCCCATCGACAAGCCCGCGACCGCGGTCCGCGTCCGGTCGACGCCGTAGTCGGCAAGGTAGGCGGGTAGTTCCTCGGTGAGGAAAGTCTCCCACCGGTACGGCACCGCCTGGCCGTTGAGCGCCGAGGTCGCCGACCAGTCGGCGTACCAGGAGGATTCGCCGCCGACCGGCAGGACCAGGGTGAGGTCGTCGTCGCCGAACAACGCCAGCGCGTCGGTGTGCATGACCCAGCCGTTGCCCGAGGGCAGCGCGCGCAGACCGTCGAGCAGGTACAGCGCACTCGAACCGCCATGGGCGGCCCACCGCACCTGGACCTTGATCGGGCCCATGCGCGAGGGCACCAGCAGTTCCTCGAATCCGCCCGGGCGCTGGGCCGGTTCGGCGACGGCGCCCGGTGCGGCCGGGACGAGCACGGCGAGGGCCAGGCTCGCCGCGACCGCGATCCGCCGCCACCAGCGGGTTCGCTCACCCATGTCCGCCCTCCGGCGTCGCGGCGGTGCCGCCGAGAGCGGCCGTCTCGATCGCGCCGACCTCGAAGCGCAACGCGGCCTCGCGGCGGTGCACGGTTAGCGGGATGCGCTGGGTGGCACCGGAGTCGAGAGTGGCGACGAGAACAAGGCGACGAGGCTGCGGCATGCGACAGCCTTTCCCCGATTACCGCGCCCTAACCGGCGTGCGGCGCGTCCGCGCGCGTTTCCGGTGGTTTCGATCTCTGTCCACGGGTAATTGCGCTGTTGTCCGAAAGTCGGCCCACGGTAAGCAGGAGGATGGTATGCCAGAGCACGGGAGCGGCCCCCGCGAGGCGGTCGAGGGCGTGGTCGAGGACGTGAAGGGTCGCGCCAAGGAGGCGCTCGGCGTCGTCACCGGCGACGAGGACCTGAAGGGCGAGGGCCGGGCGCAACAGGACAAGGCCGCCTCGCAGCGCGAAGCGGCGGCGAAAGAGGCCGAGGCGGAAAAGGCCCGGGTGGAAGCCGACGTGCAGGAAGCACGGCAGGCGAGCCATCAACGGCACTGAGCTCCGGCGATGCCTCGGTGCGGCGGGGTGCGCCCGTTTCGCCGCGGCGCATCCGAGGTTTCCGCCGTGAGCGGCGCGACCGGAGGCGTGCTGGCCACCCGGATGGTGACCGACGGCGGCCGTCCGGTGCTGATCGAAGTGGGCACGCCGGTGGAGGCGTCCGACGGCAGCGGCCGATGCGGGTTCCGGGTGCACGGCATGGGGGAGTTCGAGGTCCGCGACGTCGACGGGATCGCGGCGCTCTACCGCGCGCTGGTGGCACTGCGCGCGGTGCTGAGCCGCGCCAACCGATGCGGGCACCGCTTCGCCGTGCTCGATGCCACGGCACAGGGATTCCCGGTCGCGCCCAGCCCCGGATATCGGGCCCCGGAGGCCGCGGCGTCCGGGGGCGTGGTCGGCCTGCGGATCCAGGTCACCGACCGGGGCCCGCGCGCGATCGAGATCGACAGTCCGAGGCGCGCGGTGGGGCGGGGCTATTACGTCTGCGCGTTCCGGATCGAAGGCCGGCCACAGGCGGTGGCCTCCGGATGCGATGCGATTCAGGCGCTGCTCACCGCGTTGCGGATGATCGGCGCCCTGCTGGCGTTCCCCTCGGATTGGCCGGTCAGTCGCGCGCGCTGAGGCCGCTCAGCTCTCGGGGACCCGTTCGTGCAGCGTCAGCAGGCGGTGATCGAACCGAGTCCGGAACTGGGGGATCTCCTTGCTGAGCGGGCGCAGCTCCGCGACCAGCTGGGTGGCCAGCGCGCGCAGGCGCACATTGGATTCCTGCGACCGCCATCGCAGCAGCCGGAAGGCCTGGTCCGGCGTCAGCCCGTAGACCAGCATGAGCGCGCCTTTGGCCTGCTCGATCGTCTGGCGGCCCTCGTAGGATTCGGTGAGTTCCTCGTCGGAGTTCTCCTCGACGATGTCGGTGATCTCGATGTAGTAGCCGAGCGTGCCGACGATCGACTCCTGATCGTCGAGAATCAGGTCGGCGACCGCGATGACCTCGTGTTCGAAGCCGGCGGTGTCGATGATCCGGTGCCGGCTGGAGAACGGTTCGCTGTTCTCGATCATCGTGGTGATCGCCCCGGCGACGCGGTCGCGGTCCTCGGGGTGCTGGTGGGCCAGCAGCAGTTCGGTGGTCGGCTCGACCTCACCGGGGGAGTAGCCGTGCATGGCGGCGACCTCGTCGGACCACTCCCAGCGTTGCTCGCCGAACCAGAACCGGAAGCTGCCGATGGGCTGCTGGGTTCCGGTGCCGATCACCGCCTCCACCTCGGCGACGCCGCCGGGCGAGACGAGCTGCCCGAGCGGGGCGTCGCTGCGGGACTCTTGATCCATATCGGTCACCGTTCCAGTGTGCACGGGGCGTCGACCTGCGGTTAACCGATCGCCGGGTTCATCATTATCGTTGCCGGGAAAGCCCGGTGTGTCAGGAGGCGGAACGCAGGCGTTCGATGCGGTCGAGCAGCGCCTCGAGGGCGTCTTCGAACTCGGCGGCGCCGTGGTCGCGCGACAGTTTCGGCTGCAGCCGATACAGATTCGGGAACTGCTCGAGCGCCCCGGTGGACGGGGCCGGTGTGCGCTCGCTCCCCGGTACCGTGACGTGGCCGGCCACCTCGAGCAACAACTGGCCGAGCAGAAAGGTCGTGAACGACCGATACACCGCGACCGCCTCGTCGTCATCGAAGCCGTAGCACAGCAGCGTGTTGAGAAACGTCTCTATCCACCGCAGGTTGCCCAGCGGCGGCCGCGCCCACGGCGCCTCCGGCGCGAGGGCGACCGCCGGGGCGAACAGCTCCGGCTCGCGCAGCACGATGCGGCGGACCCCGTGCGCCGATCGCACCAGGAAATCCTGCCAGCTGGTCGAGGACGACGCTTCTCGCAAGCAGTTGCCGATCGTGTCGCCGGCCTCGGTGTCACGCTCGCCGACGGAACCCTGACCGCACATTCGACACAATCTAGCGGCAAGCGTTTACCTTGTAAACTCAACAGCTCAGCCACTGTTTCCCGAACCGGGCAACGTGATGCCGGGCGTTGCGTGACGCCCCGATCGCCGACGCGCGCCCGTCGGGTGTTTAGGGACTGGGTGGGCGGTGAAATAGTCTGACCGTTGGTCTTGCTTCGACGCGTGTAGTGAGGGGATGTTTCGGTGGACGAACATCACGACGATCGCGTAGAGGATTTGGCGAAGTCGCCGGACTCTCGCGGTTCCGAGCCGGGCGACCGCGACGAGTCGCGCGCGCCGTTGAGCCGCCGCCTGATCCTCGAGGCCGCGATCGACCTCGTCGATCAGGAAGGGCTGCGCAAGCTGACCATGCGCCGGCTCGGAGCGGTGTGCGGCGTCGAGGCGATGGCGCTCTACCGTTACGTGCACAGTCGTGAGGACCTGCTCAGCGGCATCGTCGCGCTGCTGGTCGACGATCTGCACGAGCACCAGCTCGCGGCGCGCCGCCGGGAAGACGGATGGCAGGACTTCCTGGTGCGGCTCGCGCACGGCGTTCGCCAGATCGCCCTGGACCATCCCGAGCTGTTTCCCCTGGTGGCCACCCGTGCGCCGGAGGCGCCGTGGGTGCGCCCGCCGCTACGCAGCCTGCGCTGGATGGAAACCTTCCTGGACACGCTGCTCTACTACGGTTTCGACGACGACGCCGCGGTCTCGGCCTACCGCTCCTACACCACGTTCCTGCTCGGGCAGTTGCTGCTGGAGGTGGCCGGTCGGCCCGCCAACGTCCCGGCGGAGCCGGATCGCTCGCATGCCGAGCAGCTCGCGGGATACCCGCATCTGTCCCGGCTGGAATCGAAACTGGCCGAGGATCACAGCGCGCTCGAGTTCGAAGAGTCGCTGGAAGCCCTGCTCGATCGACTCGAACGCACGCTCCCGGCCGAGTGATCGCGCACCCGCGCGCACCCGCAGACCGCGTGCCAATCAGGGATACAATGTAAACTCTCCTCGGTGACCAACAACAACGCTGGACCGAAGACTGAGCGAGACCTTCGTCCGGCCGGTACGCGGCTCTCCCTCGAATCAACCGTGCTCGACGGCGTGACAGTGCTGCGGATCGGCGGCGAAATCGACGTCCTCACCGCCCCCCATCTCGGCGCCGCCCTCGATGCCGCCCTGGCGGCCGACGCGGCGAACCACGGTGTCGCCGTCGATTTGCAGGCGGTGACGTTCCTGGCCTCGGCCGGGCTGTCGGTGCTGGCCGCCCAGGTGCGACAGGATCCCCGCGAGAGCCGGATCGCCGTGGTCGCCGACAACTCCGCGACGCTGCGCCCGATGCAGCTGACCGGTCTGATCGACCTGCTGATCGTCCGCCCGACCCTCGCCGAAGCCTGCGCGCAGCTGCGGGCGAACCGCAACGAATCGGCTTAGCCACGATCGCGATTGGAACAGGCGCGGATGGATACTCCCCGCCACATGACGACAACGCTCTCCTCGCCGGCCCGCACCGTGGACATCACCGTGACCCGATCGAGCGGCACGGAGCCCGAGTCGCCGGACTGGCAGCACGGTGTCGTGTCCTGGTTCGACGTCTCCAAGGGCTTCGGCTTCCTGGCGGCGGAGGCCGGCCCGGCGGTATTCGTCGATTACCGGGTGATCGACGTGCCGGGCCTCAAGGCCCTGGCCGCCGGCCAACTCGTCGCCTACACCGTGTCGGAGACGCCCAGAGGGCCGGAGGCGACCCGGGTGGTGCCCAGCCTGAACTGAGCCGCGCGCTTCAGCTGCCCAGCTGAATCGACTCGATCTCTACCGGAACCTTGGGCTTGCCGTCGCCGGGGCCGTTCGTCTCGTCGCTGCCGCTCGCGGCGATCTTGTCCAAGGTGGCCAAGCCCTCGGCGTCGACGGTGCCGAAGATCGTGTACTGCGGTGGCAGTTGGGAGTCGCCGAAGACGAGGAAGAACTGGCTGCCGTTCGTGTCCGGGCCCGCGTTGGCCATGGCGAGCACGCCGCGCTTGTAGTCGACCGGCAGCTGTGCGCTCGGATCACCGACCGGGAAGTGATCGGTCGGGTACTCGTTGGCGAACTGGTAACCGGGGCCGCCCATTCCGGTGCCGGTCGGGTCGCCGCACTGCAGCACCTTCAGTCCCGCGCCGGTGGTGATCCGATGGCAGGAGGTGCCGTCGAAGTACCTCTGCTGCACCAGGCTGGTGAAACTGTTGACCGTGCACGGTGATTCGGCCTGTTTCAGGGCGAGACCGATCGAGCCCGCGCTGGTCCGCATACTCATGTTGACCGCTGCGGCGGCTCCCGTCGTGGGCACCTCGATCCGCTCGGGCTTGGTGACCGGCTTGTCGGCCGGCCCGGTGCCGGCGGCGTAGGTGCAGCTGACCAGAGCCGCTTTCGGCTTCGGGGCAGGCAGGCCGGACTCGGTCAGGGATTGCGCAACGGTGGTGGACGACAGCGGTGCGGTTGTCGGCACGGCAGCGTTGTCGTCGTTGCTCCCGCTCAGCGCGAACAGCCCTGCGCCGACGATCAAAACCATGACGACAGCACCGATTCCGCCCAGAATCCACGGGAGGTTGTTACGCGGCGGCCGCCCACCCGGGTATCGCCCACCGTAATACTGCTGCCCCTGCTGCGGAAAACCTTGGGGCGGAACCGGATTCCCGACCCACGGCGGCACACCACCGGACGCGTGTGGACTGTGCGGCGGACCGCCGTACCGCGGACCGCTCCCCGCGTCACCGTGATTGCCTTGCACCCTGCGATCCCCCAACTACCCCGGCGGCGAACTAGATCGGACTTGCCGCACGATGGTACCGGTCCGATTCGTTCCGGTGATGGATCAATTGCTGAACGCATTCGGTGTCGACGATGGATTCTGATGTGGCGAAAATATGAGGACCCGACGGAAGAGCTGAGATGCAGACGTGGCAAGCGACGAATCCTGATTTCGAACAGGCCGTGCGGGCGGTGGTGCTCAGCATGCCCGCCGCCAAGCACCTGGGTTTCGATTTCGGCCGGATCACACCGGGCGCGGCCGAGGTCATTCAGCCCTATCGCACGGAACTCACCCAGCACGACGGATTCTTTCAGGGCGGGGTGCTCGGCGCGCTGGCCGACTTCGCCGCCGGCTCCGCGGCCGGCACGCTGCTGGCGCCCGGATGGGTGAATATGACCATCGATTACACGGTGAAGATTCTGGCCCCGGCGCGCGGCCCGCAGGTCGTGGCGCGGGGCCGGGTGATCAAACCGGGCGCGCTCATCACGATCGCCGCCGCCGATATCTTCTCCGTCGACGGCGACGACGAAACCCTGTGCGGGACTGCGCTGGTGACGATGCGCAACGTGAAGCTCGCCAAATAGGTTCAGCGCCGGACATCCCTCTTCGAGCTCTGCCCCCGCCTGCGCGGCGGTTCCGGGCATCCGCCGCTGTCTGGGCAGAGCCCTGGTCCGACCAGCTGATCAAGGTGTGGCACAACGACTTTCAGGAACGGATCGGACCCATGCCCACCATCCTCGCCGACGGCACGCCGATCGCCTACACCGACACCGGCCTCCCGCCGGATCGCCCGGAGGCGCCCACCATCGTTTTCGGTCACGGATTGTTGTTCGGCGGCTGGATGTTCCGGCCGCAGATCGATGCCCTGCGCGAGCACTACCGGTGCGTCGCGATCGACTGGCGCGGACAGGGCGAAACCGGGCCGGTCGCAGGCGGTTACGACATGGATACCCTCACGCGCGACGCCGTCCAGGTGATTCGGGGCCTGGGAATCGCCCCGGCGCACTGGGTGGGGCTGTCCATGGGCGGCTTCGTCGGGCAGCGCGTCGCGGCCCGGCACGGTGCGCTGCTGCGCTCGCTGACGTTGCTGGACACCAGCTCCGAGCCCGAGGACGCGAGCAAGATCGGGGAGTACAAGCGGCTGGCCGCGGTAATGCGGTTGTTCGGTGTGACGCCGGTCCGAGGCAAGGTCACACCGCACTTGTTCGGGTCGACCTTTCTCGCGGATCCCGCGAACTCCGCCGTCGTCGAAGAATGGGCCGCCCGCCTGCGGCGTTGCGACCGTGCCGCCCTGCGCCGGGCGGTTCTCGGCGTCGCCGACCGCGCACCGGTGGACCACGAGATCCCCGCCATCACCCTGCCGACGCTGGTCATCGTCGGCGCCGACGACACGGCGACGCCGCCGCCGCGATCCGAGCGCATCGCCGAGTTGATCCCGGCCGCCGAGTTGCACATCATCGCCGAGTGCGGCCATTCCAGCAGTTTGGAGCAGCCGGCGGCGATCACCGAACTGCTGTGGGAATTCCTGGCCCGGGTCGACGCTGCCTGATCGGGCAGTGTCTCGCCCTTTTCAATCCGGCAATTCGTGGAAAGTATCAATCGCCACAGGCCACCGCAGCCCTGCGAGACTCATCGTGTGATCAGCGCGATTATGCGAATTCGGTCCATTACCTACCAATCAGAGGGCGTGCTGTCCTTTGTGCTCACCGACCCCGGCGGCGCGCCATTGCCGCCGTGGGAGCCGGGTGCGCACGTGGATGTCGTCCTGCCCGACGGCGTCGTTCGCCAGTACTCGCTGTGCGGCGATCCCGCGAATCGGGACAGCTACCGCATCGCGGTGCTGCTCGAGGAACAGGGGCGGGGCGGGTCGGCGTGGATGCACGAGCGGGTGCGGCCCGGCACGCTGCTGGAGATCCGGGAGCCCCGCAACAATTTCCCGCTCGCGCCGGCGGCGAGCTACCTGTTGATCGCCGGCGGCATCGGAATCACCCCGCTGCTGCCGATGATCCGCGAACTCGAACAGCGCGGCGCCGACTGGCAATTGCACTACGGCTGCCGCACCGAAGCGCGGATGGCCTTCACCGACGAGTTGTCCGCCTACGGCGCGCGGGTTCGGCGCTACCCGCAGGACGAAGTCGGGTTGATGCCACTGACCGAGATCCTCGATCCGATGCCCTCGGGCACACTCGTGTACTGCTGTGGCCCGGAACCGCTGCTGGCCGCGGTCGAGCAGCACTGTGCGCCGGAGGTGTTGCGGATCGAGCGCTTTCATCCGAAAGAGTTCGCGCCGACCGGACCCGACCGGCCGACGACCGTGGTGCTCAACCGATCCGGCCGGACCGTCGACGTCCCGGCCGGATCGTCGATCCTGGACGCGCTCGAACGGGCCGGTGCGGACGTGCTGTGGTCGTGTCGCGAAGGAACGTGCGCGACCTGCGAAACCACGGTCCTGGAAGGCGAAATCGAGCACCGCGACTCGGTTCTCACGCCCGCTGAGCAAGAGTCGGGCAAAACCATGATGATCTGCGTCTCCCGAGCGCGCACGGAACGCCTCGTGCTCGATGCCTGAAAGGTCGAAGACTGTGCACGATGTCATTGTTGTCGGCGCGCGCTGCGCCGGCGCCACGGTCGCGATGCTGCTCGCGCGGCGCGGCTACCGAGTGCTCTGCGTCGACCAGGCGCTGTTTCCCAAGGATGCCGTCTCGACCCACATGCTGCGGCAGAAGGGCCTTGCGCGACTGCGGGATTGGGGTCTGCTGGACCAGTTGAAGGCCACCGGCTGCACGCCCATCCACTCGATCACGATGTCCTACGGTGACGCGCGGTTCTCCGGCTTCTCCGACCCGATCGACGGTATCGCCGAGACCTACGCGCCGCGGCGCATCGTGCTCGACAAGCTGTTGCAGGACGCCGCCCGGTCGGCCGGTGCCGAGGTGCGCGAGGGTGTCACCGTCCTCGATCTGGTACGCGACGGGGACGTCGTCACCGGCATCGTCGGCCGCGACCGCGACGGCGAACGGGTCGTCGAACACGCCCGCCTCGTGATCGGCGCCGATGGTTACGCCTCGACCGTGGCCGAGCTCACCGGCGCGCAGAAGTACGACGTGATCCCGGGGGAGACCTTCACCGCCTACTCGTACTGGTCCGGTCTGAAGATGCAGAGCGAGTTGCGGATCGGCGACAAACAGGCGGTCGGCGGCTGGCCGACCAACGACGGCAAGACGCTGATCTGGTGTGTGCAATACGTCGACCGGTTCGCGCCCTTCCGCACCGACGTCGAGCGCAACTTCTCGCTGGCGTTCGAGGAAACCGCGCCCGATCTCGCCGACCTGCTCGAGACCGGCGAGCGCGACGAGCGGTTCTACATCGCCCGCTACCCGGACAACTTCTACCGCGAATCGCACGGCCCGGGGTGGGCCCTGGTCGGCGACGCCGGCTATCACAAGGACCCGTTCACCGGCCTCGGGATCAGCGACGCGTTCACCTACGCCGACCTGCTCGCCGAGCGCGTGCACGAGGGTCTGACGGGGGCGCGGCCACTCGAGGAAGCGCTCGCCGACTATCAGGCGCAGCGAGATCGGTCGAGCAAGGCGATGTACCGGTTCACCTGCGAGTCCTCGCGACTGGTGTTGCCGGACAAGCATGTCGAGGTGATGCGGGCACTGCCGAGCAGCCCGAAACACACCCAGCAGTGGTTCCGGATGATGGCGGGCGGACTCAGTGCCCGGGAGTTCTTCGCCGAGGACAACCTCGCCGCGCTGCTCGATCCGCAGGTCGCGTGATGACCGTGCAACCGTTCGACACCGCCGGAATCTTTCGCGACGAGCACGGTATCGCGCAGTACTCCGGCCTGCCGGATTCGCTGGTGGACATGCTGCGCCGCACGGTGGAGACCTGGCCCGATCAGGAAGCTGTCGTCGAGGTCGGCGGCGAGCGACTCTCGTACCGGCAACTGTGGGAGCACGCGTCGCGGGTCGCGGGTGGGCTGCGGGACAAGGGCATTGCGCCCGGTGACCGGGTCGCCAGCCTGCTCGACGCCGGAACCGATTGGGTGGTCGGCTTTCTCGGCATCGTGCTCGCGGGCGCGGTGGCGGTGCCGGTCAACACCCGTTTCGCCGCTCCCGAGATCGAGCATGTCCGCACCGACTCCGGCGCCGCGTTCGCCTTGCGCCCGAATGAGCCGCTGCCGCAGGGTGATCCCTACGTCTACGAGGGCGCGGCCGCCACCGATCTCGCCGCGATCTTCTACACCAGTGGCACCACCGGACGGCCCAAGGGCGCGATGACCACGCACCGCAACCTGCTGTCCACGGTGGAGAACGTGCGCCGGCTCGCCGGTATCGCCGCCGACGAGGGCCCGGCGCTGCGCAACCTGGTTTCGGTGCCGCTGTTCCACGTCACCGCCTGCAACAGCCAGCTGATTCCACAGCTCGCCATCGGCGGGGCCACGATCATTCTGCCGCAGTTCAAGATTCAGGATTTCCTGCGGGCGATCGTCGACGAGCGGGTCACCTCGCTCACCAACCCGCCCGCCATCTACTATCTCGCGTTCCGGCAGCCCAACTTCGCCGACTTCGACCTGAGCGCGGTGAACCGGGTCGCCTACGGCGGCGCGCCGGTCGCCCCGGCGCTGGTCGCCGAGATCGCCCGGCACTTCCCGAATGCACGGCTGGCCAACGGATTCGGTCTCACCGAGACCTCGTCCATCGCGACCTACCTGCCCCACGAGTGGGCCACCGAGCACGCGGAATCGGTGGGATTCGCCGCACCGATCGTCGACCTGGCCATCGACGCGCCCGATCCCGTCAGCGGCGTCGGCGAATTGCTCATTCGTGGCGCTACCGTCGTCGCCGGGTACTGGAACAACCCCGCGGCCACCGCCGCGACCTTCGCTGACGGCTGGCTGCGCACCGGTGATCTCGCCCGCGTCGACGAGCACGGGCTGGTGTCGATCGCCGATCGGGCCAAGGACATGATCAACCGCGGCGGCGAGAACGTGTACTGCGTCGAGGTGGAGAACGCTCTCGCCGGCGCCCCCGGCGTCGGCGAATGCGCGGTGGTCGGGGTGCCCGACGACATGATGGGGGAGAAGGTCGGCGCGGTGGTGGTGCCGGTGGCGGGCACCGAGTTCGACGAGGTCGCCGTGCTCGACCATCTGCGGGTGCGGCTGGCGGATTTCAAAGTGCCCCAGTATTTCTCGGTGCGCACGGCGCCGTTGCCGCGCAACGCCGGCGGGAAGATCGTGAAGACCGAGCTGCGCTCCGAACCGTTCAAGCCCGCCGCACGAGGGTGATGCTGGTTCGCCGCTGCTCGGCGAAGGCGTAGATGTCGTCGTCGGGTGCCAGCTCCTCGGCACGGTAGCCGATCGTGCTGAGGATGGCCCCGCGGGCGACGTCGAAGACATCGGTGTAGTACAGCGCGCGGCTGACCCTGGTGTAGGCCGGATCCGTGCCTTGGTCGACGCCGGAGAGGTTGACGTTCGCGGTGAACCAGCCTGCCCGCGCCGCCAGCAGCGTGCCGAGTATCCGGGCGGTCGCCTCGGGCACCCACTTCCAGTCCCAGTCGTGCGGCTCGGCCCACGGCCCGCCGAACTCGCGCGAGACCGCGATGCCGGGCACACCGCGCGCCCCTGCTTCCTGGACAGCGCCGTAGGTGCCGCTGACATTCAGGGTGGCGCCGATGTTCTCACCGGCGTTCACCCCGCTCAGGCACAGATCCACCGGCGCGATGACCCCGGAGGTGAGCGCGAAGACCACGCAGGCCGCCGGCGTCGATCCCACGTGGATGGTGGGAATTTCGGCGGTCGGGGCGGCGAATTCCCAGTCCACCGCGACGCCGCTGCGCCGGGACTGGCCCGCGCCCGACATCGGCCCGCTCGGTGCTACCACCGTCGCGTCGATGCCGAGCGCGCGCACCGCTTCCGCCAGCGCCAGGAGTCCCGGCGCGCGGTAGCCGTCATCGTTGGTGATCAGCAGGTGCATCGAAAGCCGATACTCGGGCGCCGGTTTCCGGGTCGAACAGGTGCAGCCGGTCCGCCGGGACGTAGACCTGGATCCGCGCGCCGACGGCCGGAGCCGGATCGTTCGCGGGCAGCGTCACGGCCCACCGGCCCGATTCGCCGGTGCATTGCGCGATCTTGGCGTCGCCGGTGAACTCGACCAGCTCCACCACGCCGTGCACGAGCAGACCCGGGCCGTCGTGCTGCCGCAGCGTGCCGTCTCCGGCTCGCCAGCCCAGTTTCAGTTCCCCCGGCAATCCGGGGATCGCCTGCGGGAGAAGTACTTCCAGACCGGACCCGGTCATCTCGTCCCCGGCCTGGTTCATGGCCACCGTCGCCAGGTTCATCGGCGGACTACCGAGGAAAGTCGCGACGAACAGATCGACCGGCCGCCGATACACCTGCGCCGGACTGCCGACCTGCAACACCCGCGAATCGTTCATCACCACCAGGTGGGTGGCCATCGACAACGCCTCGAGCTGGTCATGGGTGACGAGCACGACGGTATTGCCGAGCTCGCGATGCAGCCGCACCAGTTCGACCCGCGCCTGCTGGCGCAACTGCGCGTCCAGCGCGGACAGCGGCTCGTCGAGCAGCAGCACCTTCGGCTGCCGGACGATCGCCCGGGCCAGCCCGACCCGTTGCCGCTGACCACCCGACAACTGCGCGGGCCTGCGGTGGCGCAGCTCGCTCAGCCCGAGGCTGGCACAGGCGCCGGCCACGCGCCGCTCGATCTCGGCGCGGTCGAGCCCGGACTTGCGGTTGTGTTTGCCTTCCAGCCGCAGGCCGAAGGAGATGTTGCGCTCGACGGTCATGTGCGGGTACAGCGCGAAGTCCTGGAACACCATCGAGACACCGCGTCGTCCCGGCGCCACCTCGGTGACGTCGGCACCGTCGATCAGCACCCGTCCCGTGGTCGGGGTGATCAGGCCGGACACCACGCCGAGCGCGGTCGATTTGCCGCAGCCGGACGGACCGACGAGCACGGTCAGCGATCGGCCCGGCACATGCAGGAGGTCGACGTCGAGAGCCGGGCGGTCCTCGCCGTACTGCTTGGTGATGCCGTCGAGCACCACGCCGGCCGAGAGGTCGACCGCGGCGGTCAGCACCGGGGGCTCGCTCACACTGAGACTGGTCATGTCGATTTACCGCACCCCTGAATGAAGGAAGGCGTCCGCGATCCGTCGCGACGCCAGGACATAGATCACGACGACCGGCAGCGACGCCAGCATCGCCGCGGCGAGCATCGGCCCGAACTGCGCGCTCTCCGGGCCGAGGAACAGCGCCAGACCCGGCTGGATGGTGGTGTCCTGCGGATCGGGCATCACCAGCAGCGGCCACAAGAATTCGTTCCACGTACTGATGAACAGCAGGATCGACACCGCGCCCAGCGCCGGGCGCAGCACGCCGAGCACCACGTGCCGCAGGATCTCCCACGACGTGGCGCCTTCGAGCGCCGCCGCGCTGATCAGCGAGGGCGGCACCGAACGAATGTGGTCGCGCAGCAGCAGCACCGCGAGAGCGCTGACGCCCAGCTGCGGAATGATCACCCCGATCGTGTGGCCCTGCCAACCCAGCTTCGCGGTCATCAGGAACTGCGGAATGATCAGTGCCTGCGGCGGGATCAGCAGCGAGACACCCACGGCGGCGAGGACGAAACCGCGGCCGCGCGCCTTCTCGAAGCGGACCAGCGCGTAGGCGGCGGGCACCGCGACGAGCATCGTCGCGAGGGTGACGCCCGCGGCCATCACGAAGGTGTTGAACAGCAGCGTGCCGATCGGGAATCTGCCGATGGCCAGGTCGTAGTTCTCCAGGCTCGCCGGAAACGGAATCGGATTCAGATCGAAGATCGTCGACACCGGTTTGAACGAGGTGGCCAAGGCCAGCGCCACCGGGAACAGCATCAGCACAATCGCTGTGATCAGTAGCAGGTGCCTGCCGATCGCGTCACCGCGTCGCACGGAATCTCCTCGAGAGCAGGTTGTAGCAGGTCAGGAGCAGCCCGAAGGCGAGGGCGATGACAATGGCCGCCGCCGACGCGGTGCCCGCGTCGAAGAAGGTGAAGCCATAGGTGTAGAGCCGGTAGTAGACGTTGTCGGTGGCATTGCTCGGCCCGCCGCGGGTGAGCACACCGATATTGGTGAACAGCCACGGCCACACCACCACCATCGACAGCAGTCCGAGCAGAATGATCGGGCGGCGCAGCTGGGGCAGGATGATCGCCCGGGTGATCTCACCCTCGGTGGCGTCGTCCAGGCGCGCGGCGTCGATGGTGCGGCGATCCAGGTTCGCCAGCGCCGCGCCGAACAGCAAGGTGTTGAGCGCCACCACTTTCGGCGCCGTCACCGCGACGACGGTCGGCAGCGCGGTGGCCGGGTCGCCGAGCCAGTTGATCGGTGCCACACCGGCGAATCCGAGCACCTGATTCAGGGTTCCGTAGAGCGGGTCCAGGATGAACTGCCACGACAGCGCATTGGCCACCGGTGCGAGGACGACCGGCAGGAACAGCAGCATCCGGTAGAACTCGCTGGCCCGGCCCGGCCGCTTCCACAGCGCGATCGCCAGCGCGCACGGGATGACCGTCGCGAACGGCAGCACCAGCACCGCGTACTTCAGCGTGTTCCAGGCCGCGTTGCCGAATTCCGGCTCGGTGAGGAGGGTTTCGTAGTTGTCCAGGCCGGCCGGCTCGATGTCGGGGGAGATCAGGTTCCAGTCGAGGAAGCTGAGCACCGCGGTGAACACGAGGGGACCGTAGACCCACACCACGATCGAGAGCATGGCCGGTGAGAAGTACAGCCAGGCCACCCCGGTCGCGGCGGGTCGCTCGGCCGCGCGCACCTTTCGCCGCACCTCGCGAGTCTCGAGGAGGGTCATGCCCCGGCTCGCACTTCGAGCATCCGCAGCGTGGTGTCCAGGGCCTCGGCGTAGTGGCGGGCGTGGCGCATTTCGATGATGATCGCCGGGTCGCGGGGGAAGGCCGTCGACAAGACCTCGGGCAACGGGATCGTGCCCCAACCGGGCGGCAGGTGCAGGTCGCCCTCGCCGAGGAGTTCGAGTTCGTACGGGCTGGCGTCGGGCTGGCTGGCCATCCGGCCGAAGTTGTCGTGCAGGTGCACATGCCCGACGACCGGGGCGACGTCGCGAATCGCCTCCAGGAAGTCGTAATTGAGGTAGCCGGCCGACAAATAGGCGTGGCCGACATCGAGGCACATCGACACCGCGGGGTGATCGATCTGCTGCACCTGCTCGGCGACCAGATCCAGGCGCATGCCGTAGGACCGGCGGGCCAGGACCGCGGGGCCGGGCGCCCGGTTCTCGACCGCGATCATGACCCCGCGGGCGCCGGATTCGTCGGCGAGGTCGCGCAGCATCGCGCGCTCGGTCGCCATGCCCGCGGTCAGCGCCGCACCGTCGGTGTACAGGTTCGGCAGCACCCCGGCGTGGTAGACCAGCACCTCGGCGCCGATCGCGGCGGCCACGTCGAGATCGGCCTGCAGGCCCGAGCGCTGGGCGGGCGCGCTCGCGCTGTCGAGCAGGTTGCCGGTGCGGCCGGACGAATGCCATGAGCTGTGCAAGGTGAGTCGCAGCGGGCACCCGGCCAGCGCGTCGCGCAGCGCCGCCAGCCGGGAGCGGTGCGCCCGCCCGCCGATCACCACCCCGAGTCCGCCGCCACCGAGTTCGGCGTAGCCGAATCCGGCGGCGGCGGCCTCGTCGAGGAATTCGCGCATCTCCTCGAAATCGGAACGCAGGAGCTGCTTTCCCGACCATGGATTGACCGTCAGGCCGATCTTGTTCGGGACCGCGCCACCGTTCGGTGAACCGTTCGGTGGCAGGTGTGCGAATGCCTGGTGTGACAACGTTGGCTCTCTTCGAGGCGGGTGATGGTGCGGCGGAGGGGTGCGGTCGAACTCAGTTCAGGTCGCGGATTTTCGCGGCGGCGGCGCGCAGGGTCGCCGCCGGGTCGGCGCCGCGCAGGACGATCGGCTCGACCGCCTCGTCCTGGAGGATGACGACGCCCTGGTTGGACTGCTTGCCGGGGAACGCGGTGTAGGGCGTCAGGTCGGCCATCTGCTTGACGGCCGAGCCGAGCCGCGGGTCGGCCGAGGACTCCGCCGCGGTCCGCAGCGGCAGGTAGCCCATCTGCGAGGCGATCAGCTTGAAGCTGTCGTCATTGGTGAGGAACTGCACGAACTTCCACGCGGCCCGCGCCTTGGCCGTGTCCTTGGCCGCGATTGTCAGGCCGGAGCCGGAGAAGGTGGGGCGGGCGGGCAGGTTGTCGAAGGCGGGCAGCGGCGCCACCTGCAGGGCGAACTTGCCCTTGGCGGCCTGGTCGAGGGTCAGCAGACCGCCGCCGGTGGTGATCAGCATGCCGAGCTTGCCCGAGTTGAAAGCTCCTTGCGCGGAGGCGAAATCGACGGCGGGCTGCACACCGGACTTGGTCAGATCCTGGATCGTCGAGAGCGCCGTGATCACCGGGGCCGAGTCGACGGTGATGTCCCCGCTGCTCGACACCAGGGCGCCGCCCGCGCTGTTGACCAGGGACTGGGTCAGGTAATCGGACTTGCCGGGGTCGACCGCCGAGACATACACGCCCTGCGCCTCGGTCTTGTCCTGGATCGCCTGCGCGGCCTGCTTGAGCTGGGCCATCGTCTTGGGCGGCTGGGCCGGGTCGAGCCCGGCGGCGGTGAACAGGTCGGCGTTGTAGAAGACCACCGGGGTGGCCATCATGAACGGCACCGCGACCGGCTTCTTGTCGCCGGCGACCGGGGTCGCCTTCAGCACCGACGGCACGAAACCGGCCATGTGCGAGTTCCATTCGGCGGCCCCGGCGACCTCTTCGAGGGACCGCAGCGGCAAGGTCCGCGAGGCCTGGGCGACCTTGCTCCAGCCGATCTGCGCGACGTCGGGTGGGTTGCCCGCGACCATTTCGCTCTGGAGTTTGGTGAGCGCGTCGGAGGTCGGGACCGACTGCGGTTTGACCGTGATCTTCGGGTTGGCCGTCTGGAAGTCGTTGATCAACTTCTCCAGGCCCTTGCCCAGCGGGTTGGCCTGTCCGTAGGTGTAGGACAGGAAGGTGATGGTCACCGGGTCGTCGGCCGCGGCCGGACCGGAGGTGTTCTGGCCGCAAGCCGCGAGCAGCGTGGTGACCGCGACGAGCACGATCCCCCATCCGGCCTTACGGCCGTGGTGGTGCGAGTTCATAACAGGCTTTCTGTGAAGGGGATAGCCGAATCTGAGGTCAACGGAGCCGGACTCCGCCGTGGGTGACGGTCATGTCCTGGATGCCGCGCAGGTTCACGTTGGGGCGATACCGCAGCGAACCGGGGACCAGCACCGGGTCGATCACGCGCGCGGCGAAGGCGGACAGCGCCGCGGCGCCTTCGGCCCGGCCCAGCGCGGCGGCGAGGCAGAAATGCGCCCCGGCGGAGAAGGCGAGGTGGTCGGCCGCACCGCGGGCCACATCGAAACGGTCGGCGTCGGGGTAGTGCTGGGGATCGCGGTTGGCCGCGGCGAGCAGGACCAGCATCGCGGTGCCGGGGCTGATCGCGGTGCCGCTGATCTCCATGTCGCGGGTGGCGATGCGCATCACGAACTGGATCGGCGCGTCGTAGCGCAGCACCTCGTCGGCCGCGCTGATCCCCAATGCCGGGTCGGCGCCGAGGATCTGGCGCTGGTCCGGGTGCTGGAGCAGGGCGAGCACGCCGTTGGCGATGAGGTTGGCGGTGGTCTCGTGGCCCGCGACCATCAGCAGCACGCAGGTGGCGAGCAGTTCGCTCTCGGTGAGCACCTCGCCTTCCTCCTCGACCTCGATGAGCCGCGAGAGCAGGTCGTCGCCGAGGTTGCCGCGCCTGCGGACGATCAGGTTCTTCAGGTAGTTCATCAACTCGTTGCGCGCGCCCTCGGCGTCCTCCAGGTCGTCGTTGTGGACGACGAGGTTGAAGTCCAGGACGCGGCCGAGCCGGCGGGCGGCGGGCTCGAAGTCGCTGAATTCCTCGACGGGAATACCGAGTAGGGCGCACATGATCCGCACCGGAAGGGGCAGCGCGAATTCCGAGACCACGTCGAACTCGCTCTTGCCGGCGATCTGCTCGACCAGTTCGTCCACGATCGAATGGATTTGCGGCTGCGAGGCCCGGATAACCCTGGGGGTGAAGGCTTTCGACACGAGTCGCCGAATGCGGGTGTGCGCGGGCGGATCGAGGAACAGCAGGGATTCCGAGCGCTCCGGGTGATCCTTGCCGAGCCGGGACAGCTTGGGGTCGTTGCGGACCGATGGGTCGCGCAGCACCTGCTGGCAATCGGCGTAGTTGGCGATGACGACGAGGTCGCCGCCTTTGGCGACCAACGGCGACTTCGTGCGCAGGGCGCGGTGGATCGGGTAGGGATCGGGTCGCGTGTCCGGAGCAAACAGTGCGGCCAGTGTCATCTCGGCGTCGTGCTGGCTGGCACCTGTGGTCGTCATTTTCTGGGCTCCTTCGAAATCGGCGTCGAAATTATTCGGCACACCGCGGAAAAGTTTTCCATCCAGATGTCGTGGGCGACAACACGAAAGGCATTATTGATCCATTACGGTACGAAATGGATCGAGCCGTCCGGCGAGGGATCGACGGGTTTCGCCGTGTCAGCGATTCGATTGGCGAATCGACCGTGTTCACAGCACTGTTCGCGGCGCGGTGCGGCGCGCTGCGAGGCAGGGTGGACACGCCGTAGGGCGGCAGGAATTCGAGCGCTGCTCACCTGATCTTCACGGTCGCGTTCCTCAATGACGTGCGGTGCCGCTATACAAGGTGCATATCTCGGACGAGTCACGTACCTGATCACGCGAGGCGCGCAATATGGAGACACGACATATCGAGGCATTTCTTGCCATCGCCGACGAACTGCACTTCGGGCGGGCGGCCGCCAGGCTCCACCTCACGCAGCCGTCACTGAGTCAGCAGCTCAAGCGCCTGGAACGCCATCTCGGCGTCGAACTGGTGTCGCGGACGTCGCGGGTGGTGCAGCTGACCCCCGCGGGTGAGGCGTTCCGCGCCGACGCGCGCCGGATACTCGGGGAGGTGCGCTCGGCGACGAGCACCGCCCGCGACATCGCGGCCGGCCGCATGGGCAAGATCACCATCGGGTTCAACGGCCGCGCCGGGCAGCTCATCATGCCCAGGTCACTGGCCCAATTGCACGAGCGCTACCCCAATATCACCACCAAGCTCAGCTCCGGCCGGTCCGGTCCGCAGCTCACGGCTCTCACGCGCGGGGAGATCGATGTCGGTCTGCTCTACGGCGGCGCGTCCAACGGCGGGCTGGTGCTGTCGCGGTGTCTGCTACAGGTGCGCATCGGCGCACTGGTCGGGCAGGGGCACCGGTGGGCCGACCGATCCTCGATCTCGATCCGCGAACTGGCCGAGGCGCCGTGCGTGCTGTTCAACCGCGAGGTGAGCCCGGCGATGTACGACGCCATCATGACCTCGAGCGAGCGGGCGGGCGCGTTCCCGAAAGTCGCCGAGTACATGAACGATTCGGTGGCCACCGCGATCACCGTGGCGGCCCGCCGATATGTGGGATTCGCGTCGTTCATCAGCATGGACGAGCCGCGGCCGATGGGATTGAAGGTGGTTCCCCTCGTGGATCCGGAACCTGTGGTGGAATTGCAGGCCGCCTGGCGCGTCGACAGTCCCAACGAAACGGTACAGGTATTTCTCGACAGCCTGGATTCGACGAAGAACTTCCTGCAGTCCACCATACGGGGCAAGGTGTACGGAGAACCATTGGCGAGTTGATTGCCATTCGGTCGATTCGGATCGGTAATGGAAATCCGGCCCGGCGGGTGCGGATGGTGCAATTAATACATGGCACCTGAACTGAAAACCTCAGCCACCCTCGGTTCGGTATTCGAGGCGATCGATCCGGATAACCCCGACTACTTGTACTTACAGCGAATTGTGAGCAAGTTGGTTCCTTTCGGTACCCACGCGGGTATCGAGATCACCGAAATAAGTCCGCGGCGCGCGACCGTGGAGATTCCCGACGAGCCCTACATCCTCAACCATCTGCGCACCGTGCACGCCGGTGCGCAATTCCTGGCCGCCGATATCGCCGGCGCCTGCGCGTTCGTGGGCGCGCTGGCGACCCGGTTGTCCGCCATCGAGACGCTGGTGCTGCGCGACGCGCGGCTGTCGTTCCGCAAGCCCGCCCTCGGCCGGATCCGGGCGATCGGGGTCATCGACCCGAGCGACGTCGCGACGGTGCTGGCGGCCAAGGCCGGCCAGCGGGTGGACGTGGACGCGCGGGCGCTGATGTACGACGCGGCGGGCGTGCTGGTCGGCAAGGTCGCGCTCGACTACGTCTGCACCCTGGCCGCGGAGGCGTGATGAGCGAGCGACGCACCGAGATCATCGGGCTGGAATCGACCACCGTACCCACCCCCGACGGCGCGGCCCTCGCGGTACGCCTACTGCCGCAGGCGGATCCGAGCGCGCCGGTCGTGCTGATCCTGCCCGCCATGGCGATCAAGGCCAAGTACTACCTGCCGCTGGTCACGGCCTTGCACGCGGCCGGCCTCACGGCCGCGGTCGTCGATCTGCGCGCCCAGGGCGAGAGCAAGCCCGCCCTGGGCGAGGGCCCCGGGTTCGGCTATCGCGAGCTGGTCGAAGTCGACCTGCCCGCCGTGGCCGACGCGCTGCGCGAGCGGTTCCCGCAGGCGCCGCTGCACCTGTTCGGGCACAGCCTCGGCGGACAGCTCGCGCTGCTGTTCGCGGCGGCCGAACCGGGCCGGGTCGCGAGCATCACCACGATCGGCACGGGTTCGGTGTACTGGTGGTCGTTCGAACCGCGCCGGCGTCTGGAAGTGCTGGCCCAGGGACTGTGGGTCGGCGCGGTCGTCCGGCTGCGCGGCCGGTGGACCGGCGGCAGCGGCATCGGTCCGATGACCGGGGGCGTCATGCTCGACTGGGCCCGCCACCTGCGGACCGGGGGCTATCGCCCCGGCGGCAGTACCCGCGACTACGACCGGCTGCTGCGCGAATGCGCGCTGCCGGTGCTGCTCATCTCCCTCGACGGCGACCCGCTCGGCCCCGAGTCCACGGTGCGTTTCCTGAGCAATCGGTTGCGCGCGGCGAAGCAGCACCGCTGGCACATCGACCGGACCTCCGGCCTGACCCACATCGGCCATGCGTCGTGGGTGAAGGACAGCGAGCTGGTGGCGCCGGTGGTCGGCGCCTGGATCACCGAAGGCCGGCCGCCCAGCTAGCCGAGCCCGGCATCTCTCGACAGCGACACCTGCCCTCGGGCTCCCAGAAGGATTGGCACAGTGACGACTTCCCTTGCACCCTCGGCACTCGCCAGGGACGACAACTCCATCTACCAGGCGCTGTCGGAATTGGACAAGCCGGTCTTCGTGGTCCGTGACGATCGCGGCATCGCGGTGACCATCGACGCCGCCGCCGCCCGTGACGCGCAAGTACTGGCCGCGGCTCCCGCGCTGCGGCCGGAAACGCTGGGCAACAACGAGTTCCGGCAGACCCATGGCGTGAACTACGCCTACCACGCCGGTGCGATGGCCAACGGCATCGCCTCGGCCTCGATGGTGGTCGCGATGGCGCGCGCGGGCATGCTCGCCTCGTTCGGGGCGGCCGGTGTGCTGCCCGCCCGGATCGACGAGGCGCTGGCCACCATCGGCCGCGAAGCGCCGGGAAAACCGTTCGCCTGCAACCTGATCCACAGCCCGAGCGAGAGCGCACTGGAACGCGCGATCGTCGACGTGTGCCTGCGCCACGAGGTGCGCTGTGTCGAGGCGTCCGCGTTTCTCGACCTGACCCCGCAGGTGGTGCGCTACCGGCTGGCCGGCCTGCACCGCGACCCGAACGGGCAGGTGACAGCCCGGAACCGCGTGATAGCCAAGGTGTCTCGCGCGGAGGTCGCCGAACTGTTCCTGCGTCCGGCGCCGCGGCACCTGGTGCGCGGCCTGCTCGACGCGGGGGAGATCACCGCCGAGCAGGCCGAGTGGGCGGCATCGATCCCGATGGCCGACGACATCACCGGCGAGGCGGACTCCGGTGGGCACACCGATGGCCGTCCGCTGGTGGTGCTGCTGCCGTCGCTGCTGGCGGTGCGCGAGCGCATCCAGCACGAATACGGGTACGCCCAGCGCGTGCGGGTCGGCGCGGCCGGTGGCATCGGCACCCCGGCGGCCGCCGCGGCGGCCTTCGCGATGGGCGCCTCCTACGTGGTCACCGGGTCGGTCAATCAGGCCACCGTCGAAGCGGCGCAGTCCGATACGGCGAAGCGGCTGCTGGCTTCGGCGGGCGTCGCCGACACCACGATGGCGCCCTCGTCGGACATGTTCGAACTCGGCGTCGACGTGCAGGTGCTGCAGCGCGGCACGATGTTCGCGAGCCGGGCGCGGCGGCTGTACGACACCTATCGGCGCTACGACGGCATCGAGGCGATTCCCGCCGCCGAACGCGCCGAAATCGAGCAGCGGATCCTGGCCCGCTCGTTCGACGAGGTGTGGGACGACTGCCTCGGCTACTTCCGCGAGCGCGATCCCGAGCAGATCGCGCGGGCCGAGGACAACCCGAAACGCCGTATGGCACTGATCTTCCGGTGGTATCTGGGCCGATCATCGGGCTGGAGCACGGCCGCGACGCCCGAGCGCACCGCGGACTATCAGATCTGGTGCGGACCCGCGATGGGCGCGTTCAACGACTGGGTCGCCGGAACCCATCTGGCGGCGCCGGAGCAACGCCGGGTCGCCGAGGTCGGGCTGCAGATCATGCGCGGTGCGGCGTTCGCCACCCGCGTGAGTCAGCTGCGTGCGGCGGGCGTGCGGCTGCCGGGTCGCTGCTCGACCTACGTTCCGGCTCCGCTGACCGGAATGGAGTCGCGATGAGCAGCGCGGTGCGGGAGCACCGGGTCGTCCAGGAATATAGTGTCGCGCCGCTGGTCACGATGGCCGATGGCGACAACTTGGCCGACATGGTGTTCGGCAAGGCCGAAGCGGACCCGGCGGCCGTCGTGTTCAGCCGCAAGACGGCCGAGGGCTGGCTCGACGTCGGCTACGGCGAGTTCGCTCGACTGGTCCTCGGACTGGCGAAAGGCTTGATGGCCAACGGAATCGGCGCGGATGATCGGGTGCTGATCCTCGGTGGCACCAGTTTCGAATGGTCGGCGGTGGACTTCGCGGTGCTCAGCGTGGGCGCGGTGGTCGTGCCGGTGTATCCGACGTCCTCGGCGGAGCAGATCCGCCACATCGTGGCCGATGCCCGTCCCCGCGCGTGTTTCGTGGAGACGGTCGAACAGCGCGAGCTGGTCGGGCTGGACGGGCGGGCCTGGCTGCTCGGCTCGTCGTTGCCCGCGCTGATCGAGCAGGGCGCGGCGGTCGACGACGCCGCGGCCACCGAGCGTCGGCAGGGGGTGCGCGCCGATGACATCGCGACGATCGTCTACACCAGCGGCACCACCGGCGTGCCCAAGGGCTGCATGCTGACGCACCGCAACATCTTCGCCGCCGCGGCCAATGTGGTCGAACTGCTCGACACGGTATTCCGGCGCACCCCTGCCGATCCCGCGTCGACCCTGCTGTTCCTGCCGCTCGCGCACGTGTACGGGCGGGTCGTGCAGTTCGGCTGCGTCCTGGCCGGGGTCCGGACCGGTCTGGTCGCCACGCCCGCGCAACTGCCCGCCGAGCTGCCCGCCTTCGCACCGACATTCCTGATCGGCGTCCCCTATGTGCTGGAGAAGATCCGCAAGGCGGCACGGCAGGCGCTCGGCGGCGATCGGTACGACGCCGCGGAGGCGGCGGCGATCGCGATCGGGCACGCCCGCCGGCACGGTCGGCAGCCCCCGGCGAGTGCGGTGATCGACGCCGAGATCGGCGGGCAATGGCGCGGCATGCTCGGCGGCCGGCTCGAGCACATGGTCGCGGGCGGCGCTTCGCTGGAGCCGTCGACAGCGGACTTCTTCACCGGGATCGGTGTGCAGATCATCGGCGCGTACGGCCTCACCGAGGCCGCTTCGACGGTGAGTATGAGTGCGCCGCAAGCCAATCGGGCGAACGCGGTGGGCCGGCCGGTGCCGGGCACGACCGTCGCGATCGCCGACGACGGCGAGATCCTGGTCCGTGGCCCGCAGGTCTTCCCCGGATACTGGCCCGACGGCGGTCGTCCGGCCGAGGACTGGCTGGCCACCGGTGATCTCGGCCGGCTCGACGAGGACGGATTCCTGTTCATCACCGGCCGGCGCAAGGAGATCATCGTCACCAGCGGCGGCAAGAACGTGGCGCCCGCGCCCCTGGAAGACCGGGTTCGCCTGCACGCCTTGGTCAGTAACTGCATGCTCGTCGGTGAGGGCCGGCCGTATGTGACCGCCCTGATCACCGTCGATCCGGTGGTGCTGGCGCGCTGGGCGGCGGAGCGGGGCGTGGACCTCTCTGGCGGTGTCCCGACCGGTGACGCCCGGTTGCTCGCGGAGATCTCGGCCGCTGTCGAGGCGGCGAACCAGCTCGTCTCCCAGGCGGAGTCGATCCGCCGGTTCGCCGTTCTCGCGGAGGACTTCTCGATGGAAAAGGGTCAGCTGACGGCGTCGTTGCGGCTGCGTCGCGCAGCGATCGAAGCCGACTTCGACGCCGTCATCGCCGAGCTCTACCCGGGCTGACCCGGGGCCAGCCAGCAGAAGTACTCGAGGTCCACCTTCGCCAGCAGCGCGCCGCCGTCGTCGTGCAGCAGCGCCTTTCCGGTGAGGTCGAACTGCTCCTCGGTCCCGCGCCCGACCACCTCGGCCAGGACCGGGGAGCTCACCGTGCCGCTGGCGCGAATCCGCCCGCGGGCCGGCCGGAAGAAGGTGGCCTTGGTGCTGCGCAGCACGAAGGTCCGCACGTGCAGGATGCGCGGCGCGATGACGCCGGAAAACGCACCGGCGCAAGCGACTTCGGCGGCCAGGAACAGCGCGCCCGCGTGCACGGTGCCCAGGTGATTGCTCATCTCCGGCGTCTCGGGGATCTCGGCCACCGCCGAGCCGGGCCCCAGTTCGGTCATCCGCACTCCCACCAGATTCACGAACGGGACGAGTGTGTCGACGGTCTTGCGGATCTGTTCGTAGTCCGGCGCCGCGGCGCCGGAGATATTCGTCAGCCGAGCCTGCGCTGCGGCGATTCCGGGGGCCGGTTCATTTCCAGTAGGCATGCCCAATTAGCCCATATCGAACCGTTTTTCATGATGAACGGAAGTTGAATTCAACCAATCATTCGAGCTGCTGGAACGCCAATACTCGGATCCATTGTTCGGGAACGTCTATTCATGTAATCCGATTGGAAATCGGTCGCCGGATCATGCGGTTCGTCTCCGTAAAATCGCAACCGGGGCCACAAGCGTTTTATTTACCGAGGAGTCACCCTGATGTATGACGCGATTGTTGTCGGCGCGCGATGCGCGGGTTCACCGGTCGGCATGTTGCTGGCGAGACAGGGGCATCGAGTCCTGGTGGTGGACCGCGCCACCTTCCCCAGCGACACCGTCTCGACGCACTACATCCAGCAGCGCGGGCTGGCCCGGCTGGCCCAGTGGGGCCTGCTCGACAAGCTGATCGCCACCGGTGTGCCGGCGATCAAACGGATGACCGTGTCCTACCTCGACATCGTCATCGCGGGATTCGCCGATCCGATCCAGGGCATCGATGCCACCTACGCGCCGCGGCGCACCGAACTCGACGCGATCCTCGTCGAGGGCGCGAAAGAGGCCGGCGCCGAAGTCCGCACCGGCTACACCGTCAGCGAGCTGATCATCGAGGACGGCGTGGTCGTCGGTATTCGCGGTTCGGTAGCCGGGGGCGAGGTCACCGAGGAGCGGGCCCGCATCGTGATCGGCGCGGACGGCACCAACTCCTTCGTCGCCAATGCGGTCGGCGCCGAGATCTACACGAAGGTCCCGGCCGAGTGCTTCATCTACTACAGCTACTTCAGCGGCCTGTCGCAGACCGAGTTCCACAGCCGGATCGGCGACAAGCAGCAGATCGGTATCTGGCCGACCCACAACGACCAGACGCTCGTCGCGGTCATGCGCAAGATCGACGCCTACGCCGATTTCCGTACCGACGTCGAGGCCAACTTCGTGCAGGTCGCTCGCGAGATCCTGCCCGAGTTCGCCGAGGAACTCGTCACCAAGGGCAAGCGCGAGGACCGTTTCTACCCGATGCGGTATCCGGACAACTACCGCCGCCAGTCGCACGGCGCGGGCTGGGCACTGGTCGGCGACGCGGGCTACCACAAGGACCCGTTCACCGGACTCGGGATCTCGGACGCGTTCGACTACGCGGCGCTGCTCGCCGAGCGTATACACGAGGGTCTGACCGGCCAGCGGCCGATGGCCGAGGCCCTCGCCGACTACCAGCGCGAGCGTGACGAGAAATCGCAGTCGGGTTTCGAATTCAC
Organism: Nocardia sp. NPDC050435; assembly: GCF_040655395.1. Taxonomy (NCBI): domain Bacteria; kingdom Bacillati; phylum Actinomycetota; class Actinomycetes; order Mycobacteriales; family Nocardiaceae; genus Nocardia; species Nocardia sp. NPDC050435. The sequence goes on from NZ_JBFAJW010000008.1 coordinate 458,157, forward strand.
CTGCACGATCTCCACGCTCGAACTGACCCCGCAATTGCTGGCCATTTTCCGTGCGCTGGAACACAACGAAGAATACGCCAAGGATTTCTACGCGATGGTCGGCGGCGGAATGACCGGCGAGGAATTCTTCGCTCCGGAACGCATCGCGAAATTACTCGGTGCCAACGCATGAGCTGATGGTGCTCGGCGACAGTTTCGCGGAGGGGCGCGGCGGTTCGGTCCAGGCCGACGGCTCCTTCGCGGGATTTGTCGCGCACGTCGAGCACCTGCTCGGAATATCCGGCGCGACATTGAACCTCGGTTCGTACGGAGCTACCACGCAGGATGTCGTCGACCGGCAGTTGCCGGTCGCCCTCGCCGCCGACGCTCCGCTGATCGGCGTGATCGTCGGCGGAAACGACCTGGTCACCGACTACGACCCGGATCGCTTCCGCCGCAACCTGCGTCACATCTACGCCGGGCTGGTGCGCTCGGATCGGCTGGTGTTCACCACGAACTGGCCGAACATTCCCGACCGCCTGCCCGGCCTGCCCGAATCGTCGCGCGCGGTGCTGCGCACGCGATTCGCGCAAGCCAACGACTATCTCGACGACCTCGTCCACGAGTTCGAGCTCGTGCGACTCGATTTGGTGAACGCACCCATCACCGCGGACCCGGTCATGTGGTCCCCGGACGGCATGCATCCGAGCCCGGCGGGCCATCAGCTCATCGGCACGGCGATGGCCGACCTCATCGACGAGGTCCGGACTGTGCGAGTTACGCGACTCTGAGCAGAAGACAAGGGATAGCAACCATGAACGACCACCTTCGGCACCCCGAAGAACCGGCCCTGACACGGCGACTGGCCGACAACCCGATCGCGATCGTCGGATTGAGCGGGCTGTTCCCGATGGCCGCCAACTTCCGTGACTTCTGGCAGAACGTCGTCGACGCCGCGGACTGCATGTCCGACGTTCCGGCCACGCGCTGGAATCTCGACGACTACTACGACGCCGACCCGTCGGCGCCGGACAAGACCTACTGCCGCCGTGGCGGTTTCGTGCCCGAGTCGCCGTTCAGCGTCACCGAGTTCGGGCTGCCGCCCAACCAGCTCGAGGTCACCACGGTCGTGCAGTTGCTGAGCCTGCTCGTCGCCCGGGATGTGCTCGCGGACGCGGGCGCGCCCGGATCGGATTGGTACCGGCCCGAGCGCACCGGTGTGGTGCTCGGCGTCGCCGGACCGACGACGTTGTCGCATCCGCTGGCCGCCCGCCTGTCGACGCCGGTGCTCAAGGAGGTCATTCGCAGCTGCGGGCTGACCCAGGCCGACGCCGAGCAGATCGCGCAGAAGTACGCCGACGCGTTCCCGTCGTGGGAGGAGAACTCGTTCCCCGGCCTGCTGGGCAATGTGATCGCGGGCCGCGTCGCCAACCGCCTCGACCTGGGCGGCATGAACTGCACCGTCGACGCGGCGTGCGCGAGTTCGCTGTCGGCGGTGCACGTCGCGATCAGCGAACTGGTGTCCGGGCGCGCCGACATGATGATCACCGGTGGCTGCGACACCGAGAACTCGATCTTCGGCTACCTGTGCTTCAGCAAGGTCGGGGCGTTGTCGCGGTCCGGTGTCATCAAGCCGCTGGACGACAGTGCCGACGGCACCCTGGTCGGCGAGGGCATCGGCATGATCGCGCTCAAGCGCCTCGCCGACGCCGAGCGCGACGGCGACCGGGTGTACGCGGTGATCAAGGGCATCGGGTCCTCGAGCGACGGGCGTTTCAAGAGCATCTACGCCCCGCGCGCCGAGGGCCAGCAGGCCGCACTGCGCCGCGCCTACGCGGACGCGGACTGCTCGCCCGCCACGATCGGACTGTTCGAGGCGCACGCCACCGGCACCCGCGTCGGCGATCAGACCGAACTCGCCGCCTTGACCGCGGTACTGCGCGAGGCCACCGACGACACCGGGTACGCCGCGATCGGCAGCGTCAAATCCCAGATCGGGCACACCAAGGGCGCCGCCGGCGCGGCCAGCCTGATCAAGCTGGCGCTGGCGTTGCACCACAAGGTGCTGCCGCCGACGATCAACGTCACCGCGCCGAACAAGGCGCTCGACGATTCCTCCCCGCTCTACATCAACACCCGGACCCGGCCCTGGATCCGCGATCCGCACCGGCCGCGGCGCCGGGCCGCCGCGTCGGCGATGGGCTTCGGCGGCACCAACTTCCACACGATCCTCGAGGAGGCGGGCGGTGAGCGCGGACCCGCGCTGACGATGCACCGCACCGCGCGAGTCCAGCTGTGGCACGCGCCGTCGACGACCGAACTGGCGAGCTTGCTGAGCTCGGGCGCCGCTCCGAACGGCGACGGCGGGATTCCGGCCGAGCACGCCCGCGTCGGGTTCGTGGCGCGCGACGACGAGGAAGCGTCGGCGCTGCGCGCGCTGGCGGTGACCGAACTGGCCGGCGCCGCCGAGGAGTGGAACCATCCGCGCGGCATCGTCTTCCGCCGGCGGGCCCTGCCGGATCTGAAGATCGGCGCGCTGTTCGCCGGTCAGGGCAGCCAGTACGTGGAGATGGGTCTGGCCGCGGTGCTGAACAACCCCACCGTCGCCACCGCCTTCGACGAGGCCAACGCGGTGTTCGCCGACGCGGCCCGGCCGCCGGCCGCGGTGGTGTTCCCGCCGCCGGTGTTCGACCCCGAGGCGCGCAACGCCCAGGAGGCGACGCTGCGGCGCACCGAGTTCGCGCAGCCCGCGATCGCGGCGCTGTCGGTGGGCCAGTACCGGTTCCTGTCCGAGCGCGGTCTGACCCCGCAGGGATTCATGGGTCACAGCTTCGGTGAGCTGACCGCGCTGTGGGCTGTGGGGTCGCTGGACGACGCCGACTACTTCACTCTCGCCCGGGCACGCGGTGCGGCGATGGCGATCGACACCGACGCCGACGCGGGCACGATGGCGGCGGTGCAGGCCGACCGGGAACAGGTCAACGCGCTCCTCGCCGACCATCCCGATGTGAGCGTGTGCAACCACAACGCGCCCGACCAGGTGGTGGTCGGCGGCGGCACCGCGGCCGTCGCGGAGTTCGTCGCGGCGGGCCGGGCCCGTGGACTGACCGTGCGTGAGTTGCCGGTGGCCGGAGCGTTCCACACGCGCTACGTCGCCCACGCCGTCGAGCCGTTCAAGGCCGCGGTCAAGAGCGTCGCGATCCGTGCCCCCAAGGCCAAGATCTACGCGAATTCCCGTGACGCCGAATACGGTTCCCGGGTCGCGACCAACCGCCGCGTCCTCACCGACCAGCTGCTCGAAACCGTCGAGTTCGTGGCCGGCCTGCGGGCGATGCAGGCCGACGGCTGCAATGTGTTCGTCGAATTCGGGCCGAAGGCCACGCTCACCTCGCTCGTCCGCCGCACGCTCGGCGCCGAGGTGATCGCGCTGTCGACCGACCAGGGGCCGACCGGCGACAGCGATGTGGCGCTGAAGAAGGCCGCGCTGCAACTGGCGGTGCTCGGCGCGCCGATCGTCGATATCCACCGCCACGACGCCGCGCCGTTCGCGGTGCCGGAGGCGCCCGGCATGGTGGTCCGGCTCACCGGCCGCGACTACGTGCCGGAATCCCGTAAAGAGCTCTACCGCAAGGGAATCGAGGAGCACACCGTGCTGGAAGCTGTGACGCGGGCGCGGGTCGCCGCCGAAACCGAGGCCGCGGCGCAGGCGCAGTCGGCCGCGCAGGCGCACGCCGCGGCGCAGGAGCGAGCGGTCGCCGAGGCCTACGCCGCCGCCCAGGAGCAGGCGATCGCGCACGCCGCCGACCGGTCGCCGGTGGCCGCCGAAGCCCCACGGCCCGCCCAGGTTCGGGCAGCGTCGACGGTCGCGGGCCGGTCCGCCCCGGTGCTCGACGCGGCCGCCCAGCAGCACCTCGATATCCACAGCCGGTACGCGCAGGGGCAACTGGAGGTCGCCGAAGGACTGGTCTCGGTACTGCGCGACGCGCAGCGGACCGGGTGCGCCGACGATCGCCTGCACTCGACGGTGCACGCGATCAAGGAGCAGAGCCTGGCGATCGGCCGCACCCACGTCCGGGTCAACGAGATCCTCGCCTCGCTGTCCGGCCTCGAATACGGATCCCCGGCGCCGGCCCGCGACGCCTCGAGCCCGAACGGATCGAACGGCTTCCACGCCGAACTCCCCACCGGCAACGGAAACGGCTTCCACGCCGACGCGACGGCGCTGCTCGACCGGCAGAGCCCCACAGCTCCGGCCGCCCATCCGCAAACCGCTTCCTCGCTGTCGAATCCGGCCCCGGCGGCAGCTCCTGAGCTGGTCACCGACACGGTTTCAGCGCACCGGACGCCCGATGCCCTGGCCGTTCCCGTATCGAACGGAGAGCCTGCGCCGGGACCGGCGCTCGACGCCGACACCGTGTGGTCGGTGCTGTCGCAGGTGGTTTCGGAGAAGACGGGTTATCCGCCGGAGATGTTGGCGTTGTCGTTGGATCTGGAGGCGGATCTGGGGGTGGATTCGATCAAGCGGGTGCAGATCATGGGCGCGGTCGGAGAGCGCGTCGAGGGTGTGCCCACGGTAGGGCCGGAGCAGGTCGCGGAGTTGCGGACTTTGAGCGACATCGTGGATTTCGTTGCCGCCTCGGCGGTTCCGGTGGCGAGCGCGGAACCCGCGTCGGGTTCGGTGGTCGATGCGGACGCGGTGTGGTCGGTGTTGTCGCAGGTGGTTTCGGAGAAGACGGGTTATCCGCCGGAGATGTTGGCGTTGTCGCTGGATCTGGAGGCGGATCTGGGGGTGGATTCGATCAAGCGTGTGCAGATCATGGGGGCGGTCGGTGAGCGTATCGAGGGTGTGCCTGTGGTCGGGCCGGAGCAGGTCGCAGAACTGCGGACCTTGAGCGACATCGTGGACTTTGTTGCCGCCTCGGGCGGAGAGCCTGTCTCCGGTTCGGTGGTCGACGCCGACACCGTGTGGTCGGTGCTGTCGCAGGTGGTTTCGGAGAAGACCGGTTATCCGCCGGAGATGTTGGCGTTGTCGCTGGATCTGGAGGCGGATCTGGGTGTGGATTCGATCAAGCGTGTGCAGATCATGGGCGCGGTCGGAGAGCGCGTCGAGGGTGTGCCTGTGGTGGGGCCGGAGCAGGTCGCGGAGTTGCGGACGCTGAGCGACATCGTGGATTTCGTCGCGGGCTCCGCGGCATCCGGAGCCGGGTCCGCGCCTGCCGGGCACGCACCGGCTGCCCCCGCGGAGGGTCGTGGCTCAGGGGTCGAGTCGGGCACCCATCGCGGACCGCGGCCGGGAGCCGACATCGCGGCCCTCGAGGACGACCCGGTGCTGGCGCGAATCGTGCCGGTCGAACTGCCCACTATCGATCGCCTCGCCGAGCCCTATGCGGCGGAGCGCACGGCCTTGATCATCGATCACGGTGACAGCACCGCGGCGACGCTCGCCGGCGGCCTCGAGCAGCAGGGCTGGACCGTGCACACGGCCTCGGTCGCGGCCCGCGCCGACGCGGGTGTAGCGGCATGGGACGCCGCCGACGTGCAAGCAGCGATCGAGTCGGCACTGAAAGATGTTGTGCGGCTGGACCTGTGCCTGACGGTCCTGCCGGCGGACAGCCAGTGGCTGGTGGGTGGTCATCGGCTCGCCGATACGATCCATTCCGCCACGCTGGTGCACGACCGCCTGGTGGCGACCGCCGAATCCGGTACGCGGGCCGCCTTCGTCACGTTCACCCGAATCGACGGCAGGCTGGGCCACCGAGGTGATCGAGCTGCCGCGGCTGCGGTCGTCGGCGGTGCCAGTGGTCTGATCAAGACGCTCGCGCAGGAGGCGCCCGGACTGTTCTGCCGGGCACTCGATTTCGCGCCGGAGGTCACCGGTGCGGCGCTCGTCGAATCCGTCCTCGCCGAACTCGACGACGCCGCCCTGGACGCCCGCGAAGTCGGTGTCGACGCCGACGGCACCCGGTGGACGCTGCGCCCGCAACCGGTCGAAATCACCGGTCCCGCAGCCGAACTCACGCTCACCGTCGACGATGTCCTCGTCGTCACCGGAGGTGCGCGGGGAGTGACCGCGCGGTGTGTTCGTGAACTGGCCGCTCGACGGCCCTGCGAGTTCATCCTGCTCGGACGCACCGAACTCGACGACGAACCGGGATGGGCGGAAGGCGTCGCCGATGACGCCCTCAAGGCCGCCGCCATCGCCGCCGTGCGCGCCGAGGGCGCACAGCCGACACCGAAGCAGATCGACCGGATCACCCGGAACCTGCTGGCGCAGCGTGAGATCCGCGCGACCGTCGAAGCGGTGTCCGGGACCGGCGCGCGGGTGCGCTACCTCGCGGTCGACATCACCGATGCCGAAGCCACCGAGCGGGCCCTCGCCGAGGACGCGGGCCGGGTCACCGGCATCGTGCACGGTGCGGGTGCACTGGCCGATTCACTGCTCCCCGCGAAGACCGCCGTCGACATCCGACTCGTGCTCGCGACCAAGCTGGACGGGCTGTACAACGTCGTCACCGCCCTGCGCGACGCCACGCTCGGGCACCTCATCCTGTTCGGGTCGGTGGCCGGGGTCTACGGCAATCCGGGCCAGGCCGACTACGCGGTCGCCAACGAAGCCCTGAACCGGGCGGCGATCAGCTGGCGACGGCAGGGTTTCGCCGGGCACGTCACCACCGTGAACTGGGGCGCCTGGGACGGCGGCATGGTGACTCCGCAACTGCGCGAAGTCTTCCACGCTCGCGGTGTCGCCCTGCTCGGGATGGATGCCGGCGCCCGGATGTTCGCCGAACAGTTCGGTCCCGATCGCGCCGACGACCTCTCGGTGCTGGTCGGGCCCGCCGCCCCGCTGGCCACGGCCGCCACCCTCGCCCCGGCGGGTCCGTTCGCTACCACTCGCGATCTCGCGCCACTGGCCGCGGACCCGGTGATCGGAGACCACCGAGTCGGCAAGTTCCCGGTGTTCCCGGCCGCCGCCGGGGTCGGTTGGGCGATCAACGTCCTCGAACGCGCCAACCCGGGCCTGCGCGTCGTCGAATGCACCGGTTTCGAGGTGCTGCGCGGAATCGTGTACGACGGCAAGGGCGAGTCCGCCTACCGGCTCGAGGTGCAGGCGGGGACGGTCGTCGACAACCGCCTCGGCGTCACGGTCTGGATCCGCGGCGACGAGCCCGGCAAGCCGCTGGCGCCGTCGCATTTCACCGGAACGTTCCTCCTCGCGGCCGAAACCGGTGCTGCCCCGGTGCTTTCCGACTGGCCGGGCTACGCGGTCGGCGCGGGACCGGAGAACGGGCTCGACGTCTACCGTGCCGCGGATCTGTTCCACGGGCCGCTGCTGCAGGGTGTCCGCCGCATTCTCGAGCGAGCGGAACGCCGCCTCGTCGTCGAATGCCGGCTTCCCGACACCAGGATCGGCGCAGGCAATTACGCAGGGGCACTGCACAGTCCGGTGCTGGCCGATGTGGTGATCCAAGCCGGGGCACTGCTCGGCGTGTGGTTCATGGACTCGGCCTGCCTGCCGCTGTCGATCGGGCGCATCGAGTACTTCGCCCCGCTGCCCGACGACAGTCCGTTCGTGGTGGTGGTCGACGACCTGCGCGCCAATACCGGGCGCACCGAGGTCACCGTGACGGTGACCGCGTGCGATCCGAACGGCACCGTCCTGCAGCGCTATTCCGATCTCGCGGTCATCGCCACACCGGAGATGACCGAGAAGTTCGCCGAGGCAGTGCGCTTACGTGAGCAGCGCGCGTGAGCATCGTCGATGTCAGAAACGGAGATTCGATGACCATCGCACCACTGGACACCCTCGACTTCGACGGTGAGCCCTTCGACGTCCTCGCCTGGTCGCTGGCCTTGGAGCCGGCCGCCGGCCCCGCCCCGCAACCGCCGACCGCGCCGGCGGCCCCACCACGCAACGGTTCGGTGCCGGCGACGCGGCCGGCCACCGTGCCGGTGCCCGTGGGCCGGGCCGCCGCCGCGCCGGTGGACGGCTCGCCCGTCGACCCCGTCGCCGCGCTGCTGCGGGAAGTGCGGTCCGAACTCGTCGCCGCGCACCTGTCGGCCCTGGACGTGCAGACCGCGTTGCAGCGGCGGGCGCTCGAGACCCTCGGTCACCACGAGCAGGGCGTCCGGGCATCCGTGCCCGCACCGGACGCCTGGCCGGAGCAGTCGTTCGAGGTCGTACTGGACTACACGACGGAGGCCGGCCTCACGGTCTCCGCCGCGCCGGGACACCCCGTGGTCGACGAGCTGCCACCACCGGCGACCACCATGAACGCCTTCAAGTTCCTCGCCCGCACACCGATATCCGCCTTGGACGGCACCGCCCTCGCCGCACTCGGCCGCGGCGAGGTGGCGGCCGTGTTCGGCCCGGCCTACGACCAGGAAGGCGTCAATCCCGATATCCGGCTGACCGACGGCGCCCACGCCCGCCTCACCGAGGTGCTCGAGATCGCCGGGCGAGGCGGCCCGTGGGCCAGGGGGCGATTGCGGGCGAACTGCCGGATCGACGGCCCCGATCCGGTCACCGCCGCGACGGAGCTCACCTGGCAGGCCGCCCAGGTCCTCGCGGTGCGCGCGGGTCTGCAGCTGTGCCTGGCCGGCGCCCGATTCCAGGCGGGCGAGCCCTTCGAGGTGATCGTCTCCGCCCCGCTGACCGGACCCGCAGAACTGATCGCCGACGTGGTCCAGATCGACCTGTTGCCGCGGCCCTGGCTCCGGATCAACGCCGAAATCCGGTGCACGGGAGAAGTGGTGGCGCGCGTCCACGGCCTCACCCTGGTGGTGGCGGAGGCGCCGGGTCTGCCGATCGGACCCGACGCCGGCGGCGAGATTCCCCGATTCCTGGGCCGCCGCAACGTCTTCGGACAGCGTGCCCTGCTCGGTGAGTTCCACATGACCCACAGCGCCCGCGGTGATCTCGGCATCGCGCTCGGCCCGGAGTTCTCGGCCTACGCCGGCCGCCGGGCCACCCGCATGCCCAACCACGGCCTGCAACTCTGCGACCGGGTGATGGCCGTCGACGGCCGCCGCGGGCAGCTCGGGGCGGGCAGCGCGCACACCGAATACGATTCGCCCGCGGACTCCTGGTACTACGTCGAGTCGGCCAACGCCTCCATGCCCAACATCGTTTACATGGAGACCTCCCTGCAGTCGGCGTTGCTGCTCGGCTACTTCCTCGGCGCCACCCTCACTTCGCCCCGGGAGGATTTCAGCCTGCGCAACCTCGACGGCTCCGCGACCGTGCTGCGCGAGGTGGACCTGCGGGACAAGACGATTCAGCAGACCAGCAGGCTGATCGACACCACCGTCCTGGCCGGGGCCGTGCTCCAGACCTTCTCCTACGAACTCGCGGTGGACGGTGAACCGTTCTACGCGGGAGAGTCGCTGTTCGGGTTCTTCAACGGCCCGGCGCTGGCGAACCAGAACGGGCTCGACAACGGCGAATTCGTGCCGACGTGGCTCGACGATCAGGAGCAGCGCCCGGCGGTCCGCGTCATCGACGTCGCGGCACGGCGAGCCGCCGGCACCGGCATGCCCTGCGCGGCCGGCCATCTGGCGATGCTCGATCGCATCGAAACCGTCGACGGTGCCGGAGCTTTCGGGCTGGGCTACCTGCGCGCCACCCGGGCGGTCCGGGCCGACGACTGGTTCTTCGGCTACCACTTCTACCTCGATCCGGTGATGCCCGGGTCCCTCGGTGTCGAGGCGGTGATTCAGGCGATGCAGGAGTGGACGGTCGCGACCGGTCTCGCCGCCGAACTGGTCGCTCCGGAATTCGTACTCCCGGTCGGGGTGGCGTTGTCGTGGCGCTATCGCGGTCAGATCCTGGCCGAGGACGAGCTGATGACGCTGGAGGCGCACATCAAGAGCGTCGAACGGCGGCCCGGCCGGATTCGGGTGATCGCCGACGCGAGCGTCTGGAAACCGGGCATGCGGATCTACGAACTCACCGATGTCGCCGTGGAGTTGCGCGATGCCGGCGCCCAACCCTGGTGAGGCGCACGGGAGTGCGTCGACGCGCTGGTTGCCGGTCCTGGTGCTCGCGCTCGGCGCCTTCTGCGCCGGGACCGACAACTACCTCGTCGCCGGAGTACTGGCACCGATGGCCGCCGACCTGCGGGTCTCCGTCGCCGGCGCCGGATTGTTCGTCACCGGCTACTCCCTGTCCTACGCCCTCGCCGCGCCCGTAGCGGTCACCGTGCTGCGGATGCGCTCGGCACGGCACCTGCTGCTCGCCGCGATCGCGATGTTCGCCGTGGTCAATCTGCTTGCCGCGGTGGCCTGGTCACCGTGGGTGATGGCCGTGGCGCGTATCGCGGCCGGGTGCGTCGCGGGGATCTACGTACCGATGGCGGGGGCGGCGGCGGCCGGGATGGCCACCGCGGACCGTCGAGGACGGGCGCTGGCGGTGATCCTGGGAGGCATCTCGATCGCCACCGTGGCGGGTGTACCGCTGGGAATTTGGGTGGCCGGGCTGTCGTCGTGGCGGATGGCGTTCGTCGCGGTCGCCGTGGTGGCCTCGGTCACGGCCGTCGGTGTCGCGTGGACAGTTCCGGCCGAGGAGGGCGCGCCCGCGGTGTCGCTGCGGCAGCGGCTCGCGCCCTTGCGGCATCCACCGGTCTGGCTCGGGCTCGCGGTGACGATCTCGGGCATGACCGCGGGTTTGATGATGTTCACCTACGTGGGCCCGATCTATGCCGAGGTCCCGGCCGTCGGCGTCGCCTATGTCGGCGTGCTGATCATGGCGCACGGTGTCGGGGCGATGCTCGGCCTGTGGGGCGGCAGCGCGCTGATCGACCGATTCGGCGCACGGCCGGTGCTGCTCGGCGCGTTGACGATCTTCACCGTGAACCTGGCGTGGCAGCCGGTCGCCGCGCACACCTTGGCGACCACCGTCGCCTTCGTCACGGTGTGGGGCGTGGTCGGCTGGGCCTTCCTGCCGGCGCAGCAGCACAGCATGATCGCCGACGCGACCCCCGAGCAGGCGCCGATGTTGTTGTCGCTCAACGGGTCGGCGATGTATCTCGGAGCCGCGCTCGGCTCGGCGATCGGCGGCGCCGTCATCGCGGTCTTCGGCGCCGGTCACCTCTGGATGTTCGCCACCGGCTTCGGCGCGATCAGCGTCGCGCTGTCGCTGGTCCGTCATAAGAAATTCCGATCCGTCGATCGCCAATTGTCGAACGCCGTCGCCGATCGCTGAACACATGGTTACGGTAATAATGTTGCGCTCGGTTTCTATATCGCTGAGGTGAATTGAACAATGAATCCCGAACCGCGCCGGAAAACGATCAGTAGTCCCTATATTCATCGACTGCAACGACGGCACTTTCTGCTTTTCGATATTCTTCCGATCATCGGAACCGTCGTGGCGTTCGCATTCCTGCTGATCCACCCCTTCGGTGTGCTGGAATTCGCCCTGCTGTTCAGCATGTGGCTGCTCACCGGGCTCGGCGTGACGGTCGGCTATCACCGGCTGTTCACCCACCGCACGTTCAAAGCGACGCCCTGGGTGGCGTGGGTGCTCGCGATCCTCGGTTCGATGGCGGGCCAGGGCCCGGTCATCTCCTGGGTCGCGCTGCACCGGCGCCACCACGAGTACAGCGATCGCGAAGGCGACCCGCACTCGCCCAACCTCGCCGGTGACGGCTTGCGCGGCGCGCTGCGCGGCCTGGCCCACTCGCATTTCTTGTGGATGCGCCGCCATGAATACCCGAACGTGGTGCACTACGCGCCCGACCTGATCAAGGATCGGGGCCTGGTCCGCATCGCCCGCCTGTACTACTACTGGGTGGCGCTCGGGCTGCTGATCCCGACCGTGATCGGCGGCTTGGTCTCGATGAGCTGGATCGGCGCGGTCTCCGGCCTGCTCTGGGGCGGATTGGTGCGCATCTTCGTCCTCGAGCACATCGTCTGGGCGATCAATTCGTTCCTGCACATGTTCGGCACCCGCCGGTACCGATCCCGCGAGAACAGTCACAACGGTGGTGTGTTCGCGCTGGCGACACTGGGGGAGTCGTGGCACAACAATCACCACGCGTTTCCCGAATCGCCCTCCTTCGGGTTGGACTGGTATCGCCTCGATCCCGGCTTCTGGCTCATCCGAATACTGGCATTCTGCGGTCTCGCCTGGGACCTGAAAATGCCGTCCGCCGAACGCATGGCAGCCAAGCGAATCTAAGGAATCAGCACCGTGGATACCAGCAAAGAAGCCATTGTCACCTGGTGCCAGGAATACCTGGCGCGGTTGCTCGAGGTACCGGCCGACACCATCGACCCGGCCACCGATTTCGACCGTCTCGGCATCGACTCGGCGCTCGCCGTGGCGCTGCTGATCGAGGTCGAGGATCGCTACGGCGTCGATCTGTCGCCCGAGGACCTGTTCGACAACCCGAACCTCGACGCCGTCGCCGCCCACCTGCACGAGCAGAGCCGGCGGAGTGTGGGGTAGCGATGTCGGTTCATACCGAGCGGTCCGTCGCGGCCGCCGCAGCGATCCGTCACCACTACGACGCGGGTAACGACTTCTATCGGCTCTGGCTCGACGAGTCGCTGACCTACTCCTGCGCGCTGCGCGAAAACCCCGGCGACACACTGGAATCGGCTCAGGACCGGAAACTGCGATTCCATCTGGACGCGATCGGCGCCGAGCGCGCGGCCGCGGTCCTCGACGTCGGTTGCGGGTGGGGCGCGATCCTCGAGCGGCTGAGCCGGGCCGGGGTGGCCAGGTCCGTCGGGCTGACACTCAGTCCCGAGCAGGCCGAGTTCGTCCGTTCGCGCGCCTACCCCGGCGTCGAGGTGCGAACCGAGAACTGGCTGCACTACGAGCCCGGCATCCGATTCGACGGCATCATCTCGATCGGCGCCTTCGAACATTTCGCGACGCCCGACGACGCACCGGAGCAGAAGATCCGCGTGTACCGGGACTTCTTCACGCGGTGCCGGGACTGGCTCCAGCCCGACGGCACCCTGTCGCTACAGACCATCGCCTACGCGAACATGTCCCGCGAGCAGGCCAGCGCCTTCATGCAGCAGGAGATCTTCCCCGACGCCGACCTGCCGACGCTGGCCGAGATCACCGCCGCGGCCGAGGGGCTGTTCGAGGTTCGCTCGATCAGCAACGGGCGCCTCGACTACGCCTGGACGTGCGAACAGTGGGCGCGCCGGCTGCGGGCGAACCGCGCCGAAGCCACCGAGCTCGTGGGCAGCGAGGTGGTGGCCCGCTACGAGCGCTACCTGAAACTGTCGGCGCTCGGATTCCGGATGGGCAAGATCGGCCTGCTGCGACTCGTCCTGCAGCCCTACCGCAGCGGATTCTTCACCGACCATCGCGTGCGGCCGACATGACCGCCCACTCGCCCGATCTCGACGCACCCCGGACCAGGGTGCGGTTCAACCCGTTCAGCGCCGAATTCCGGAACGACCCGTATCCGCTCTACCGGCAGTTGCGCGCAACCGAACCGGTGCACCGGACGCTCGGTATGTGGGTGCTCACCCGGCACGCCGAGGTGCGTGCGGTGCTGCACGATCGCTCCTTCAGCGCCGGTCTGATCCCCAGTCTGGTGAGCAGACAGGCCGAGCGGCTCGGGCACTGCAGCGTCGCGCAGATCGAACGCCTCGGGCGAAAGTCGTTGGTGTTCACCGACAATCCCGATCACGCGCGGCTGCGCGGACTGGTGAACCGGGTGTTCACCGCCCGGTCGGTGGCCTCGCTGCGACCGCTGGTGACCCGAATCGCCGGCGACCTGATGGAGCGGGCCTGGCGGGCCGGCGGCCTGGACGTCATCGCCGACCTGGCCGCGCCGCTGCCGGTGGCCGTGCTGTGCGAATGGCTGAATCTGCCCGAGGATATGCGCGGGCAGGTCGGGCCGTGGACCCACGACATCCGCTTCCTGCTCGAACCCGGCATGATGCAGGCCGGGGACTTCGAGCGGGTCTGCGCGGTGGTCGAGGAATTCGCGGCTGCCATCGATGCCGTGCTGCCCGAGCGGCGCGCCCGGCCCGGGCCCGATCTGATCAGCCAGCTGCTCGCCGCCCGGACCGCGGGCGGTGACGCGCTGACCGACGAGGAAGTGGTCTTCGTCTGCATCATGTGCTTCGTCGCGGGCAACGAGACCACCAAATCGTTGATCGGCAACGGGACGCTCGCCCTGCTGCGGCATCCGGAGCAGGCCGCGCTGCTGCGCCGGGGACCGGAATCGGTCCAGGCGGCGGTCACCGAGGCGCTGCGCTACGACCCGCCACTGCAATTGACCAAGCGCCTGGCAACCCGCGATATCCAGCTCGCCGGTGCCAGGATCTCGGCGGGCGAGCAGGTTCTGGTGTGTCTCGGCGCGGCCAACCGCGACCCCGCCGTCTTCGCCGGGCCCGACGAGTTCGACCTGACCCGCACCGCCGGCGGACATCTCGGATTCGGCCACGGCATGCACGGGTGCCTCGGCGGACTGCTGGCCGAGCTCCAGGCACAGGTTGCCTTCGAGTACCTGTTCGTCCGCTCGGCCGACCTGCGGGCGCGGTCGCGGGAAGTCGAGTGGCAGGACCACAGTTTCATCGTGCGCGGGCCGAAAAGCCTGCCCGTCGATGTGTGGCGGGCGCGATGACCGGTACCGGGCTGGTCAAATCATGGTTGCGCAGTGCCGCCGCACCCGCGGCGGTGCGGCTGGTGTGTATCCCGCACGCGGGTGCCGGGGCGTCCTCGTTCAACCGCTGGCCGGAGCTGTTCGGCCCCGAGATTGGGGTGGTCCGGGTCCAGCTTCCCGGCCGCGAGGACGTCGTGCGGCACCCGCCGCTACACCGCGTCGGTGCGGCAGTCCGCGAATTGACCGGCCAGATAACGGAATCTGGTGACGAGCCGGTCGCGCTCTACGGCCACAGCATGGGCGCGCTGATCGCCTACGAACTGGCTCGCGCGCTGACCGTCGCGGGCCGGCCACCGGTTCACCTGTTCGCCTCCGGTCGCCGGTCGCCGCATCTGGCGGCGAGTCGCGCGGTCCTGCATCGCCTGCCCGACCACGACTTCGCCGCCGCGATGGCCACGATGGGGGCCTGGGGCGCGGCGGGCCGCAGCGCGAGTTTCCTGCGCTACGCGCTGCCGCTGACCAAGGCGGATCTGGAGTTGTCGGAGGAGTACAGCCACCAGCCGCAGCCCCGGCTCACCTGCCCGATCACGACCTTCTACGGCACCGAGGACCCGATCGCCGATCCGGATGAGGTGTGGGCGTGGGGGTCGTTGACCGACGGGCCGTTCGCCACCCACGAGTTCGCCGGTGATCACCTGTTCCACCATCGGCATCGCGCGGCAATCGCGGCGATCATGACCGCCGCCCTGACCTGAGGATCGACGTGCAGCTGTTCCCCGATATTCTCGCGCGCCGCGCCGCCGACGAGCCGGACCGCATCGCCTACATCTTCCTCGACGACAACGGCGCCGAGCACACCACCACGACCTATCGCGAACTCCACGAACAGGCGATGGCGGTGGCGCGGCTGCTGCGCTCGCGCTGCGCACCGGAAGACCGCGCCCTGCTGGTGTTCCCGCAGTGTGTCGAGTTCATCGCCGCCTACTTCGGCTGCCTCTATGCGAATATCGTTGCCGTACCGGTGAATCCGCCGCGACGCGGCAGGGTCCAGGACGCGACCCGCGCCATCGTCGCCGACTGCGCGCCCACGGCCGTGCTGACGACGGGCGGGCTGCTGGAGACGCTGCGACCGGTGCTCGAGCCGCTGTGCACCGCACGGCAGTGGTTGGCCGTCGACGAGTTGTCCACGGCGGATACCGCTTTCACACCGGCGGCGGCCGATCCCGACTCGGTGGCGTTCCTGCAATACACCTCCGGGTCGACCTCCACGCCGAAGGGCGTCATGGTGACGCATCGGAACCTGGTGGCCAACGAGGAGATGATCCGGCGGAGTTTCGGCCACGATCGGCATTCGACCGTGGTCGGTTGGGCGCCCTTCTTCCACGATCAGGGCCTGATCGGCAATGTGCTGCAACCGGTATACGTCGGTGCGACCTGCATCCAGATGTCACCGGCCGCCTTCATCCGGCGGCCACTGCGGTGGCTCGAGGCCATCTCGAACTATCGCGCGCACACCAGCGGCGGCCCGAACTTCGCCTTCGACGCCTGCGTCGCACGCGCGGCGGCGGGCGAACTACCCGATCTGGACCTGAGTTCTTGGCAGGTCGCGTTCAACGGGGCCGAGCCGATCCGGGCGCAGACCCTGGAGAGGTTCACCAAAACCTTTGCCCCACTAGGCTTCAGCGCCCAGTCCGTGTTCCCGTGCTACGGGCTCGCGGAGGCCACGCTGCTGGTCTCGGCGAGCGGGAAGGGCCGGGGTCCGCGCCTGCTGGACGCCGATATCGACGCGCTCGCCGATCGACGCTACGTCGCGGCCCCGGTGGATCGGGGCCGCACGCTCGTCGGCTCGGGCGCGGTCCTGCCGGGTGAGGCACTGCTCATCGTCGACCCGGAGACGGGCGAGCGTTGCCCGCCGGATCGGGCCGGCGAGATCTGGGTGGCGGGCGACCATGTGGCCCATGGCTACCGGGGCCTGCCCGAGGCGACCGCCGAGACCTTCCAGGCCCGCTGCGCCGACGATCCCGAGCGCACCTACCTGCGCACGGGCGACCTCGGCCTGGTCGTCGACGGTGAGCTGTACGTGGTGGGGCGGCTCAAGGACATGATCATCATCCGCGGTCGCAACTACTACCCGCACGACATCGAGCACACGGTGGCGGGCGCACACCCGGCGCTGCGACCCGGCAGCGGCGCGGCCTTCGCGGTGCCCGGGCGCGACGGCGACAAGCTGGTCGTCGTCCAGGAGATCAAGCGCGACGCCGACGCCGGCACCGGCGACATCGAAGGCGCCATCCGGGCGGCGGTGCTCCAGGAGCACGAACTCGCCGTCGCGGACGTGGTGCTCGCCGCGCCGGACACCGTGCAGAAGACGAGCAGCGGAAAGATCATGCGAGCAGCGGCAAGAAAGCGATACCTGCAATGAGCAACGAGACCTTCGTCTTCGATCCCACCGCACCGGGATTCGCCGACGACCCCTACCCGCACTACGCACAGTTACGCGCCGCGGGACGGGCGCAGGAACACCCACTCGGATTCTGGATCATCGCCCGGCACGCGGACGTCGCCGCCCTGCAGCGTTCGCCGCACTCCGTCGACGAGCAGCACCTGCGGCATCTGCCCGCGTGGAAGAGCGGCAGCGCCGAGGTCCGCAAGGAGAGCCGGGTGATGGGCGGGCTGTCGATGCTGGACCAGGATCCGCCCGACCACACCCGGCTCCGGCGCCTGGTGTCGAAGGCCTTCACACCCCGCTCCATCGAAGCGCTGCAACCGCGCGTCGAGGAACTGGTCGAGGAGGCGCTGGTCCGCATCGCCGCCGCCGGCACCGCGGATATCATCGCCGAACTGGCCTTTCCGCTGCCCTTCACCATCATCTCGGAAATGCTGGGCGTCCCGGCGGGCGAGCACACCCGGCTGCGCGAGCTGACCGAGATCGTGGTGCTGGTGTTCGAGCCGTTCGCGAGCCCGCAGACCCAGGAGCGGATCCGGGCGGCGAACCAGGAACTGTTCGGCATGGTCCGGGAACTGGTCCGCTGGAAACGCGCCAACCCCGGCGACGATCTGCTCACCGCGCTGATCAGCGCCGAGGACAACGGCGACATGCTCAGCGAGGACGAGATGATCTCGCAGGTGATGTTCCTCTACATCGCGGGCCACGAGACGACGGTGACCCACCTCGGCAGTGGCATCCGCTCGCTGCTGCGGCATCCGGACCAGGCGCGGCGGCTGCGGACCGAGCCCGGCCTGGCGGCGGGCGCCGTCGACGAACTGATGCGCTTCGACACCCCGGTGCACCTGATGCGCCGGATCACCCTCGCGCCGTTGCGTGTCGGCGAACACGAGATCCCGGCGGGCAGCTGGGTGATCGGCGCCTTGGCCGCCGCCAACCGGGACCCCGAATTCTGGGGCCCCGACGCCGGCGAACTGCGCCTGGACCGGCCGAACGCGAACCAGAACGTGTCGCTCGGCGCCGGCATCCACCACTGCCTCGGCGCCGCCCTGGTCCGGATGGAGGCCCGGATCGTGTTCCCGCGCTTCGTGACCCGCTTTCCCGAGGCCACGGTGGTCGACCAGACCTGGAACGGCCGAATCAACCTGCGTGGCCTCGCGACATTGACGGTCGCCGTATAGGGCTCAGCGCGGCTGTTCGGCGGGCACCGAGAACCGCATGCCGGGCCGGCTGAGGTGCACGGGCCCGCCGAACTCCGCGGACACCTCGGCCCGCCGAGCCTGCTGCCACTCCTGCTCCGCGGAGCCGAAATGGGTCAGCACCACCGAGCGAGCCCGCGCGGCGGCCGCCGCCCGCCCGACCTCGGTGGCGCACAGATGACCGTGCGCGGTCTGGTCCGGCTCGGCGAGGGTGGTTTCGGCGAGAAAGAGGTCGACGTCGGCGGCGAGCGTGACGAGGTTGTCGTTCCAGCCGGTATCGCCGGTGAACGCGATACTGCCGGTGGGGCTTTCGATCCGGACGCCGCACGCGGGTTCGGTGTGCACCATGGGCACCAGCTCGATGCTGGAGTCGCCGAGTGTGTGGGTCGCGCCGCGCTCGTACTCGATGACCTCGTAGGCCAGGTCGAACGCCCGGTTCAGGTCGGGCATGGTCCGCACCGGGAACAGCGCGGCGAGTTGATCCAGTTTCGCGCGAGCGCCTTTCGGCACGAACAGCTTGATCCGGCGGTCCGGGGCGTCGGGGGCTCTGCGCATCGCCTGCTTGCCGATGGGCAGGACGTCGTAGCAGTGATCCAGGTGCAGGTGGCTGATGACCACCGCGTCGAGCAGGCTCGCGTGCAGGTAGTTGCCGAGCAGCACCGCGATTCCGGGACCACAGTCGAGCAGAATTCTCGACCGGCCGGTTTCGACCAGATAGCCCGAACTGGCAGCGCCGTCGGCGGGCATCCCGGCTCGATTTCCGACGATGGTGAGGTGCATTCGACATACCTTTCGACACGGGAAGTTTCCGTGCCGAAGGTATCGAGGGGAGCCGCGGTCGCCGACTCGCATCGAAACTTTCGATCTGTCCATCGAATTTCGCGATCGAACCGGCGTTGTCAGTGCCCTGATCTTCTGAAACAGTCTGAGTCGCATTCGGAGAGAGCGGATTTCGGAATTGTCAGCGCGCGGTAGCGAATACCGTTGACGAGCGTGCGAGTAGGTGTGGCAAACATGAGAACGGGGATTGTGATGACCGACGGTGTGAGTTCTTCGATGGGCCGGGAATTGCCGTTGCGCGGTGCGGTGAACGCGCGGGATCTGGGCGGGTTGCGCACCCTGGACGGGCGGCGGGTGCGCCGCCTGCGGGTGCTGCGGTCGGACCTGCTGACCGGGCTGGACGCCGGGGACGTGGCGTTCCTGCTGACCGACTGCGGACTTCGCACGATTGTCGACCTGCGCGCACCGGGCGAGATCGTCACCGACGGTACGGGGGCCGTGGTCGACGCCGTCGCCGACTATCGCAACCTGCACGTCTACGGCGCCGACCGGGTCCGCCTCGACCTCACCGAGGTCGCGCTCGACGGGAACATGTTCGACCGGTACTGCGAATATCTCGCGCACAGCAGCGAGAACATCGCGGCCGTGCTGCACCTGCTCGCCGCCCCCGGGCAGATGCCCGCGCTGATCCACTGCGCGGCCGGCAAGGACCGCACCGGAGTGGTGATCGCCCTGCTGCTCGCGGTCGCCGGGGTGCGCGCGGACGACATCATCGCCGACTACGCGGCCACCACCCCGAACATCGCCGCGCTGCGGGCTCGTGGGGGCCGCGCCGCTCGACCGGGCGCCGACGACCGGCTCCCCGACTGGGTCTTCGCCGCCGACGCGACCACCATGCGCCAGTTCCTGACCCACCTCGACACCGAGTACGGCGGCCCCGGCGTGTGGGCGACCCGGGCCGGCCTCGACCAGGCGACCCAACAGCAGCTGGCCGAGAACCTGCTCGACGATCGGGGGCACCGGCTGCCGACGCCTGCCCGGTGAATTCTGTTGCGGCCCAAAGGCTCCGGCCGGGTTACCGCGTCGCTTGCTTGAGATAGCCCCATGCGGCGCACGCGGAGCGCAGTTCCTCGGACACCGCGACGGGAGCCGGGCGCGGTGGCTGGATCACGCCCGAGCGAATGGTGTCACTCCAGTCCCCGATGCCACGCACATAGGTTCCGTGATCGAAGCGACCGTACTCGAGCATGTCCGGTTCCCATGGCACGCCGAGGAATTCGCACAGCGCCCGCACCGTGGTCTCGGGCCGCGCGGTCAGGTCCTCGTATCGGATGTCGTGGCCGGGCAGGGCGGCGCGCGCCGCGTCCATGGCGGTGACGAACATCTTGGTGCGCGCGACGGTATCGATATCGGGCCGGTGCGCCCACGCGCGGGCGAGCGAATCCGCGATGTGCGCGGGATTCCGGAACAGGAACAGGTAGCGGGCGCCCGGCCAGCACTCCGCGATGCGTCGCCAGTTCAATACGTTGTCGGTGGTCTTGTTCACGATGAGCTGTTTCCCGCTGCGGGTCAGTTCGTGGTGCAGAACGCGATCCCACAGCAGATGTTCGGCCTCGGCGAGGGTCAGGCCGATTTCGCCGAGCGCGATGCTCGCGTAACGGTCACTGTGTTCGCCTGCCGCCCAGCTCCTTTTCTCGACGGCGAGCAGCGTCAGATGCAGCTCGTGCGGCGCGTGTATCCGGGAGTGGCTGTCGAGGACGGAGCGCAGCAGCGTCGACCCGGAGCGGGGCGGGGACAGGACGAAGACGGGGTCCGGAATCAGGCGGCGCACGGTCAGCGCTCCGGGACGGGCTGGGCGGCCACCAGTTCGTGCGCGGCGAGCAGCGCCACAACCCGGCGGGCGGATTCGGCCACGGTCTCCGCGGAGGTGTCCAGGCGCAGATGCGGCCGCCGCGGCGTCTCGTACCCGGCGTCGACGCCGGTGAGCCCGGTCAATTCGCCGCGATCGTGGCGGGCATACAGCCCTTTGACATCGCGGAACCGGCACACGTCCGGCGGAGTCGCCAGATGCACCTCCAGCAGCTCGAGGCCGACCCCGAGGTGCCGTGCGCGCATGCGTTCCCGATCGTCGGCGAACGGCGCGATCGCCGCGACCAAGACGATCACCCCGTGCCCGGCCAGCAGCGTCGCGATCCCGCCGATGCGGTCAAGGTTCTGCGCCCGGTCGGCGCGCGAGAGCCCCAGTTCGGGCCAGAAGCGGCTGCGGACGTCATCACCGTCCAGCACCTCCGCGGCGTGGCGGTTCTCGGTCAGCAGGGCGCGGGTGGCCAGCGCGAGAGTGGATTTCCCCGCGCTCGGCAAGCCGGTGAACAGTACTGTGCCGCCCTTGATTTCCGGTCCGGCCGGTACACCGTATTTCATGACACATGTGTGGCACGCGGAGATGAGAGCCGGGTTGCGAATTCGCGAACTCCACTCGATGGGCTCCGTGGAACCTGGACCTATGCCGGATCGCAGGCCAGCGATAGTTTTTCGCAGGGGGAGAGGGTTCGTGGTGCCGATAGGCGGTGGCGAAATCCGCTGCGCCCGATTCCAGTTTCGATCTGGTGGTTGTGGGGGGGGGGGGGGGGGGCGCCACAAACCCCCGGGGGGATACAGCGGCCCGGGCGGCGGGTGGGGGTGGGGTGGGGAGCGAGGGAAACCCATAAACCCGCCGCCCG